>CALFLJ010000039.1 GCA_937880335.1 uncultured Succinatimonas sp.
TTATATGCTACGACTGATGAGGCCATTCAGCCGAATAATTGCTACCATATAGGAGGTAGCAAGGTAAGTGTAAAGACGCTTGATTTAAATAGAAATTTTTCAGAAATTGCCACACAACTTAAAGCTATAGTTAACGATCATTTCTGCTAAAGGTCATCTTTAAATGTATTAAATCACCTCACCTAAAAATTTATTTTTAGAGAGTGAAATAGAATCTGTGTAAACCCATTTGAGGTACCTTTCATTACCACCTGCATACCAAATTGTTCCATATCAAATATCCTCAATAGTTCGCTAATGGTCTCGCTATTGTTATAACTAGGTTGAAATACTTGTCTTTTTTCTACGCTTATTAGTTCAATATCTTTTATTGCCTGTAATAACTCTTCTGTAGTTTATTTTCCATTAGGATATATGTTATGAGCTCCGACTTGTTGCGCAACCTTTTGCTCAATACCTTTAATGAGCTCTAATGTCATAAAATAGGTAATAAAGTGGGCAATATTACGAGAGTCTTTGTTGTGATAGAAAGGACGAGACCTTAGGCTAGTTTTCATAATTCTAAAGCACTCTTCGATCTCCCATTGTCTAGCTCCAATAGCTGCAATCTGTTGGGTGGAACACTCATTTTTAAAGAGATTATTGGCATCGCAGTAAAAACCATCAAACTTTGCATCTTTTTCAATCTTTTCTTGATTGGTTTGTGCTGTCGTTATAACCAACAAAAAAATATAAAAACTGTTAAGTTTCTAGACTAGTACCATATAATAGATAGAGTTAAGCGTATAAATAGGATAATAAAATGGCTAAAGAACAAGAATTATCTGTACAAGTATATGATTTAGTTCAATCAATGAAACAACATTGGGACCCTATAAAATTCTTTAAACAATTGCTAAAAATATATGGTACAGCTTCAAATTCTGTAGAACAGGCGGTATTAAATAATAGAACAAATAATATCGCATCAGAGGATATTGATCCTTCTATGGAACGTCCTGATTTAGCTATTTGCCAAAGGGCATACTTTAGATTCTTAAAAAAAGATGAGGATGTTGTCCCTTCTGTTGAGAAAGTAAAACAGTTAAAAGAAGTTCAGAGCAAGAAAAATAAAATCCAGTTTATTATCTGCTGTAGTGCTAAAAGTCTATGTTTATATGATTTGGTATTAAACGACAGCCTCTCTCTTGATCTAGACGATTTACCTGATAATTACTCTTTTCTTTTACCTATGAAAGATGGTAGAAGAGAGAAAATTATTTCAAATCAGGAGGCTGATAAAAAGGCTTGTTTAAAATTAACAAGACTTTTAGATACCTTAGCTAGACACAACTCTATTGAGCCTTGTGATATGCATAAATTGAACTCTTTTATCAGAAGAATTCTATTTTGCTTCTTTGCTGAGGATACAGGTATCTTTAGTTCTGTTAACAGTAATATGTTTACCAACGCCTTTGATACTTTCGTTGATAAGCATGGAGCTAATGCCAGAACTTTTTTTGAAGATCTATTCATGATCTTAAATACTAAAAATGAAAATAGGCCATTATTAAAAAAAGAACTGGAGCTAAAAGGTCATGTGATTGATGCAAAGATCATGGCTTTCCCTTATGTTAACGGTGGCTTATTTAAAGATTCGGGGTTTATTCCAGAATTTGATTTGGCAACCCGCAATCAGTTAATTGATTGTGGACGCTTAGCCTGGCATGAAATCTCCCCTGCCATCTTCGGCTCAATGTTCCAGGGGGCTATGAATAAAGATGACAGAAGAACCCTAGGTGCTCATTACACCTCTGAGGAAAATATTTTAAAGATAATAAAACCGCTTTTTTTAGATAAGCTATATGAAGAGTTTGAGCAATTAAAGAAAGATACAGCTTATCTTCAGGAAGAAATAAAAGCCCTGCCTGAGATGAAAAGAGCCCGTTCCTCCTATGAGGGAATAACTATCTCAGGAGACTTTAGATATTGGAGCAATAAGGCCATAGAGCTTGAAACTAAGCGCCGGCAAGTATTTAAAGATTTCCTATCTCGTATAGGCAAAATGAAATTTTTAGATCCGGCCTGTGGTTGCGGAAACTTCCTTTTAATCTCATATAAAGAGTTAAGAAAACTTGAAAATGAGGTTTTAAGTTATATAAATGAAGGTGCTTTTACCGATTCTTATATAAGCATAAATCAGTTTTATGGAATTGAAATTGAGGATTGGCCTTCTGAGATTGCTCATGTTTCAATGTGGCTCATGCAACATCTAATGAATAAGGAGACCAATGCAAGATTTGGTTCAAATATTCAGTCCATACCTCTGAAAACCTCAGCCACCATAGTAAATGCAAATGCTCTTACCACAGACTGGAATACCATTCTTCCTGCAAGTGAGTGTTCATATATTTTAGGTAATCCTCCTTTCGGTGGTACGACTTTTACAACAGCAGAGCAGAAAAAATGGTTGCAGGACTGCTATCCTCCTAAATATAAATTAGGCTTAGTTGACTTTGTTTCAGCTTGGTTTGTAAAAGCATCTGACTATATGCTTGAAAACAAAAATATAGAAACAGCTTTTGTATCAACCAATTCTATCTGTCAAGGTGTGCAGGTAAATATACTTTGGGGCTTGTTATTTGAAAAAGGAATTAAAATTAACTTTGCATATACCTCATTTCCCTGGACAAATGATGCCGCCGGTAAAGCTGGTGTGACCTGTATTATTGTAGGATTTTCATACAATGAAAGCGAAAATCTTTACCTTAGAGTTTTTAATCCTAAAGAAAAAACATCTAATATTGTAAGATGCAAACATATTTCCCCTTATCTTTTAAACTGTGATAAGCCAGTTATTATAAAGAAACAAAGCAAAGCTTTATCTGCAGAGAATAACTTAGTGTTTGGAAATAAAGCTGCTGATCACGGAAATCTGATTTTTGAATATATCGAGGGACAAAAGTTTCTTGATAAATATCCTGAGGCTAGGCCTTTTATAAAAAAATTTATTGGCAGTGATGAACTTATGAAAAGTGAGTTTCGTTATTGTTTATGGCTTACAGATAAGTCAAGAGATGAGTGGTCAAAAATACCTGGAATTGTTGAAAGAGTAAATAAATGTGGAGCATGGCGTTCCTGTCAAACTAAAACTGGAGATGCTTATAAGTTAAGAGATATCCCTTGGTCATTTAGATCACAGAATAATCCTGAAACAGCACTGGTTGTTCCTGCTGTTACAGCTGAGAACCGTTATTATGTACCTATGGATTTTGTAAAATCAGATACCATTATAAATAATCTAGCATTTATATTACCGAATGCAACGCATTATGATTTTGCAATCTTAACATCTCGAATGCATATGGTATGGATGAAATTAACTTCAGGCAGACTTGGTACAGGATATAGATATTCTAGAGATTTAACTTTCAATACTTTTGTATGGCCAAATGTGTCTGAAGATGAGAAAAAAGAAATAGAAAATTTAGCCAAACAGATTAGAATTATCAGAGCTCGCCTGAAAGGTAATTCTATCCCTTTAGGTGATATGTATAATCCACAAAAAATGCCTGAAGAATTAAAAGAGGCTCACTATAATCTTGATATGGCAGTTGAAAAGGCCTATAGAGAAGAGCCGTTTAAGGATGATGAGGAGCGCTTATCTTTCTTACTTGATTTATACATGCGTGAAACTTACAAAAGAGAAAAATAAGTTTAGGTGATCTTAAAAGCCTTTATGAGGCACAGTTTTACTTTTCATGCGCTTATCCTATAAATACTTGGAGATAGTATGACAGATACTAGAGCTAAAGTAGAAGTCCATAATATTGGACAATATACTTTTGCAAAAACAGGAAATAGTACTAAAGAAAATAGTATGGGCATGCGCGAGATGCAAGCCCGTGCATTTGCTAAAAGACATTCAAAATATCTGTTAATTCAGGCCCCTCCAGCCTGTGGAAAATCTAGAGCTCTAATGTTTTTAGCTTTAGATAAGGTTATAAATCAGGGAATTAAAAAGGTCATTATAGCAGTGCCTCAAATTGCTATTGGCTCAAGTTTTTCCGATACCAAACTTACGGAGCACGGATTTTTTGCAGATTGGAAACTTAATCCTATATATAACCTCTGTACCCCTGGTGGAGAAAGTCAAAAAGTTCAAAGGGCACTGGATTTTTTAGAAGATCCCAATGCAAGTTATCTTCTTTGCTCTCATGCTACTTTGACATATTTTTTTGACAGGGTAGACGATAAATCCGTCTTTAATGATGCACTTATTGCAATTGATGAATTTCATCACGTATCTGAGGATGCTGAGAATCGTTTGGGTAGTGTTATTCATACACTTATGTCAACAACCTCAGCTCAGATTATTGCAATGACAGGTTCATATTTTAGAGGCGATAGTGTCCCGGTTTTATCTCCTGAGGATGAGCAGCTTTTTGATAGAGTAACTTATACCTATTATGAGCAGTTAAATG
>CALFLJ010000040.1 GCA_937880335.1 uncultured Succinatimonas sp.
TACCCATTTAGTAAGAGCTGCTTTTTCTTGCGTGCAGAAACTCCATGCATTTATAGAGGAAATTACCAGAAATTTTGGACCGTGCCAGTCCTCCTTGGTTTTAAAAAAAGAATTTCCTCAACGTGAGGCTTTAGCCTTGAAGGCACAGATTTTAAAGAAAATATAAAGAAACTGAAAATAAAGGAACACATTTATGTGGGATTACACTGATAAAGTTAAAGATCATTTCTTACATCCACGCAATGCTCGCGTTATTGAAGATGCCAACGGTGTAGGTGACGTAGGCTCTATCATTTGTGGTGATGCATTACGTCTAATGTTAAAGATTGATCCTGTCACTGATACTATTACAGATGCAGCCTTTCAGACTTATGGCTGTGGCTCTGCTATCGCATCTTCTTCAGCTTTAACTGAGATGCTAATGGGTAGGATATAGTAGATTACTTAGGTGGTCTTCCTCCTGAGAAAATGCACTGCTCCGTCATGGGACGCGAGGCATTAGATGCCGCAATTGCCAATTACCATGGTCAGACTTATGAAAATTCTCATGATGACGGTGAACTGGTATGCCATTGTTTTGGTGTCGGTATTAATAAGATTAAAAAAGCTGTTTGGGAAAACCATTTGACCACTGTTGAAGAGGTTACCAATTATACCAAGGCCGGTGGTGGTTGCGGTTCTTGCCGTATGCGTATTGAGGAGATCATAGACGAGGTTTGGGTTGATCTTGAAAAATGTGGCGTACCTCGCCCAGGTTATGTTCCAACTCCAATCCCATCTATCACAATTTCAACCGCTTCTGCAGCTGCCGCTGCTGTTAAAGCTGCTGTAGATGAGAAGACCCGTACCTCTCCAATTTATAATGATTGTGAGAAGATTTTAAAGCAAATCTCTCAGGGACTTGAGGAAGATGGTTCTAAGGTTGAATTAGATACTATAAGTGGTACCGACGTCGTTGTTAAGTTAGAAGGTCCGGCATCTAAGGGTATGATGAGAGATATGACTTTAGACTTTATTGCCAAGAAGTTATCTGACGGTACCGGACGTGCCATTAAAGTTTTGACAAGATAAGGGAAAAAAATGGATACAAATAATTTAGGTGCAGGCTTAGGCGGCATTTATCTTGATAACAATGCGACAACTCAAATCGATCCACAAGTAGTTGAGGCAATGTTACCTTATCTTAATGTCTACTTTGGTAATGCATCATCTCAGCATGGATATGGAGTTCCAGTTGAGAAGGCTATTATGAAAGCTCGTGAACAGGTAGCTGATTTCTTAGGTGCAGAATATCCTGATGAGATTATCTTTACCTCATGTGCAACTGAGTCTGACAATACAGCCTTATGGTCAGCATTATGGTCTCAGCGTGGTAAGGATGAGATCATAACAACTCCAGTTGAGCACCCTGCCATAATGCAGACCTGTGATTTCCTCTCTACTCATGGAGCAAGTGTCAAGTATTTAACCGTAAGCAAGAGTGGTGATCTTGATTTAAATGAGTTTGAGTCCTTATTGACTGAAAGAACCGCCTTAGCCTCTATTATGTGGGCTAATAATGAGACTGGTAATATTTATCCTGTTCCTGAGCTTGCCGAGATTGCCCACCGTCATGGTGTAATGTTCCACACCGATGCTGTACAGGCTGTCTCTAAGATTCCTGTAGACTTAAAGAGCACTCACATCAATATGCTCTCATTCTCAGGTCACAAGATTCATGCTCCTAAAGGCATTGGTGTACTTTATGTCCGTCGTGGTACTAGATTTGTTCCTTTCATGAAGGGGGGGCATCAGGAGCGCGGTCGCCGTGCTGGTACAGAGAATGTTCCTTATATTGTTGGATTAGGTGTAGCCTGCGAGCTTGCTAAAAAGAACTTAGCTGTTGTTTCAACCCGAGTCAAAGAGTTACGTGACAGATTAGAAAAAGGTATTTTAAGTGCAATTCCTGAGTGTTTTGTAACAGGAGATGAAACCTCACGTACTGATAATACTTTAAATGTGGCTTTTAAATATGTCGAAGGTGAAGCAATTTTACTTATGTTAAATGAGTACGGTATTGCAGCATCCTCAGGTTCTGCCTGTTCATCTGAGTCATTAGAGCCATCCCATGTTATGAAGGCTATGGGAGTTCCATTCTCAGCTGCTCATGGTACTATCCGCTTCTCCTTATCCCGCTTTACCACACAGGAGGAGGTTGACAAGACAATTGAGGTTCTGCCATCAATTATTGAAAATCTGCGTAAACTCTCTCCTTTCTGGAAGCAGGGAAAGCCGGTAATTAAAGGCTTAGATCACGAGTTTGATGCCGACAGTACTGAGGTTAGAGCTTAAGTATGTTTTGAAAGGGCTTTGTTTACTAAAGCCCTTTTTGAAAATTCAATTAAATTAAACAGATATTACTATTCCTTCCTTTTTATTTTATCTCTATTTATTTTCGATGCTTGATTTGTAGATCTATCTACAGGTAGAGAAATTCCTCTGCGATTTTGTAGCAGCAATTCTTTTCTATTATTAGATTTTATGAGCGCTTGAATTTATCTATGTCCTTAGTGTAGAAAATTCATCGAAATATGTTTCTTTACTTTTCTCTATTCAATTTAAAGCTTCTAACAGTTTTATCCCTTTAAAAACAGGGAGTCCATTCGGACCGGAATTATAAATGCGTGAACGTGATCAGAAGAATAGGTCTCAATCCCTTTAAAAACAGGGAGTCCATTCGGACCGTGCTTTTACTTTTTTATTTTAAATTTCAATAAGTAATTTTGGCTATTTTTGCAAAAAATTATCATAAAAAAGTTAACTGATCTATAGATTTAAATTTATGTGTTTAAGTATGGATAAAAGATGTTAAATTGTATGTATTTATTGCAAATAACATTAATTATAATATCCATATTTTTATAGGATTAAGCCTGAGCTTATGAAACGTATATGCAAACTAAATTTTCATATAGTATAAAAAAGCTTGTTGGCATAAAACCAACAAGCATTACTTGTGGTAAAAAAACTATAATTAGAGTGTGTGAACTTTAGAGGTATTACCTTGACCATAGTAAGCATTCTTACCATGTTTTCTTAAATAGTGTTTATCAAGTAAAACCTGCTGCATAGGATCGATTTCGCCACAGAGTTTTAACATCATGGTATGGAAAGCCATGAATGCCAACTCCTCTAATACAACAGCATTGTAAACTGCATTAGCAGGTGACTTGCCCCAGGTGAACGGACCGTGGGAATTTACTAAGCATGCAGGTACATCCTTAAACTCAATTCCTCTTTGCTTGAAGGTTTCTACAATAACCTTGCCAGTCTCAAGTTCATAAGCACCTTTTATTTCCTCTTCGGTCATTCTGCGGGTGCAAGGAACTGGACCATAGAAATAATCAGCACCAGTGGTACCTAAAGCAACAATATCACGACCTGCCTGGGCAAAGGATGCGGCATAACGTGAGTGGGTATGTACAACGCCCATAATATCTTTAGAGGCACGATAAAGCTCTAAGTGAGTATCTGTATCAGAAGATGGATTTAGATCACCCTCGACCTTTTCGCCAGTCTTAAGATCGACAACTACCATATCATCAGCTGTCATATCTTCGTATTCAACTCCAGAGGGTTTTATTACCATAAGACCTGCATCACGATCGATACCTGAGACATTTCCCCAGGTATAGGTGACTAAATTGCGTTTTGGTAATTCGAGATTAGCTTTGAATACTTCTTTCTTAAGCTCTTCTAACATAGTTGTCCTCTCTGAATTTATTTTAAGGGTTCAAATTATTCTATGTGTATTTTAGATCTAATCGTAACCGTTTGCGATATTGCAATAATAAAAAAATTATTATTGCAGTCAAGCTCACAAAATTGGGGTTTGTGAGAAATTAAAACCGTAAATTAAAAGCTTTTGCGGTTTTATTTTTTGATTAACTAAAAGTAATTGCCCTCGCTTGTCTAGCTTTAAAAATAATCCAGGAATTTTAAGTGTAAATTTAGGATGATTTTTTTGAGCTAGACTTAAAACTTCGTTTACTTTTAGATATTTATCAGAACAAAGATTTACGGTACCAAAAACTTTTCTGGTTAATATGAGCTCTAAGGCATATGCAAGATCTTGATTTAAAATATATGGTACATAGTTAGTTTGGCCCAATATTTTTATTCTTGGTATGAATTTTAGAAGAGATACTAGTCCTCCGCCATTTCCTAAAACAACCCCAAGCCTTAGAAATGTGACATTAGAGAAATGTAATGAAGCTTTTCTTTCAATACTTTTACACATAAAAGAATAGTCATTATTATCAATATCTCCATTTTCATCACACAGATAAGGAGCGTTATTGCCACTTTTATAAAGTCCTGTAGCTGAGGCCTGTAGAAAATGTATTTTAGATATGTCTCTATCTTTATAGTTTTCATAAAGATATTCGATCATATCAAGACGAGAGGATAAAATTGTCTTAAGTCGGGACTTAGTTAATGGATAGGTGGAAATTCTTGCGCCAGCAAGATTTATTATGGCATCAACCCTAGGAAGGGGGTCACCAATTTTTAATACTTCAATACTATCAGGAAAATTTAAGTTCTTTTTAACAGTTTTCTTATGTGTTAAAACCGAGATCTTGTAGTTTTTTAAAGCCAGATAAGAGATAAGACTACGACCAACAAGACCACTACCTCCGGGGATTAAAACATGCATAAGATCTCCAATCTAAAAAGGGAACAAGCAAAAATACCTGTTCCCTTTTAAAACTTAAATAAATTTATTTTTATTTAGCTTGAGTGCACTGAATTGCAGTTACAGCAATAGTGTAGATGATATCATCAACTAAAGCACCACGAGATAAGTCGTTAACAGGTTTTCTCATACCCTGTAACATAGGTCCAATTGATACTAAGTCAGCTGAACGCTGTACAGCCTTATAAACAGTGTTACCTGTTGATAAGGAAGGGAAGATAAATACAGTAGCTTTTCCTGCAACAGGTGAGTTTGGAGCCTTTTGAGCTGCAACATCAGGCATTACAGCAGCATCGTACTGAAGTGGACCATCACAGGCAATGTCAGGACGCTTCTGATGAACAAGTTCAGTTGCCTCGCGCATTAAGTCAACATCAGCACCTTTACCTGAATTCATGGTAGAGTAGGTAACCATGGCTACTTTAGGATCAATACCAAAAGCTTTGGCTGTATCAGCAGACTGAATTGCAATCTCAGATATTTCCTCAGCAGTTGGGTTAATATTTAAGGCGCAGTCACCATAAATATAAACCTGCTCTGGCATCAACATAAAGAAGATAGCAGAAACGAGTTTTGCACCCTCTGCGGTCTTAATAATCTGAAGTGGAGGACGGATAGTATTGGCGGTAGTGTGAACTGCGCCTGAAACTAAACCATCAACCTCACCTCTTTCAATCATCATTGTGGCTAAGGCTACGTTGTCCTGTAACATTTCTAAGGCCTGCTCAGGAGTCATGCCTTTCTTCTTGCGTAACTCAACTAAACGATCTACATAGTTGTTACGAATTGCCTCAGGATCAACGAACTCAACGCCTTCGCCTAAAGTTACACCCTGCTCCTTTGCAACAGACAAGATCTTGTCTTTGTTACCAAAGAGTACAGGAACTGCAATATTGTCGGCTGCAACTTTAGCAGCAGCTGCTACAGTACGTGGCTCATCACCTTCAGGCAGAGCAATGCGCTTATGGGCTGCACGGGCTAAAGCGGTTAACTTATAGCGGAAAGCAGCAGGTGACATTAAAGGTAAACGGTCTTTATCATAGTTTGCTAATTCTTTTAAGAAACTCTCTTGGAAAGCACTCGCACCGTGTGCAGCGCAGAGTTCAACACGCTCAGTATCGTCAAAAGCTAAGAAAGCTGGCATTGCAGATAGTGCCTCAGCAACAGCCCAGGCTGACTTATCAGTTGAAATAACAGTCTTGCCTTCTAAAGATAAGCTTGCACCACCGCAGATTACAACAGTGGAAGCCTCAGTAGACTCAACCTCTGTATCAGTTACTAAAAGCATGCCATCCTTGGCATTTGCTGCATTTAAAGTAACCATGTAGTTGCGCTTGTTTTCATCACCTGAAATAGTGGCATCCAGGAATTTAGCAATTTCACCGGCACGTGGAGCGTAGCAATCCTTGTTGTATGCAATCTTAGCTATTACATTAGTAACACACGGCTCTTTTGCCTCGCATGAGCAAGATGCACCAGAGCAGCACTTACTGCAACCTGAAAGAACTAGCTTTCTGTGACCATGAGCGTCGCGAGGGGCATCACGATTTAACAATACAGTACCAAGAACACGGGGTTTGCCTGCATTGCCAAAATTTAATAAGGTATTGTCGATAAAGGCCTTACTCTTTTTGCATAAGCCATTGATGATGGTGATAATATCTGCGTCTAAGGCCTGACAAATATCAGCATTTAACTCATCCTTGTCAAAGCGAGCTTCGCTTATACCTTCAACTACTACAATCTCTGCCTTGGATTCATCTAACAACTTATTGTAGTTCTCAACAATGGTCTGAAGAACATCGGATTTGTTGCCTGAGGCTATTTGCTCAAATGCTGCACCTGCACAGGTTGAGGTGGAGCAGGCAGTTTTACTGCAACATGCAAAAGGCTTGAATAAAACAGCCTTGGTACCATGATCATTTAAAGCTTTAACTAAACCTAAACTTACCGGAAATATGCCCTGGGTGTTTCCAGCGGGGACGAGCATAATATTACGTGTCACGATGATCTCCAAAATTAGCTTAATAAAAACTAAAAGCGCCTTTTGAGGCACTCCTTCTTAATCTAGGAATATTGTCGACTTAAAGTAGCTTAAATTCAAGAACCTAAAAATTCTTTGTTCTATTTCTTAATAAAATAAAACAGTCTTAAATTTCAAATTTTAAGGTAAGAGGGCGCATATTTGTGAAAATAATGAGAATTATTGTCTAAAAAAAGTAACAAATGTGATCTTGATCGTTAAGGAATTTTTTATGAGTTTATATGGTACTTTATTAAGTAGTTTTAATAAGCAAATAATTAAAAAGGCCTTTATTTAAGGAAATACCAAGGTCATAAAATATTTTTAGCGCCTTTAATATCTTAACTTTATTAATCTTTTTTAAGTGTGGTCTTGTTTATACAGTAATTTTCATTTGTAAAAAATTTTTGTTCTTTTATGAAAATTGTAGGCTTTTGTTAATGAATGCTCAAAGAGTAGGGGAAAATAGATTTCATAAAAAATTAAAGGCTTATTTATGCTCTATTACGGCAGGTGCAAAAGAATAATGTATAAGTTTATTGTTTAAATCTTAACTTAAAGAATATTGAAAGAAACTAAACTTATACAATCTTAAATCTAGTTGTTACTTATATACAAGAATTTTGAATTTAACCTTCATATTTAAGCTGAATTATGGTTGTATTAAGACTTCTACAGTTTGTGTTACAAGTATAGACTTTGACAACTAAGTCGTTCTAATTTCAAATAAATAACTAAAGTAAATATAATTTGATATTTTATGCTTAAAAATAAAGAAAATGATTAAGCTAATTTAGCTATTAGTAATACTTATTAG
>CALFLJ010000041.1 GCA_937880335.1 uncultured Succinatimonas sp.
AAGAAGATAGTCAAAAATTAGAAACTATGATCTACAAAGTTTGGGATTTATTTGCTTTTATTAGCAAAAAAATAAAAAATGGCATCAAACAAAAGTCTGATGCCAAAAACTTTGACAACTGCCGTATGTCAAATTTTAGTGCTTATCAATTACTTAGCTAGCATGTTTGGCAAGAACATAACAATTTGTGGAATGAATGTAATCATGAGTAAACAGCCAATCAATATTGCAAAGAACGGCATCATACCCTTTAAAATTACCTCTACAGGCTCGTTTGCGACACGAGAGCAAACAAACAAGTTCGTACCTAGTGGCGGTGTTGTATAACCGATTGCTACAGATGCGGTGAAAATTAAACCATAGTGCACAACATCAACACCAACAGATTTCATTACAGGTAACAAAATTGGACCTAAAATTAAGATTGCTGGAGTTGCATCCATAAAACAACCTACAATCAAAAGTAAAGAACAGATTAAAAGTAGGATGATAACTTTATTAGTACTAATGGATAATAATCCCTCAGCTACAAGTTCTGGAATATGAGCTAAAGTTAATACTTTAGAGAATGAAGTTGCAAAACCGATAATAATCATAGCAGTACCGGTTGTAGAGCATGAACTCTTTAAAGCACTGACGAGTAACTTAAACGAAAGCTCTTTGTGGAAGAAAATACCGCATACTAAAGCGTACCCAACGGCTACAGCTGCAGCTTCAGTAGGGGTAAAAATACCTAAATAAATACCGCCTAAGATAAGGATTGGATTAATTAAAGCCCATTTAGCATCCCAAATTGCCTTAATAGCCTGCTCTTTGGTTAAAGGATCTGTTACACCTGTAATTCCAGATTTCTTTGAGAAATAATAGCTATAAGCAATAAGAGCACATCCAATTAAGATGCCAGGGAAAAATCCTCCCATAAACATTGAGGTTACAGATGCGCCAGTTGCAACGCCGAAAATAACCATTGGAATTGAAGGGGGAATAATTACACCTAAAGATCCTGCTGTCGTAATCAAAGCTAAAACAAATGATTTACTGTAGCCCATTTTTAGCATAGTAGGTATAACCATTGTTCCAACAGCTGCAACGGTTGCAGTAGCAGAGCCTGAAACAGCAGCAAAAAACATACATACTACTACAGTAACAATTGCAAGACCGCCAGAAATTCTACCAAAGAACACATTACATACGATTAGAATTCTTGAAGACAGGCCGCCGACACTCATTAAATCGCCAGCAAAAATAAATAAAGGAATAGCTAAAAGAGGGAATGAATCAACACTGTTAACTAAAGCCTGGGGGATAGACATCAAACTTGATGTGCCACCATAAACCATAGCTCCGATAGAACTAATTCCAATAGCAATACCAACTGGAGCATTTAAAATAAGAAATAGTGCTAAAAGACCAAATAATATAAATGAAATCATTCTTAAGCAACTCCTTGATCTGCTACATTATTAACATCTGACTTGAAAGTTTTTAAGCTCTTTACAATTACCTGAAATTGACGTATTGCAGCTAAACTAAAACCTACAAACGGAGCAAGATAAATAACCCACATAGGAATTTTTAAAGCAGGAGATACTAATCCAATTTTGAATTGTTTATAGTCAAACAGAGCTGAATAATATGCAACAACCAAAGCTAAAACAAAAAAGCTTATTTCACCAATTAATACAACGTGCTTTCTAACGCATTTAGGGAATAACATTAAACCAGCATCAATCTTGATATGACGCATTAAAAGGCATCCATAAGGAACTCCTAAATAAACAAGCCATACAAACATATAGCGGGCAAGTTCTTCGGACCATGTTAAAGATTGACCTAGAAAATAACGGAAGAATACTTGAACAATAAGAAGCATCGAGAGAAAAAACATCAGGATGCAACAAAGGTATTCTTCTAAATTCTTATTCAGAAAATTAGTAAAAGACTTCATATTTAGCTTACTCGGACAGTGGAATAGGTAAAATTTCTTACGGAATAGAAAATAAATTAAGGAGGGAATGTCCTTGACTTACATTCCCTCTTAAAAACTGCTTAGAATTCACCCTTCAAAACAGCATCAACAATCTCAGGATTAGTCATCAAGCTCTTAACTAAATCATAAACACCTTTTTCTTTTGCAGTATTAATCCACTGATCACGTTCTGCATCAGTTAAGTGGACAACTTCGCAACCGTATTCTTTGTAAACAGCCTCTGCAGAAGCATCAATCTTGGTATTTAATTTACGCTGAGCATCCTGATAAGTAGCAGCGGCCTTTAAAATTGCATTTTGCATTTCAGCATCCATGTTATCAAAGGTCTCTTTATTCATAACTAAAGGCTGAACAGTAAATAGATGCTTAGTAAATGAAATATAATGCTGAACTTCATAAAGTCTATTTGAAAGCATGCCTACATTAGGATGCTCTTGAGAATCAATTGTTCCTTGCTGTAAACCTGGAATTACCTCACCCCAGGCCATAGGAGTAGGGTTTGCTCCCCAAGCTTTCCACATAGCAATATGAACATCACTATTTAGAACACGCATTTTCTGTCCCTTTACATCTGCAGGAACGCGAACTGGGAGCTTATTATTTGTGTAGTTACGGAAACCAAGATCAGCTACAGCTAATAATTTTAAATTTCTGTCTTCTAGCTCATCTGCAATTTGTTTGCCATACTTACCATCTACAAATCTCCAAGCAGCCTCAGGATTTTCAAAAATAAATGGAGCATCGTAAATATTCATATCAGGAACAAGTGTTGCTAATTCGGATGTTGCAATCTGGCACATTCCTATATCACCCATTAAGGTTGACTCTAAAACAACACGATCATCACCTAGCATATTGTTAGGGAAATGTTCAATCTTAAGCCTTCCATTAGACTCCTTTGCTGCAACATCAACAAAAACCTGAGCTGCTTCAACGGAGGATTGTGTAGAAACATTAGCAAAACGTAAAACTAACTCTTCAGCCTGAGTTGCAAAGGAAGAAATAGCACAAGCAATTGATGCTGCAATAAATGCTTTTTTTAAATTTCTCATTATGAACCCCTTATGGATCTTAAACTTTATAAAGTATATTGATATTAAAATTATTCATAAGGTGAGACTTAAAAGTCCCACCTTTTATTATGTTTAGATCTTGTGAGCCTCGAGGTACTCTCTGTCTAACTCAATACCATGACCTGCCTTGTCACGTGGAATATAGAAGC
>CALFLJ010000042.1 GCA_937880335.1 uncultured Succinatimonas sp.
GTCCTAGAAAATTTATAACTGAACCTTAGTACGGCGATTTGTGAAAGTTTTAATTGAGTTATCTTTTTATTTTGTTGTTTTATTTTTTTTGAGTATCAAGAAGGCTTTTTTGTATCATTGCTGTACATTGCAATGTTTTTTCAACAATTGATGGTATAACGTCATTTGTATATTTGTTTACCATACCCACAATTGATATTGCCCCTAACAGTTTCCTTTCGTGAAATACGGGCGCAGCAACACACCTGATACTTTCCTCGCCCTCGCTGTCATCAAAGGCCCATCCATGTAATCTTATATTAGCAAGTTCTTGTCGTAACTTATCCTCACTATCTATAGAGTTTGCTGTAGATTTGCTGTAATCAAGTCTTTTTAAGATCCTTTCTCGTTTATTTTCTTCTTGATAGGCTAAAATGCATTTTCCAATTCCTGCATGCACTAATGAGATTTCAAGGCCTTCTCTTGATTTAATCGACATTCCAGTTCTCTGAGCTTCAAGTTTTATTGCATAAAAGGCTTTTAAACCATCCATAATTCCAAAATGTACCGCAAGACAATCAACACTTTCTAAAAGAGTTTTTAAATGTGGAGTAATAACTTCTTGCAAATCTAATTTTTTTTGTGCTGAAATTCCCAGATCTATAAGAGTCATCCAAAGTTGTACCTCGCTTCTGCCATTTATCTTTATAAGGCCAAGATTTTCCATTTCATCTAATAGTACGTAGGCAGAGCTTCTTGGAATATTAAGGTTTGAAACTATATCTGATTTTGTACATTTGTGATGCTTTTGTACATATCGCAAAATATCAAGACAACGATTTAAAGAAGGAACGCGAGATTTTTCTACTTGTTCATTATATAAAGCACACGACATATAAGCCTCAGACTTTTATTTAACTAAAAGATTTTACAAAGACATATTTAAGTTAACCTTATAACTTGTATCTAAGCGCTAATTATCTAATATTTTCGATTAAATTGTAATAAATTTGTCTAACCTAATAGAAATATATTTAATATTTTGGATTTTGTGATCAATTTATCTTATTTTTGTCTACAATAATACTATTATTGTCTCATAAGTTAGACATGGACATTAGGCAAGGATTTTTAAGTGTTGTGTAATTATCATGTCTTAACAAATAAAATCCTTTAATTACAAAATATTAACAAAATAACTAATTTTCATAATTAAAAATAAACAATTTTAGGAGAATTAAGATGAAAAAAAATGCTGTACTATTGTCTATTGCTTTAGCCTGTTCTATGGCTGTTGCAAGCGCTGCTAATGCAGATCCTATTGTTTTGAAGGTAGGTCACGATTCCCCTGAAACTGTACCAGTTGCAAAAGGCTTAGCTTATTTTGCAGATCTTGTTAAGAAGAGAACTAATGGAGAGGTTGAGGTTCAGGTTTTCAATAATGGTACTGTTGGTAGCGCAAGTGACTACGCTGTAAACTGCCAGTTAGGTACATTAGATATTGGTGCTGTAAATCAGTCTGTAATGACTTCTTTTATCTCTGATATTGAAGCTATTGATATTCCTTACTTGGTAACCTCCTATGAGCAGGCTGACAAGCTTTTTGCTAATAATGGTCCTTTAACTAAGTACTATACCGATGAGATTAACAATGCTGGTATTAACTTAGTTAACCTTGATGTATGGGAAGTAGGTTTCCGTGAGTTCTCAAACTCTGTAAAGCCTATCAATACTGCAGATGACATCGCTGGTATTCGCTTACGTGTTCTTGACTCAAAAGTTCATCAGGGCTTTTGGAAGGCATTAGGAGCTGATCCTGTTCCTATGAGTTGGGGTGAGGCCTACACTGCATTGCAGCAGAAGGCAATTGATGGTGTAGAGAATGCAATATCCGTTCTAGATGGTAATAACATCAATGAGGTTAATAGTTATTTAGCTCTTACTGACCACAACTATAGTGCTATCTTCATCATCATGAGTGCTCAGAGTATGCAGAAGCTCACTCCTGAGCAACAGAAGATTGTTTTAGATGCTGCAAAAGAGGCTGGTACCTATCAGCGTGAAGAGCAACGTCGTCAGGCAGATGCTGCTATCTCTAACTTAACCTCTAAGGGTATGACCTTAACTCGTCCTGATAAGGCTTCAATTGAGACTAAGGTAGCCTCATTCTTAGAGGAGCAGAAGGCAAGATATCCTGAGATTGTAAAGATTATTGAGAGTACAAAATAGTCTTTAACTCTATCTAAATAAATATTTATATAAACTAAGAGGCCTACGGGCCTCTTTTGGAGATATAAGATGTTCGCAAAAATTGAAGGCTTGTTTTCTAAGCTTCAAACCTTACTTCTCTGGACCATTTCTTTAGCACTACTTGCAATGATGTGTATTATCTTTTTGCAAGTTTTTACTCGTTATGTAATTTTCTATTCCTTGCCTTGGTCTGAAGAATTATCAAGATATCTATTTGTATTTATTATTATTGTTGGCATCAATATAGCTGTAACAAAAGATAAACTGATTAAAATCGATGCTATTCAGTCTGTTGTTAAATCAATTCGTGGTCGTGCAACAGTAGCTTTTTTCCACGCCATCGTAGGCATGATTGCAAGTATCTTAATTGCCTCATACGCAACTGATCTTTTCCCTGTTGGATATGTTCAAAAGTCTCCAGCTATGCGCATTCCTATGATAATTATGTATTACATAGTGTTCTCAGGCTATGTTTTAGCCACAATTGCATTATTTTTAAAAGCTTGTGAACAGATAAGAATTATCTTAGATCCTAAGACCAAAGGACAGATGATAACAAAGGAAGAAGAATTAAAAGAGGTTATGAATAAGGAGTAAATTATGGATATTGCAATGCTTTCTTTGTTTATAACACTATTTGCAGCTTTAGTTTTAGGTGTGCCTATTATTTGGAGTTTGGCATTATCTTGTGTTGTATCAATTGGTTTAAACCCTAATTTATCATATGTAGTAATTGCCCAGAGAATGTTCTCAGGTGCAGATTCTTTCTCCTTACTTGCAGTACCTGCCTTTATGCTAGCAGGTGATATTATGAGTAATGGAGGTCTTTCAAAACGACTAATTGATTTTGCAGATGCCCTTATTGGATGGATAGCAGGTGGTGTTTCAATTGTAGCTATTTCAGCTTGCGCATTCTTTGCTGCAATTTCAGGATCCTCAATGGCTACTACTGCATCAATTGGTAGTGTTATGTACCCTGAAATGGTAAAGCGTGGCTATCCTAAGGATTATTCTGCAGCTGTCCAAGCAATTGGTGGTACCTTAGGTGTAGTTATTCCTCCATCAATTGTGTTTGTTATCTACGGTACAATCACAGGTGTTTCAATTTCTAAATTATTGATGGCCGGTATTATTCCAGGAATTTTCTGTGGCGTAGCATTAGCCTTCTATTGTTATATTGTTGCTAAAAGAAAAAATTTCCCCAAAGGAAGTGACTTTAAGGTTCCGAATGTTTGGCTTACCTTTAAGCGTGCTTTCTGGGCATTAATGATGCCAGTCATTATCTTAGGCGGTATTTACGCAAGTGTATTTACTCCAACTGAAGCTGCCGTAGTATCTGTATTCTATGGTGTTTTTGTTTGTATGTTTATTTACAGAGACATTAGCATTAAAGACTTATGGAGAATTTCTAAGAATACCGCTATTACCACATCAAACTTAATGGCCCTAGTTGCAACTGCATCTGTATTTGCCTACTTAGTAACTATTTATAATATCCCTGTTATGATCACTGAATTCTTTATGGGGTTCTGTGATACTTGGATTTTATTTATGATTATTATCAATGTAATCATGATTGTTGCAGGTATGTTCTTAGATAATGGTTCTATTATTCTGATTTTAGGTCCGATCTTAGCTCCTTTAGCTGTAACTTATGGAATTGATCCTGTGCAGTTTGGATTGGTGGTAGTATTTGTTTTATCAATGGGGCAGTGTACACCTCCTTTTGGAACATGTATGTTCATTGCCAGCGGTATTTCAAATCGTCCTGTATTAGGTGTATCAAAGGCACTTTTAGGTTTCATCATGGTTGAAATTATCTGTGCGCTTTTATATAGCTTTGTGCCAGGCTTCTCCTTACTTATCCCTAATTTATTAGGAATGTAATTGATAAATTAAATTCACAAATTTTTATTTGAAATTTTACTTTTGACATCTCTAGCTTAAGGTAAGGGATGTCATAAAAAAGGATTTGATATATGAAGATTACAAATATTAAAACTTATCGTGTCTTACCACGTTGGATGTTTGTTAAAGTTGAAACCGATGAAGGAATATGCGGCTGGGGTGAGCCTGTAGTTGAGGGGCATGCTAAAACTGTTGAGGCTGCAGTTCACGAGTGTGCTGAATACATTATAGGTCAGGATCCAAGAAGAATTAACGATATTTGGCAGATGCTTTACCGTACCCGTTTCTACCGCGGGGGACCTATTATGATGTCCGCTATTGCCGGTATTGATCAGGCCTTATGGGATATTAAAGGCAAGGCCCTAAATGTAAATGTAACAGAACTTTTAGGTGGTCGTGTTCGCGATAAGATCAAAGCCTACAGCTGGGTTGGAGGAGATCGTCCATCTGATGTTATAGCTGGTATAAATAAGTTACGTGAGATTGGTTTTGATACTTTTAAACTCAACGGTTGTGAGGATCTTGGCATGATTGATACTCACAAGAAGTTGAAGCACTCAATTGGTATTGCAGAGCAGATAAGATCTGAGTTTGGTGACGATATTGAATTCGGTCTTGATTTCCATGGGCGTGTTACAGCTCCTATGGCAAAACTTATGATGAAGGAATTAGAGCCTTGCCATCCTTTATTTATAGAAGAGCCTGTTTTAGCTGAAAATTGCGAGTATTACAGAGATTTAGCTGATGGATCAAGTCTCATTATTGCTGCAGGCGAGAGAATGTATTCTCGTTTTGAATTCAAGCGAGTATTTGAAGCTCGTGGTGTTTCAATCTTACAACCTGATCTCTCACATGCAGGTGGTATCACAGAGTGCCTTAAAATTGCTAATATGGCTGAGGCTTATGATGTGGCAATTGCACCTCACTGTCCGTTGGGGCCTGTAGCTTTAGCTTCATGCCTGGCTATTGACATGGTTTGCTGGAATGCTGCTTTACAAGAGCAAAGTATGGGTATTCACTACAATCAGGGTGCTGAACTTCTAACCTATGTTAACAATCCTGAGGACTTTGATATGTCTGACGGCTATCTAAAGGCTTTAACAAAGCCTGGCCTTGGAGTTGAGGTTAACGAAGAACGTATTATTGCAGCATCAAAAGAGCATGATGTAAATTGGCACAACCCAGTATGGCGTCATCCTGATGGCTCTGTAGCTGAGTGGTAACAATGTAAAACGAATTAAACACATCTTAAGACTAAACTTTTGTTTTTTACACCTGTGGCGTAAGTTTACAGGTGTTTTTTTTATTATTGAATGTAAAACAAAATATATCTATCATTTGAGCAAACCGCACTTATACGCTAAAATAACCACCAATTTTAAGTTTAAATATAATACACTCAATCTTAATTTTTTAAGTTGCAAAAAGAGCGTACAGAAATCTTTTTGCATAATCTAAGAGTTATTCATGGCTGATAAAAAAATTTTAAATGAGATTTCAAAGCGTCGTACCTTTGCAATTATCTCTCACCCTGATGCAGGTAAGACTACTATTACCGAAAAAGTTCTATTATTTGGATCTGTAATTCAAAGAGCCGGTGAGGTTAAAGGACGTGGTTCAACTGGAGCCTTTGCCAAGTCTGACTGGATGGATATGGAAAAAGAGCGTGGTATTTCTGTATCAACCTCTGTTATGCAGTTTCCTTACAATAACTGCATGGTAAATCTTTTAGACACTCCAGGCCATGAGGACTTCTCAGAGGATACCTATCGTGTTTTAACAGCAGTAGACTCATGCCTTATGGTAATTGATGCTGCAAAAGGTGTAGAGGAGCGTACTCGCAAGCTTATGGAGGTTACTCGTTTACGTAGTACTCCAATTTTAACCTTTATGAATAAGCTTGATCGTGAGACCCGTGATCCTCTTGAGCTTTTAGATGAGGTTGAACACGAGCTTAAAATTTCATGTGCTCCAATTACCTGGCCTATAGGTTCAGGAAAGTCCTTTAAAGGTGTTTATCATATCCTTGAAGATAAGGTTATTCTTTATCATTCAGGAGAGGGATTCCATATTCAGGATCGCAATATTATTGACGGTATTGATAACCCTAAACTTGATGAGGTTTTAGGGGAGGACATAGCATCTAATTTACGTGATGAGGTGGAATTAGTTAAAGGTGGTGCAAATCCTTTCTCTAAAGAGGATTTTTTAAAGGGGACACAAACACCTGTATTTTTTGGTACAGCTTTAGGTAACTTTGGTGTTGATTGCATGTTAGATGGTCTTACCTCCTGGGCTCCATCTCCTTTAAGCCGTATGACGGAGGATCGTGAGGTTTTAGCCTCAGAGGATAAGCTTTCAGGTTTTATCTTTAAGATCCAGGCTAATATGGATCCTAAGCATCATGATCGCATTGCATTTATGCGTATTGTTTCAGGTGCTTATCACAAAGGCATGAAATTATATAATGTTCGTTTAGGCCGTGAGATTTTAATTTCAGACGCTGTAACTTTTATGGCAGGTGAGCGAGAGCAGGCTTTAACTGCAGTGGCAGGCGATATTATTGGTTTACATAATCATGGTACTATGCGTATTGGAGATACCTTTACTGAGGGTGAATCCATGCGTTTTACCGGAATTCCAAATTTTGCTCCAGAGCTTTTCCGCCGTATACGTTTAAAAGATCCACTAAAGCAAAAGCAATTGCTAAAAGGACTTATGCAGTTGTCTGAGGAGGGTGCAGTTCAGTTATTCCGTCCTATTATAAATAATGATCTTATAGTAGGTGCGGTAGGTGTTCTGCAGTTTGATGTAGTAGTATCACGTCTTAAGCATGAATATAACGTAGATGCTATTTATGAGAACGTAAATGTGACTACTGCTCGTTGGTTAACAGGTGATGATAAAGCCTTATCTGAGATGCGTGACCGTGTTCCTCAGGGTATTGCCTTAGACGGTGGCGATAATCTTACATATCTGGCTACATCTAATGTAAACCTTTCTTTAACACAAGAACGTTATCCTAAGGTTACCTTTAGTGCAACTCGTGAGCATTAATGTTTATTGACTCTCATGTTCATTTAAGCCTCTTTCCTAACAGTAAGAGGCTTTTAAATAATTTTAAAGAGCGGCATATACTTCCCCTGTCAGTTTCCGTTTCAAAAGAAGACTCTTCCTTAAATCAAGAGATTTCAAATAATTGTCATAATCCATATCTTATAGGTGTACATCCTCTTTACGCAAAAGACGATACGCTTAATCTTAGTGAAGATGTTCTTATAAATGATCCTTTATGTTTAGGTTTAGGAGAGTGTGGCCTTGATACAGAGGGGAGCCTTAGTTTAGATTTGCAATCAAGTCTATTAAAAAAGCATTTAGATTTGGCATGTAAATTTAATAAGCCAATCTCCTTACATATTCGTAAGGCACACGGTGAATTGATTAAACTTTTAAAGTCTTATCATGGAAATGTATTTGGAATGATCCATGGTTTTACTTTTTCAGAGGATTTAGCACATAGATATTTGGATCTTGGTTTTTACTTAAGTTTTGCCCCTTATTATCTCAAAACTAATAAGGGCATAGCTCTTTTGAAATCGCTTCCTAAAGACCGTATACTGCTTGAAAGCGATGGAGATTTTAAAAATCAAAGAAATTATGATTTTGATTATGTGCCTTTAGGATATAAAGATCTTATGCACATTTTTAATTTAAATGAAGATGAGATCATAAAGCTTTTATCATCAAACTTTAAATCATTATTTTTTAGGAATAAACCATGCCCTATGTTTATATTGTAAGTGCGCAGAAAGATTTTAATTTAGATGAAAGTGTAGATAAATTAGCAAAGAGCACAAATTTAATTTTAAATTTCAAAGTATCTGGAAAATTTAACGATACGAAAGGCGCAATTTATGAAATCGAAGGTAACAATGCCCAGAAGATCATAAAAGAATGTGTTATGTCTGGGCTATATGACTTTGATATTTTGTATTTAGATAAAGTCCCTTCCTTATCTTTGCCTGGTGTATTAGTTCTTGATATGGATATGACTTCAGTTTTAATTGAGGGCATTGATGAGATAGCAAGACGCGTAGGCGTTTTTGATAAGGTTGCTGCTATTACAAATGCAGCCATGCATGGTGGAATGGATTTTGCTGAGTCATTAACAAAACGAGTTTCAATGCTTAAGGGGGGAGATGCTAATGTTATTGACGATGTAAAAACAATCATGAAACAAATGCCTGGACTTGATAGTTTATTAGATATAACTTTAGGGCATTTTTCTCGCGGTATTTGTTCAGGAGGATTTGTTCAGCTTATATGCGTGCTTGAGGAGAAATATAAGCTTGAAATGGTAAAAGCAAATTCTCTTGAAATAATTGATGGTAAATTTACAGGTCGTTTAAATAGTGCAATTGTTGACGCCGAGGCAAAGCGTCTTGGTGTTTTAGATCTTATGGCAAGGAATCAGGTAAAAAAAGATCAGGTGATTGTTTTAGGTGACGGAGCAAATGATCTTAAAATGATCGCAGAGGCAGGTGTCGGTATTGCTTATCATGCCAAACCATTAGTAAGAGAAAAAGCCCCATGTACTTTAGATCACTGTGATCTTGGTGCTGTAACTTTACTTTTAAAATTGGGAAGCAAAATCTAAATGGCTAAGCCTAAGACTGTTTATGTCTGCTTAAACTGTGGTGCTAAATTTCCAAGATGGCAAGGTATTTGTTCTGAATGTGGAGAGGCTGGTACTATTAGTGAGACCTTTGAGGAAAAAGCACCTAATGCAGGTGCTAAAGCCGCAAGTCGAGCTTTAAGTGGTTTTGCCGGTGTTACAGGTACTGGCATTACTTCGTTAAGTAGTGTCGATATAAAAAAAACAGAGCGTCTTCAAACGGGATACAGGGAATTTGATCGTGTTTTAGGCGGAGGAATTGTACCAGGTTCGGTTGTCCTCATAGGGGGAACTCCTGGGGCTGGAAAATCAACCTTACTTTTACAAACGGTTTGTAAATTGTCAGAAGATATGAGGGTTCTTTATGTCACAGGAGAGGAATCTTTACAACAGGTAGCATTAAGAGCAAATCGTTTACGCCTTCCAACACAAAAAGTTTTAGTTGCAGCAGAAACATCAATAGATAATATTTGTTCCTTAGCTATATCTGAGATGCCCGCTGTTTTGGTTGTAGACTCAATTCAGGTTATGCATGTAAATGGGATTGAGTCTGCGCCAGGCTCTGTAAGTCAGGTACGCGAGGGAGCGGCTTGTTTAACTCAGTTTGCTAAAAAAACGGGTATAGCTGTCTTTATGGTTGGTCATGTTACAAAGGATGGATCTCTTGCAGGCCCTAAGATTTTAGAACATTGCATTGACTGTTCAGTTATGCTTGAAACAGGAAATGATATGCGTTTTAGGACTTTGCGTTGTCATAAAAACCGTTTTGGAGCTGTTAATGAATTAGGTGTTTTTGCTATGACTGATGCAGGTCTTGTGGAGGTTAAAAATCCTTCGGCAATTTTTTTAAATCGTCAGGAGAATGTTGCGCCTGGATCGCTTGCGATGGTTATTTGGGAGGGAACAAGGCCTCTATTATGTGAGCTTCAAGCTCTAGTTGACGTAACTCAATATGGCAATCCAAGGCGTTTGTCTTTAGGTACAGATTCTGGAAGATTATCTATGCTATTGTCTGTTTTGCATCGACATGCAGAGTTTAATTTAGGTGATCAAGATGTATTTGTTAATGTAGTAGGCGGTGTTAAGGTTGAAGATACATCAGCAGATCTTCCTTTAGCTTTAGCCTTAATATCCTCATTTAGAGACGTACCAATTCACAGACAAACAGTAAGCTTTGGCGAGATAGGTTTAACCGGAGAGGTAAGACCGATTTCTTTTGGACAAGAGCGTATTTTGGAAGCTTTAAAGCAAGGATTTACAAGAGTTATTGTCCCATATGATAACTTACCTCGCAAAGCATTAGATGGCATTGAAGTAATTGGTATTCGTCGCGTTACAGATTTATTTGAGTTAAGTTTATCCAATTAATTGGGTAATCATGATTTCATAATAGAATGTATAAGTCTTAAACCAATAATCAGGCGATCTTCATTTCTAAAGCGCAATTCAAGACATTTTCCGACTTCCGCTAAATCTCCTTTAAGTGAGGTCATTTTTTTCTCATCTAAGTCCTCTGCGTATTTATCATTAAAGCGCATAAGATATTCTGTAGTATTTTCTATTTTAGGCATAACCTTATTAGCGATAGATAAAGAACGCCCGGAGGCATTTTCCATAAGCTCGATAATTTTAGGATAAAGGTCAAAGTGGCCATGTGAAATATAATCAATTAAATGATCACAAAAGGCTGTCACATCCTCATAAGAGGGATAACATTCGTCGTTACGATTTGAGGAGCGCGATAAGGAGACATTAAGTAGCTTCATATACATAAGCACAAGCTCCTGTCTTGCCTTAATCATGTCATTAATCCATGAGTAGCGGTCGTCAACTTCCTGAAGGTCAGTATTAAAGCCGCGAAGTTTATTCTCTTGCATTATGCCTCCTAGGATTTAAAAAATGTAGTTTATTCAATAAATCTATCACAAGGATAAGCTAAATTTAAGAATGAATTTTAATTTTGCGATCAGTTTATAAAAAAGGATAGATAGCAGATTTTTTAATTTAGTATATGTGTTAAAGGCTTTTGCAAAATTATTTGAAATGAAAAGAAACTGCCGTCAAAAGACGGCAGTTAAAGGCTATTTTTTAGCGATAAGTGAATCACGATGTAGATCGCGTTTGTATTCAGCTATGCTCTTTTCAAAACGCTTGCGTTGACGGGAATTGATCTCTACATCTCTTGAGCCTAAGTTTACACGCATTGCATTAACAGGACGGCCATTTATACGTAACTCATAATGTAAATGAGGTCCGGTGGATATGCCGGTATTTCCTGAGCGAGCTATATTAGCCCCTAATTTGACTCTTTGTCCCTGCTTAACTAAAAGCTTTGACAGGTGCATATAAACTGTGGAGTACCCACCGCGGTGACGTAAAACTATATAATAGCCTGCAGTTCTTGAATATGCTGCTTTGTCAACTACTCCATCAGCAGGGGCTACAATTGGTGTTCCTACAGGTAGACCAAAATCAGTACCGTTATGCGGGCGAACAGTGCCTAATACAGGGTGTCTACGCCCAGGGTTGAAATTTGAGGTAATACGAACTTTAGCATTGAACGGGATTCGTCTAAATGAACTCTTATTTGAACTTAGACCTTTTTCGTCATAATACTTATTATCAGATGGGTTTAAATAAGAGGCAATTTTTCCACCTTTAGCTAAGTTAAATTCAACAGCTGCAATTTTTCCTTTGCTTGAGTCATCAGTGAAAAGCACACGCATTGTATCTCCGGCTCGTATATTGCGAGAAAATTGAATACGGCCTTTGAACATTTGTAAAATGCGGTTGATTTCTGCATAGGTTATGCCTTCTTTATTAGCGGCAGTTGAGAAAGCCTCTCCTTTTCCTATTGTTACTAAAACTAGACGACCGCGACTTTTAAATGCATCCTTGGCATTAGATGTTTTAGCAACTACATTTGCATTATCTGTATTTTCAGCCTTATTTGAAGATACATTTTCATTTTGGATATTTGTTTTAGCAACTACAGTTTTGTCTTCTTTATCAAGTTTTTCTATAACTTTATCCGGTATGGCATCATTGTCATTCAAATGAGCGCCAATAGGTTCAATAGCATAGGTAAAGTTTGAGGTTTTATCATCATTACGATAAATACGTAATTGGTTCTTTTTATCTATTGTTTTTACAAAAGCCAAAAGAGCACTGTCATCGTTAAGTAAAAAAGAAATTGGCTCTCCTAGTTTTAAATGGTTTATTTGAGCGGCAGCCTGCTTGTTTTGAAGTATATTCATTAAAACAGAGGCTGGAATATTAAGATCTTCAAATAAAGAGGAAATAGTATCGCCTTTTTGTACATCCTCTGTAAGCCAATTGCCTTCCCTTTGAACAGAAGTATCTTTTTCTACCTTTGCCGCTAAATCTCTTACGTGCTGATCCATTTCATAATCGGCATCAGCTAGGGCATTTTCCGGTAAGGTATCATCATAGTTGTCAAGATCTGATGCCTTTTTGCCATTGGCATTAATGTTATCAGTATCCTGAGAGTGTGGTTCTATTCCAAAAGCCTCGGTTAAAGGCTCATTAATTTCACTTTGTGAGAAATTAAAACCGGCAATAGGTTCATTCTGGTCTAAATTGTCGCTGTTTTGATTATAGGTACCGCTAAATTGCTTATTTGCAATAAAAGAAAGTCCTAAGGCTACACATAAAGTTGTGGTGATCAAAATGCAGTTTCTTTTAGAGAAAGGTCGGCCTCTGTTTGTAGATGAGATGGCCTCTACTGAGATGTAGTCTTCGGATATCATGTTAAATCAAAAGGTTTAAAAGTGTTTAAGCAAAACAAAATTTCCTTATCTTATTTAAGATAAGGTAGGGCTCCAGTTTTTTAATTTGCTTAAAAAGGGAACGAATTATGTTTTTAATAAATTTGCTGTAATTTATTATATATAAAACACTTTTTTAGTGAGATAATCAAGCGTTTTCGTAAAATTTTTGGAGCTTTTTCAAAATGATTTTTGGTAGTCAATATTATGAGCTTTTATCTAAGCTATCCCCGTGGCGTCAAAGTCTATTTGCCTTGGTTTTAACTCAAAGACAGGCCGCTAATTTTGGCCTTTGGTGTGAGATGAATGATAATCATGCCGGACTTTGCGCCTTTAAGAAAGCTTTAAAGTCTTTATGGGAGTTTCATCGTGAAAAATTTAACCATATAGATCTTGAAAAGGTTATTGAAGAGGTTGAACCTTATATGCTTTCAGATGAAAAAGAAGACTTAAGTGTTGGAGATCTCTTTGGCCTTGATGCATGTTTAAGTTTGGCTGCAAGTGTAGATGCCATTATTTTGCATGATGGTGATGAGGCAGAGATTGCATCACGATCAAGTCTTGCAGGCGTTATTAGAAAGGTTGAGCAACAAGTAGGAGAGCTTTCAGATGAGCTTATGCGCGAACAAGATGAGGTTGATCATGAAGTTAATTTTCAAATTGAGCTTTTAGAACTTTTACAAAAGTCAAAGCGCTCTCCTAATCTTACTAAGAGTTTATTAGATAAGGCTTATGAAGATGATATGAGTAATATAGGAATATCTTTAGAAGGCTTCGAGAAGCAGGATTACTCCGCTTAACATTGCCACAAAAGAGAAGATTACTCTTACAACTTTGATTGGTAAAATTACCAATAAATAAGTACCTAAATAAGAGCCTGTAAAGGTGGCTATTATCATAACCGGGACCCACTGCCAGTGAATGGCAGTGACCGCTCCTACTGTAAATGCACCTACGGCATTCCATAAGGTTGCAACGAATACCATCGTGTGCATAATCGCCTTTTTAAGTTCGAGGCCAAAAACGCCTGCTAAAGTTAGGGTGGAAAATAACCCTGCCCCAGATGAAAGTGAGCCTGAAAATAAGCCTACTAAAATAATAAGTAAGCTACCTATAATGGTTCTGCTAAGAGATCTGTTTTCAATGGTTGATGAGCCAAAAGAGCGTTTAAATAGGGTGTAAATACCTGATGCTATGGTAATAATGCCTAAACTTATTTCAGCTATATGAGCTGGGATTTTTACAATAATAAGAGAGCCTAGTACAACAGAGGGACATCCTAAAAAGAGCATAATAAGCGAAATTTGCTTATCAAAATTGTAATTGTGAAATTTTCCTTTTCTAGCTAAAGCGCCTAAGCCTAAAAAGACTACTGCTACTTTATGGGTTCCTAATGCAGTTGCAAAAGGCAAACCTAATAGAACAAGAAGCGGGAATTGTACAAATCCCGCTCCTCCTCCTGATACGGAGGCAAAGAGATTGGCAGTAAACGAAACTATAAATAAAATACCTTGTTTTATTATTTCCTCAGTCACTGCCATCTCCCCTTATTTATTACGATCAATTGCACGCCAGGCAATGTCTTTACGATAGAACATGCCGTTAAAGTGTACCTTCTCACATAAGGCATAAGCCTTATCACGAGCTTTGGCTACTGTGTCACCTAAAGCTGTTACACATAAAACGCGACCGCCAGCGGTAACTACATCATCTCCAACCTGCTTTGTGCCAGCTTCAAAGATTTTTTCATCTTTATCAGAGGCTGCATCTAAGCCCTTGATTATATCGCCTTTACGTGGAGATGCAGGGTAGTTGTGAGCGGCAATAACCACGCCTACAGCAGGACGAGGATCGTAATTTATAGTAGCATCTTTAAGACCGTTGTCTTCACAGGCTTTAAGGCAGAGCTCAACTAAGTCAGATTGCATGCGCATCATGATAGGCTGAGTCTCAGGATCACCAAATCTGCAATTAAACTCAACTACGCGAGGATCACCATTTTCATCAATCATAAGACCTGCATATAAGAAACCACGGTAAGGAATACCATCCTCACGTAAGCCCTTAAGAGTAGGATTTATGATTCTTGTCATAACCTTTTCATAAACTTCGTCTGTTACAACAGGGGCAGGTGAGTATGCTCCCATACCGCCGGTATTAGGACCTGTATCACCATCGCCTACGCGTTTATGGTCCTGTGAGGTCGCCATTGGTAGGGCATTGATTGTATCTGCCATAACAATGAAAGAGGCTTCTTCACCTTTCATGAACTCTTCAATTACAACAGACGATGAGGCATCACCAAACTCATGATCATCTAACATCATGTGAACAGCATCAATAGCCTCTTGTAAAGTCATAGCAACAACTACACCTTTGCCTGCAGCTAAACCATCAGCCTTAATAACGATAGGCGCACCCATCTTTTCAATATAGGCGATTGCGTCATTTGCATTTGTAAATACTTCATAGGCTGCAGTTGGGATATTGTGACGCTTTAAAAAGTCCTTAGTAAATGATTTTGAACCTTCAAGCTGAGCGGCTTCCTTGCTAGGACCGAAGACCTTAAGGGAAGCCTTAGCAAAGGCATCTGAGATACCGGCAACTAAAGGTGCCTCAGGACCTACAATAGTTAGATCTATATTTTGTTCTTTGGCAAACTTAACTAAACCATCGATGTCATCAACACCTATAGCTACGTTTTCCATTTTAGGCTCATGTGCAGTACCAGGGTTTCCAGGAGCTACAAAAACCTTTTGGGCCAGTGGAGATTGTGCGGCTTTCCATGCTAAAGCGTGCTCACGACCACCGCTTCCTATAACTAATATCTTCATATTAAACCGGCAATAGCCCCTCTTTTAATACGGGAATATTAAGCCGTCCTCTTTATTTAAATTAGGTTAATTAAGTATTCTTTTTTTTAAGAAGGTACTTTAGTAGGGTTATTATGTTCTGCTTTATCTCCCCGGTAATAGAACCGGGGAGTGTGATTATTTACTAGTGGCGGAAGTGACGCATATTAGTAAAGACCATAGCGATTCCATGTTCATCACAAGCATCGATAACCTCTTGATCGCGAATTGAGCCACCTGGCTGAATTATACATTTAATACCAGAGGCAGCAGCTGCGTCTACACCGTCACGGAACGGGAAGAAAGCATCTGAGGCCAATGCAGCGCCCTCTAAGGAGAGATTTGCGTCGGCTGCACGTAAACAGGCTATACGAGCTGAGAAGACGCGGCTTGTTTGACCACAACCTATGCCTAAGGTTTGACGATTGTTGGTGTAAACAATGGCGTTACTCTTGGTAAATTTGCAGATTTTCCAGGCAAAGAGTAACTCTTGCAGTTCAGCCTCGGTAGGAGCGCGTTTTGTTACAACTTTGAGATCTTCCTTTGAAACAACTTCCTGATCTGCCTGTTGAACTAAAAGACCGCCATTGACACGCTTGAAATCAAGGCGAGGCTCTTCGTTTGTTAGAGGTCCGGTCTTTAATAAGCGAACATTCTTTTTACGAGATACCTCAGATATGGCCTCATCAGTAACATCAGGAGCTACAATAACCTCACAGAATTGACGATCTATGATGGCTTTTGCAGTTTCTCCATCTAAGGTTTTGTTAAAGGCAATAATTCCACCAAAGGCAGATTCACTGTCACAAGCAAAGGCGAGATCATAAGCCTCTTTTAGGTTAGCACCTAATGCAGCTCCACAAGGATTGGCGTGCTTGACAATTACGCAGCATGGTTCTTCAAATTGACGAACACATTCAATAGCTGCATCTGTATCGGCAATATTATTATAAGATAATTCTTTGCCTTGTAACTGTACAGCTGTACTAATGCCTGAGGCCTTGCAAGATAGGTCAGTATAGAAAGAAGCCTTTTGATGAGGGTTCTCTCCATAGCGCATATTCTGTTTTTTAATAAAGTTAAGATTTATAGTACGTGGGAGTACAGGTG
>CALFLJ010000043.1 GCA_937880335.1 uncultured Succinatimonas sp.
TACCAAGTTCGAGATAAGGATGGCGGGCTGTTGCTAAAAGTCGACCGCCATCGAAATAGAGAAATACTCTTAGATTATCGCCCTCTTGTAAATTATCAGGTAACTGTCTTCTTGGAACAAAAAGATCACCATAGCTACCACCATCTACAAAGGCATCCTGATCAGTAATCCTCACAACTTCTCTGGAGATCATATGTCCAATAATAGGATTAACTTCCATGCTTATCTCCTTTAATTCCCTTTATTTAAATTCTGTAACCTTATTTCATGCTTTTATTTTTTTTGACTTATAAGCACTTACAACAATATAATGAGAGTAAAAAGCTTTTACAAATATCAATGTTGAATAAATTATTTACAAAAGCGCATATTTAAGCCTAAATTGGGTCATAAAAAAAACTCTTAAAAATAAACTAAAAAAATTATATATAAGAAAAAATCTTATTTTTTCTTATACTAGTTTAAAATTTTGCAAAAAGGTTAAGGAAAAAATGACAAATTCAGCTCTTACTTTATTTTATGTAGGCTGTGGTGGCTTTATAGGCGCCATTCTGCGAGCATCAATGGGACTTTTATTTGCAAAAAATCCTTTTTTATTTGGTATTCCCCTTTCAACATTGCTGGTAAATATATCAGGAAGCTTTCTAATTGGATTTATTCTCTCTCTTCCTTTTATAGGAGAACATCCTTATTTAAAAGCTTTCCTAACCGCAGGCATTATGGGAGGTCTTACCACTTTCTCTACTTTTAGCTTTGATAATTTAAATTTAATTGAGCATAAAGAATATCTTAAGGCCTTTCTTAATATATTTTTAAATCTTTTTTTAGCTTTAATCTTCTGTTATGGCGGAGTTTTGATAGGAAGACTTTTAAAATAGAAGATATTACTTAATCTAAAGTTTTTTCTGTATTAAAAGAAAGGTTTCTGTAAAAAATTAAAGTCTAAAAAAAAGCCACCCTAACAGGTGGCCTTTTTTAGCGTTTTAATTAAACACGTAAGAAATCAACGTGAATCATACGCTCAGAAACCGGGTGACGCTGAATGTCACAAGGCTTAACAGCAATCTTCTCGCCGTTATAATTTAAGGTTAAGCCCTCAAAGAACTCATTCTTTAATGCAACAGCGATTAACTTCTTCTCGTCAACAGAGATAGAGATAGCTTCCTTGCCCTGACCTATGATGATAGCTGGGATCTGCTCTGCACGACGAAGGCGGCGGCTCGCACCTCTCCCGAAGTCGTTACGGGCAACTGCATCTAATTCGATAGCCATGATAAAATTTTCCTATAAGTAGAAATTTTGATTTTTTAAGTTAAAATTATACAACCACGTTCCTGCGACCAGAACCATGGCGGGCGTGATTATATCAAAAAATTAATTCAAATACAAAGTAAAAAACAAAATGAATACACCTAACAGACCATCTAAAGACGAGTCCTTTATGGAAATTGCAGTTGCTGTTTCAATGCGCTCTACCTGTTTAAGAAGACGCTATGGTGCAGTCATTGTTTCAACAGATGGACGAATTGTTTCTACAGGTTATAACGGTGCACCCAGAGGTCGGGCTAATTGTGTAGATTTAGGAACATGCCTTCGTCAGGAAAATAATATTAAGCCTGGTACTCATTATGAATTATGCCGTGCAGTTCATGCTGAGGCTAACGCTATTATAAATGGTAATCCTTTAGATATTGTAGGCTCTACCTTATATTTAGCAGGAACAGATGTGGCCACAAATATGCCTACAAGTCAAATGCGTCCTTGCGCCATGTGTGAGAGACTCATTATAAATGCTCAGATTGCCCGTGTTGTTATGCGCAATGAAAAAGGAGAAATTTTTTCCTCAGATCCTAAAACCTGGGACGATGATCTTCCTGAGCGAATAAAAGCTATAATAAAAATACAGTAGCGAATAAAACGGGAAGCATTATGTTAAAAATAGAGGATATTTTTTCTTACAAAGCAATTATTTTTGATTTAGATGGAACTTTAGTTAATTCTGAACCATTACACCTTAAAGCTTGGAATGAGATAAATCAAAAATACAACCTGCCTCTTATGAATATTGAATATATGCAAGAGGTTGGTGGTATTTCTACTTTGAATATCTGCAAAATGTATTTTGAGCAACATAAGCGTTATGATCTTGATCCAGTTTCAGTAGCTAGAGAAAAATGGGAACTTTATCGTATCAAATATATGAAGGATGTACCTTTACATCAAAGTATTGCTGATATTTTAAAAACTGCCAAAGAGAAAAAGCTTCATACAGCTGTAGCTACTGGCTCAAGACTGCCTGAAACTGAGTTTTTGCTAAAAAAACATGGTCTTTTAGAATATTTAGATACAATTGTAAGCTCAGATCAGGTCAAACGCTGCAAACCTGCCCCTGATACTTATCACACAGCAGCAATGCGTCTTAACACCGCCCCTTGTGACTGCCTAGTATTTGAGGATACCAATGTCGGTCTTCAGGGAATTAAGGCTGCAGGAATGACTGCAATACAGGTATTTGAAGGAAAGATTATATCTGACTTTATAAAACCTTAATTACATAAGATGACGCAAATAAGCCCTTTTTAAGAAGGGCTTATTAAATTTAAATCCTTTCAAATAAGCTAAGGCTCATCTACAAGGCGAGGGCCTAACTCTTGAGGTCTGTCATCAATCTTATCAGGATCATAATTTCTTCTTTCATTATTATTCATGTCATTTATGATCTCAAGATCTTGTCCTGACAATTCAAAATCATAGAGTTTTGAATTAAGTAAAATACGCTCAGGATGTACAGATTTGGGAATAACCGCAATACCTCGCTGAATATCCCAACGCAAAATTGCCTGAGATGGAGTAATTTTATAATAATTACAAATACCTATAAGACGGGGATCATCAATTAAAAGTCGACCTTCTCCGCCTAATGGTGAATAAGCTTCCATTAAGATATTTTGCTTTCGACACCATGTGGTAAGTTCTTCCTCAGTATTTACAGGATGAATTTCCATCTGATTTACCTGAGGCATTCTTTTAATCCCGTGCTCCATTAAAGATTGCAAATGATGAATTCTAAAATTAGACACACCTATTGCTCTACATAGGCCTTCCTCTTGTAGCTTCTCAAGTTCTAAATAAGCTTTTTCATATCCTTTAAAAGGCCAGTGAAGTAGGAACAAGTCAACATAATCAAGTCCTAAACGCTCTAAAGAGCCTAAAAGCCCTTCTCTGACATTAGAGTAGTCTGTTTTCCAAAGCTTAGTGGTGACAAAAATATTATCACGACTTACCCCACTATCTTTAATTCCCCTGCCTACACTCTTTTCATTACAGTAAACACGGGCTGTATCAAGCATACGATAACCGTATTCAATTGCGCATCGCACTGCCTGTCTTGAGACCTCACCTTGAGGTGTATGGAATAAACCTAAGCCTAAAAGAG
>CALFLJ010000044.1 GCA_937880335.1 uncultured Succinatimonas sp.
AGACTGCAGAAGGTGCCCTAGATGAGGTTCATTCCATGTTACAGCGTGTGCGTACCTTATCAGTACAGGCAGCTAACGGTACAAATACAGCCGAGGACAGAGCATCTATTCAGGAAGAAGTAAGTAGTTTATGTTCTGAGATCCAGCGTATTTCTTGTAAAACAACCTTTGCAGGACAGCAGATTTTAGCCGGAAAGGGCGCAGGCCTTGTAAAGGGTGATGGTACAGTAAGTTTCCAGGTTGGAGCTAATGCAAATGATACCATTGCAATAAATTTAAGCTCAGGATTTGCAATCTCAAAGATGAATAACGATAAGGCCGCAGGTGACATTAAGGCCGCTGACGTAGGTGCTAAGGCTACAACAGGTCTAATAAAAAATGATGATGACAGTATACGCTTCTCTGTGTCAGATGCCGAAGCAGCCCAGGCAACCTTATCTAATATAGATAAGTTTATAGGCTATGTAGATAAAAAGCGTGGACAGTTAGGTGCTATCCAAAACCGTATGGAGAGTACAGTAAGAAACCAAAGTAATATTGCAGAGAACGAGTCAGATGCCCGTTCACGTATTCGTGATGCAGACTATGCCTCCGAGGCTGCAAACCTTTCACAGCAGTCAATTATTCAGCAGGCAGCATCCTCAATGTTGACTCAGGCCAATAGCCGTCCACAGTTAGCCTTATCCTTATTAGGCTAATTAAAGATTAGATCTAAGTTCCTGCCTTAGATTTTTTGCCTCAATCTTTATGATTGGGGCTTTTTTATATCCTTTAGAAAACCTCTCATACTAAAACGCTTTTAAAGTGTTTTATTAAAAGATCTTCAAAAATCTAAAATAAATGCAAAATTATTTTTTATAAAGAGAGCAAATTTTGCCTTTTTTTATGAAAATTTAGCTTAAACATACATTCTGTTTTTTCAAAAGTCTTTAACTTCAATAAGTTACAAATTCTCAAACTTGAGAAAAATCAGTGGGGTCTCTCATTTCCTTATTATGCGTTTGTATCACAAAGAATAACTATCGGAGAATGATATGAACTGTAAGTTTGAGAATAAGACCTTCATCGTTATGTCTAAATCCAGAAAATACCACGGCTATTGTGTTGCAGGTTTTGATGTGGAAAATCAGGAGTGGTGTCGTTTAATCTCATCTAATAAAAACAGTGATTTTGCTATAGATCCTAATGATTTTGTAGATCAAAATGGCAATGAGATAGCTATTTTGTCTGAGATCACAGTAAGCTGTGCTAAGGTTGAAGGAGATCCTATACAGACTGAGAACTATCTTTTAGATTCATCTGCGGTGATAATAAATCATGGAACTGATAAGAGTAAAGAGAAGCTAGGAAAATCTCTTAAGATATTTCGAAATCCCGAAGCGTTTATTTATTGTGATAGGTACGCTTACCTTACGGAAGAGGAAATTGGCAAATATAATTATTCCTTAGTCTTCGTTAAGGTCTATGATTTTAGTGTTTACTGTGGATTTTACAACAAATGTAAATGCAGTTTTTACTACAATGGACGACACTACAGTAATATTTCATATACCTGTCATGGAGGACCTAAGGAAAATGTCATTTTCCCTGAAGCTTTTATACTTGTAAGCATACCGCATAAGCCTTATGACGGAAAATATTATAAATTTGTATCTAGCTGCTTTGTTACTGAAAATGGTCAGTAAATAATTTTGAGGATTAGGATTTAAGGATAATATAGTTGAACAGGAAAAACTCTCTTACAGTCTAATATAAGGATTAAAAAATGCTCTTTACCATAGGTCATTCAGTTTACAAGTTTGATTTTTTCTTATCCTTATTACAGATGCATAAGATTAACTATCTAATTGACGTTAGAAGCTCGCCTTTTTCAAGGTTTGCACAGGATTTTAATAAGGGGGTATTAGCTAATTCTCTTAAGAATACTAATATAAAGTACGTACTTATGGGAGATTATTTTGGCGCAAGACCTCAGGATAAAACTCTTTATAGCGAGGAAGGCTATTTAGATTTTGAAAAGGTGCAAGATACAGAGAACTTTAAAAAGGGACTTAATAATATTATTAAAGGTCTTAAACAAAATAATAATATCTGTCTTATGTGTACTGAAAAAGACCCTATAGACTGTCATCGTGCGATTATGGTAGCTCGTGCGTTTAGTCTTAAGGGAATTGATGTCAGTCATATTTTACAAAATGGAGAGATTCAAACTCAAAAAGAGCTTGATGAGAGATTGCTTGATCTTTATTTTCCTGATCGCAATCAGTTGTCTTTATTTGCTGAGGATAATCTTTCTAGAGAGCAAATGTTAGTAGAAGCTTATCGAAAAAGAAATAAAAAGATAGGTTATGAAATGGAAAGAGAATAGGTAATAAAATGATTATTTATACATTAGGATTTACCCAGAAGTCAGCACAGAAATTCTTTGAAACAATTAAAAAGCATCAGATAGAGCTTTTAATTGATGTCAGGCTTAATAATAATTCACAATTAGCCTCATTTACTAAAGGTCGGGATCTGCCTTATTTTTTAAAGGAACTTTGTGATTGTGCTTATATACATGAGGTAGCATTTGCTCCCACAAAGGAGATTTTAGATAATTATAAAAAGGATAGGATAAGCTGGGAGGAGTACGAGATAAGTTTTAATCTCTTAGAGGAAAAACGAAAGGTTTATGAAATCTTTAGAAAAAAGTATTCATCCTTTGATAAGGTATTACTTTTATGTTCTGAGCCTCAGGCTAATAACTGCCACAGGCGCTTAGTTGCAGAGCATATAAAAGAAAAATTAAGTGATTTAAATATAGAGATAAGACATTTACTTTAGTTAGAAATGTAAATATCAATGAGTATAAGAGGGGCTTTTGCCCCTCTTATTGCTTAAACTAGTTTTGCTTAAATGAAATCTGACTTTCAGAAATATTTATAAGGCTAGCTTTAAGGTCATGCTCATCAGCTTCGGTAATTTTTGCCTGTACAAAATCGCCAGGATTTACACCTTTAGCGTTTTCAATGACAATAAGACCGTCTACATCAGGAGCCTCATATTTAGAGCGTCCTACGGCATTCCCCTCATCGTCTACGTAATCAATTAAGACTTGGTATTCCTTGCCGATACGTTTTGCTAACTTTTCCTTTGAGATCTGAGCCTGAACATCCATTAAAATTCCAGCTCTTTCCTCACGCAACTGTTCATCAACCGGATTTAGATAAGCGTTAGCCGCCGCACCATCGACGTCAGAATAAGGGAAACATCCCACTCTATCTAACTTTGCTTCTTTTTGGAAAGATAAGAGTTCATTAAACTGCTCTTGTGTTTCTCCCGGGAAGCCTGTGATAAAGGTAGAGCGAATAGCAAGATCAGGACAAATCCTGCGCCAGTTTTCGATTGCTCTTAATGTCTTTTCAATATTACCAGGACGTTTCATTGCACGTAAAATCTGAGGATTTACGTGTTGAAGAGGTACATCAAGATAAGGTAAAACTAAACCCTCTCCCATAAGGTTTACAAGGCTATCTGCCTCTGCACTAGGATAGACATAGTGAACTCTTATCCAGCGATGATATGCTGCAAGTTCACGCATAAGCGAGGACAGAGAAGATCTTGGTTTTAGATCTGCACCGTAATCACTTGAATCCTGGGCTATGACTAAAAGTTCCTTAACACCACGGCGAACTAAATCAAAGCATTCAGCTTTAATCTGCTCTGGGTTTCGTGATCTTAAAGGACCTCTTAAGCTTGGGATGATACAGAAGGAGCAATGATGACGGCAACCCTCAGCAATTTTGACATAGGCATAATGTGGAGGGGTTAAAAGGACTCCTGAGCTTCTAACCTTTTGACGGGCACTCTCAGGTGGATGGCCTACAAGTTTTACAATGCCGCGAATAACTGAGGCTCGCATGCCAGGACCAAAAACTGCAGCCACTTGAGGGTAGCGATCCATAATCATATGAGCTCTTGCACCTAAACAGCCTGTAACAATAACTTTACGGGCATAGTCTAAGGCCTCGCCTATAGCCTGCATGGATTCCTCAACAGCTGGTCCTATGAAACCACAGGTATTTACCACAACTACATCACATTTCTCATAATCGTTTACAATCTCATAACCCATTGCAATTAGTGCTGAGGTTAGACGTTGTGCATCAACTAGGTTTTTAGCACAACCTAAAGAGACAAAACCGATTTTAGGAGTATTTAAAAGCATATGCTGTCTCAAATAAAAAGCCAGGTTAAGACCTGGCTTTGATTTAAAGATTAGGCCTTAAAGGTCTGCTGTAAAGGTGGTACCACCTGCTTCTTACGAGACATAACTC
>CALFLJ010000045.1 GCA_937880335.1 uncultured Succinatimonas sp.
ACCTTCTTTATCAAGGACACCTGGTACATCTGAAATGTAATACAGAGGAGCATTTAATACTCTAGCAATAGCTAAAGCTGCATCATCTGCATTTACATTGTACAGATCACCGTTATCATCATGTGCTAAAGATGCGATGATTGGTGTATATCCGTTTTCAAGAAGTAAAGTAAGGTACTTCTTATCATTAGGTTCAACGGCGCCTACCATGCCTAAATCCTTTGATAACTGTCTTACAGTGATGGTCTTACCATCACTTGCTAACATACCTAAAGCATTCAGACCGTTTTTAATAGCTAATGCCTGTAAACCTTTGTTGCACATACCAGCTAATGCTGCGCTGATGTATGGCATCTGTTCACGAGGACTTACTCTTAAACCGTTCTTCTTTTTAACCTCAAGATTTAAAGCTTTAAACAAAGCATCAACCTCTACGCCACCTCCATGAACAACTACTAATTTCTGTACACGGCAGGCAGTGAAAAGTTTAGACAGTTCTTCAACACCGCCTAATGCTTTGCCACTTAACTTTACAACTACTGCGTTATCTAACATATGAGGTACAAACTATTCCCAAAATAGCCTTAAAAATGTGTTACGCCTTAATCAAAATACGCAAAATAATTATACATACGCTTTAATTTAAAATTCAAGAAAAGATTGGATTGAAAGGAAAATCCCCGATTTGGTGCTATATGAAGGTAATTGTTAATAGCCGGTTATCAGTTTTAGCTATCGCCAGGAGACGTTCAGATGAGATTTCAACTTCAGGTGACAAAGTTAAGAGAATGTTGTTTCTTACTGACCAATGTTAGTTCATAACTTACATCCTTTCGATTAATAAGAGGTTGTAATGGTCTGTTACGGAAAAACTCCTGTGTCCCATACAGTGACTGGTAAGGTACATTCAGCACCTGACAGCTTAAAAGCTTTATAATCTCAGAGCTCCTGATCTTAACGTGTGAACCTATCTTTCCGATACACAGATCGATTGGCTTCTCAAGGTTAAAAAAGTCAAATCCTGCAGCTGTAAGTCCAAGATTTCCTAGTTCTGCTGTTACAATTTCGCTGTACTGCTCAAAATCGTCAAGTGATGCCATATCTTGTGCCTTATATTATCAAATCTAAAGCTTTATAAGGTATCTGAGCAAATTTTAAAGGAATTTCATGATCTGGTGTTCCTTGAGTCACATAGTTGAAACAAGTTCAGCGCTTTTTGATCCAAAGTCCACAAAACATGTAAAACACTATTGAAAATTAAACAGATAATTTTATTATCAATATAAAAACAAGGAAGTGATCGTAAATCAAACAGTTACTTGCGATACTTTATTCAAAAATTTTACTGACCAATGTTAGCTAAAGTATTATTTTTTTTCAGATTTACCCATAAGCAGTAACAAAAAAACAAATCAAGAAAGAAATTGTGTAAAAGGGGGGTGCATGTGGCTTCGTTAACACATGTCTGCGTGTGGTCAGATAACGGTTGGAAGCGGATAGATGCAGAGCAAGCGGCTAAATTGCATCCTGGTGGAACAATATCGGCTCACAGCGGTTTGTTTATGTGCGAACTATGTGGACAATATGTTTCACTTATTGATGGAGCGGTCCAAACTCTCCACTTCAGACACAGCTCCCATGAAAAAAGCAAAAATTGCCCTGAACGTAAATCTGGGGCTGGTTACTCAATTTCTTATAATTCTCAGGAACACGACTTACCAATTCGCATTACAGGCGTATTCTCATCTTCGTTCAGATTCGAAATTGGTTTGATTCGGGCTCCAATTGCTTCGCTCAGCAGAGATTTTTGTATAGAAATCAAGCCGAGAGGAGTGTCGGCTACGCCTTATGTATTTACAAAAGAACGGCTGAATTACGAAGACATTACATATCTACCAATCGGCGAAAAACCATTTGAAAAATATACTCTCAATTTTAAAAATGGAAGCAATAAACTGCTTGAGTTCTGGCCGGCAGAGATTAACGGAATTGATCCTGAGGGAACTTTGTTTGAAGAGTCTTCTGGAAAGAAGCTCACATACGATGCGGATGTTGAGATTAAGAAAGAATACTACTTGCTAAAACGTGACAAATTTTATGGAAAATCTGAGTCTGAACAAAAATCTTACAGTAGCATACGGATTCGAAAGATTGTTCAGAAACAGTTTGGTTCGGAATTCTGGACTCTTTACATTGTTTCTGCATCCGCATTTAATGAAGAAACAGCCCGATTCTTTCTTAATTTTCACTGTCGCTTGACAGATCACCCTGTTTCTTTGCATCCGGTGTGGCCATTGTTTGTAGAAGGAAATTATATAGTAAAGCATTGTCAAGATAAGATGTATATGCTTGCAGAAGGTGATGTGGCAACCGTCAAAACATTTCCTTCCGTAGAGGTCTGTCAGTTAAATCATAATCCCTCTTCTTCCAAACTATATGAAGTCCACTGCTCCAGTAGGCAACAGTTGATATCAGCAGGACGTACACACCCCTTACAGTATACTTACTTTTGGAAAGAACCTCTCAATCGAGTTGGCCCGTCTCCTGAAATCTTAGTAACAGATCTGTTAGGTTCTAAGATTGAATCTGGAGAAAGTAATACGCTGCCACACCATAAAACACTGCTCTTCAAATCAAGATTTGATGGCGAACTCATAATCTCTAACAATCGTATTGTAGATAAACGAAAAATAGTTGCAGACAGGCAACTGGAACTGGAAGGGCTATCCTACGGTGTAAGCGTTCTAGTTGTCATCGGCCTTGATGTTGTTTGGGAAATCAACTTCAAAAAGCGACAGGTTAGCATTGTAAGTGATGAAGTCGAAATCCTGAAGAGACTTCGTAACAGATCAGGGGCATTTATTCCGTCCCCTCATTCTCTGCTAAATATTTTATCCGGTATAGGCCAATATCCTCAGATATGTCAATGGATACGGAAATGCATTAAAGAAGACAGCATCAACGAGCAATCCTATCGGAGATTACAGGATATCTATAGAGGCATAAAAACAAATAAACGGGGAGATAAACTATGAACTACATCGAGCACCTTACCAAAGAAGAAAAATCAACCCTATGCGAAATTATTACAGGTAAACAGTTCAAGGAACTCTTTAAGCATTACGAACAAGAATTTGTAAAAATTCAAAAAGGTTTCAGAGCTAAATCGTTAAAAGAGCAGCACGCACTGTCAATTGCTATAACAAAAATCGATACTCCTTTTATTGCAACGTTTGTCAATATGCGGGTAGAACAATGGCTGAAAGAGATCAAAGAAAATATAGCTAAACTTAAGAAAGAGGGCAACTCTCAAGATTCTGCCTTAGCGACAACTATGCTTAAATCTGTCTTTGTCAATAATGTCGAGTTGTATTTTAAGCTGACAGGAGCTCCTTTGGATACGGACGCATGCTCTAACCTTTGCAAGAGAATGGAAAATATAAAAATTAAATCTGAGCAAGCAAAAGATACTAAAATTGCAGACCGAATTAAGGCTATGGAAGAAGAAAATCGCCGTCTGTCAGATCAAGTTGAAGCAGCTCAACATAGCATTGAAGCCGTAAAAACAGAGTGTAAAAAAAGAGTTCAAGAAATTGAACAAGACAAAAACAAATTGTCTTCATTGTTAACTAAAGCACAAGCCAAAATTTCCGAATTGCAAACTTCCCCAAGAGCCTTTGAAAACAATGAAGCAGACTATCTTGCGCAGTTTGATGACACAGATACCTCTATTTTGCCTTCTGTCAACACGGATAAAATTGTTTGTTTGTGTGGTGTGATTACGGATGATAATGACAAGAAATGTCTTATACGATATGCCGATTTGAACCATGATGGTCGCTATAATATTTTCCATAGAAACAAAGATATCCTGCAGAACATTACAAATAGAAAAATCTTCCATAAGAATGGACCTTCTAAAGATGGTTTCTATGGTATCTGGACTTGGTATGCGGAAACAAATATAAACGATCCTTCCAAGAATTGGATACAGTCCCAGTACAATACAGAGCTAGATGCCATTGAACTTGTAACCTCTACACAGGCAACAAGCCTTACACAGGCAACAAACCTTGATGAGCTGGTTAGCATTCTGAAAGAGGGAATAAATTACCAGCCCCACAGCCGAAAAGTCATGTTCTCCATTTTTACATCAAGATTAAATGGACTGTATACGGGTATTCTTTGTACTGATAAAGAACTCAATACAGTTAATGAAAAAACAAATATATCTAAAACGTGCATTGTAGTGCCGGTATATGAATTTCCTGATGCTGATGTTATACATCTGGACAATGGATTATCGTTCTATAAAAATGCATTTGCTGGACTTCCAAGTAAACTTTATCATTTGAAGAGTCCTCTTGATATTGTAAAAGATATCGTATTGTCCTCAATTTCCTGGTCCACATATAAAACAAGAGATGTAACTCGTGCTCAATATAAAACATTTAGGGGCTTTATTGATGCAATTCCAGTTGAGGATATCACGAGTAAAATTAGGGACGCATGCCGTTGCTCCGATCCAGAGGCAAAAGAACAGCTGGATGAATTTCTAAGCATAGTTTGGAAATATGTCAATGGAGATACCTTAGAAGACGAAATAATCCGCTCGGCTCTTTCTGCAAACACAGAACTTCAAGAAAAAACTAA
>CALFLJ010000046.1 GCA_937880335.1 uncultured Succinatimonas sp.
TAATGTTAGGATGCTTAGCTCTCATTACCTTCATCCCTGAGATAGTAATGTTCTTGCCTAACTTAATGAAGTAATGAATTACTCATCTATATTAAAACAGCCGCAATGCGGCTGTTTTTTTTATAACAAACAAAACTCCCAACTTTTATTTTCAAAAATTTCTTATACTTAATGAAAAAACAATGAGGAGCAATTGTGGAAGATAAAAGACTTTTAATTTTTGTTAAAGCCTGTGAGCATTTAAGTTTTACTAAAGCCTCAGAGGATCTATGTCTAAGTCAGCCTGCAGTCACAAAGCAAATAGCAGCTCTTGAGGATCACTTTTCCTTAAAATTTTTTGAAAGGATTGGCAATAAATTAGTGCTCACCTCAGATGGCAAAGATCTTCTGCATCACGCCCGCATAATACTTAACGAGTATCAAAAACTAAATCAAGAACTTAGCTTGAAAAAAGGAAAAATTAAAGGTGAGCTTAAAATCGGTTCAAGTACTACTATAGCACAGTATATTTTGCCTAAAATTCTGGCAGAATTCATGAACGACTATCCTCATATAAAGATCACATTACACACTGCAAACTCAGAGCTTATAGAAAAAGCGTTAATAGATGGTGAAATCCACCTAGGTCTAGTTGAAAACAATAGTCATAAAAGCAATTTAGTTTATGAAAGTTTTGCAGATGACAGACTTATATTAGTAGCAGGCACACAAGGCAAATTTAAAAATAATTTTTCTATTGAAGAATTTTTGAAGCTTCCTTTAATTTTACGTGAAAGGGGATCTGGAACGCTTGATGTAATAATCTCAACCTTAAAAAATTTTGAAATTACATTAGATATGCTCAATATAAAAATATTTATAGGAGCAACTGAGGGTATAAAACTTTTTTTACAAAACTCTGACAGTGTTGGAATAGTTTCAATATATGCACTACAGAATGAATTAAAAAACGGAAGTTTAAAGGAACTTAAGATTGATAAACTTAATTTTACAAGAAAATTAAATATAGTTCGTACACAAGGAGAACATCTTCCTACGGTGGAAATTTTTAAGTCTTATCTTTGTAATAACTTTAAGTTATAGCTAATAACAATTTTGCAGTGGTAAAGTAATTAAGAGTGGGGTAAATTAACAGACACAATTTAGGAGATAAGCTATGCCGCTGTTAAAAAACCCCAATACCCCTCTAAAAGGTCTTGCATTAATTGCAATTTTATCTTTAGCTGCTATTTATATAAGTACTATACCCTTTGTAAAAGAGCTTTCTCTATCACCTCTTATTATAGGTATTATCGTAGGTATGATAGTAGCCAATGTTTTTAGCCGCTATCTATCAAATTCCCTAATTCCAGGAATTAAACTTTGCACCAAACAAATCCTACGTTTAGGCATTGTTTTATATGGTTTCCGTTTGACTTTGCAGGATATTTATGATGTAGGAATGCCCGCCGTGGTTGTAGATACAATTATTGTTACCTGCACCCTATTCTTAGGTATTTTCATTGGAAAACTGTTAAAACTGGACAAAGAAACAGCATTGCTTACTGCAACAGGTTCCTCAATTTGTGGCGCAGCTGCAGTTTTAGGTGCTGAAGGTGTAGTTAAACCTCAGTCATATAAAACAGCTATTGCCGTATGTACTGTAGTTATATTCGGAACATTAGCCATGTTCCTCTACCCTCTTTTGTATCGTATGGGAATTTTAAGCAACCTATCTGATACAGGTGTTGCAGTATATACAGGAGCTACTCTTCATGAGGTTGCACACGTTGCAGCTGCAGGTAATGCCATGGATCCATTAGGTAATCTGGGAATTGCAGCTCAGGCTACCATTACCAAAATGATAAGAGTTATGTTTTTAGCACCAGTTCTTATCATAATGGCAATACTCTTAAACCGCTCCCGTCAAAATGCTGATGGAACAACAGAAAAATCAAAAATAACCGTTCCATATTTTGCCTTCTTCTTCATGATTGTTATAGGTATAAATACTTTATTATTAAGTCTTTTTGATGCAAATAGTGTAAGTGCATTACCTTTAAATCACGAAATCGAGTTTTTAGATACATTTCTACTGACTTTAGCTATGACAGCCTTAGGTGTTGATACAACTATCGATAAATTCAAAAAGGCTGGTGTTAAACCATTTATCTTAGCCACAATACTATTTGTATGGTTAATCTTTGGAGGCTATATCGTAACATCAGTAGTATGTGATCTTTTAGCTTAAATTTCTAAAACTCCATTTACACCGGGGGCAAACAAATCTCCGGTGTTTTTTTTATAAACACGATTGCAGCAAAATTGTGATCCTAATCGATTTATTTTTTACCCCGACAAAACTATTATTATTTTTTGCTTTATAATTTCCAGACAGCAAAAAACAAGCTGCATAACAATACTTATTACACAACCTCTTAAGTGGAAATTTACCTATGGATTTTAAATTTCGCAGTCAGGACATTATGAACGGTCCTGAGTGGGCTAACGTCCGTGCTCTCTACAAAGCCTCTGGATTCACAGATTCTGAACTAAAAAAACCAATTATCGGTATTGTTAATACTTTCAATGAAATCTGCCCTGGACACAATGTTCTAAAAGATCTTTGCGAACGTGTAAAGGAAGGTGTATTTGCCAACGGCGGAACTCCTGTTGAATTCTGCTCTATTGGTGCCTGTGATGGTATTGCTATGGCACATGACGGCATGAAGTACATTCTTCCAGGTCGTGAAACTATTGCCAATGATGTAGAGGTAATGGTTCAGGCACATCGTTTAGACGGCTTAGTCATTTTAGGCTCATGCGACAAAATCGTACCTGGTCTTATCTTAGGTGCTTTAAGAGTTAACCTCCCAACCGTATTTTGTAACGGAGGCCCAGCTCTTCCAGGTCGTATGAAAGAAGGAAACCCTTACGGTGGTGAATATATTGATCACTCCATCATTCAGCAATCTGAGGGTGCATTAAAGTCAGGCAAAATTAGTCAAAAACAGTTTGACTGGCTCGAAAACAATGCAGTTCCTACCATAGGTTCATGCGCTATGTTAGGCACCGCAAACACTATGTGCTGTTTAGCTGAGGCTATGGGTCTGGCATTGCCAGGATGTGCAGCTATTCCTGCAGTATATTCTCAGAGAATGCGCTATGGTTTTGAATCAGGTCGTGCTGTTGTCGACCTTGTCAAAAAAGACATTAAGATTAGAGATATTGTAAACAAAGGCTCAATTGAGAACGCAGTAAGAGTAAATTCTGCAATCGGCGGTTCTACAAACGCTGTATTACATATGTTGGCAATAGCATATGAAGCTCAAATACCATTTACTTTAGAGGATTTTGGTAAAATTGCCCAGGAAGTACCTCACCTTGTAGCAATGATTCCTGCAGGTCAGTATGTATTACTTGATTTCTACGAGGCAGGTGGTGTTCCGGCCTTGATGAATGAGATTAAGTCAAAATTAGATCTCAATGGCATTACCTGCACAGGCGAGAGTCTTAAGGATAATCTTGAAAAATATGCAGAGAACAGAAACCCAGACTGCATTAAAAACCTAAATGAACCTGTACACAATTGCAGTGGTATTGCTATTTTACACGGCAACTTAGCTCCTAAGGGTGCAGTTACAAAACCATCGGCTATACCTGAGGAAGCTCATGACTTTACCGGAAAGGCTGTAATCTTCGAAAATGAACAGGATGCATTAAATGGCATTCGCGCACTTAAAGTTCATGAAGGCGATGTAGTTGTAATCCGTAACGCAGGTCCTCGTGGAGGTCCGGGCATGCCTGAGCAGTATAAGGCAATGAAGCTTTTAGTTGGTATGAAGTTAGGCGCTAAGGTCTGTGTAATTACAGATGGACGTTTCTCAGGTTCTAACAATGGTTGCTTCGTAGGACACATTTGCCCTGAGGCATATGATGATGGTCCTATTAAGTATTTACGTGACGGCGATATTATTCACGTCAATGTAGATACTGGTGTAATTGAGGCTGAGGTTGATTTTGAGGCTCGTCGTAAAGAAGGTGCACAAGATCATACTGCAAAAGCTCAAGGCTATCTCTATCACTACCGTCATTCCTGCGCTAGTGCCTCTGAGGGTGCGGTAATTAAAACCCGTGACTAGTCTTTAATATTGCCCTTTTTAATCAAACCCCAGTAAGTTTAAATACTTGTTGGGGTTTATTGTATGAGAAAACCCCATTACGCAAAAATACTAAGCTCTTTTTATAAAATTTTTGCTTACAAAATCGAAAGAACTTAGCATTATTTTAGTTATTAGGTAAATATGTAAAACTTGAGTTCTTTAAAACCTTATCACTTTAACCTAAAAAAATAATCTAAAATTTTTAAATGCTTTTTTTGTAAATAAAACTTAATTCAGCCTTATTGCTAGTTTTTATGTGGAAAATTTAGGTAAAATTTCCTAAAGCTTAGTAATAATTGTGTGGGTTTAAAAATGCTAATTCAAAGTCCTTTAACTTTAAGTCTCACCCTTATCTCCTTAATATTTTTAGGCCTTACCATATATTTATTTTTCAATAAAACAAATTTAATACACAAATTACAGCTTACAGAACTTGAATTAAAAAAGATTCAGGAGATTTTATCTGAAAATAAGTCTTATCTTTATAAAAAAGAACAGGATCTTAATATCTTAAATAACGAACATAGTCTTCTTAGAGAAAACTTTGCTAAAGAAAGTTCAGAACGCAACAGGCTCAGTATTGAAAATAGCGAACTTAAGAAGAAGATTGGAGAGTTACTTGAGGAAGCATCTGATCTAAAAGAGGCAATGAGTGCAGCTCATGCAGCATTAGATGGAGAGAGACAACGTCGCGAGGATGATGCAAGGCACCATGAAAGAAGCTTTATCGAATTACAAAACCGCTTAAAACTTATAGGGCAGGACATGGTCAGCACAACTGCACAAAATCTTTCACATGTTGAGAGAGAGCAATTTAATCTTGCTGTAAAACCATTAAAAGATGAACTTGAGATTTTCAGGAGTTTTTTATCTCAAAGCCAGTCTGAGGGCTCAAAACAGGCAGGCATGCTACAAAATGAACTTTTAAAACTTCGCGAAACCCAAAATATTCTCTCAAAACAGGCCTGTGATTTAAGCTTAGCTCTAACACAGGGAGGAAAATCTCAGGGTATGTGGGGAGAATTACAGCTTGAAAGAGTTTTAGAATCATCAGGCCTTACAAAGGGAATTGAATATGAACGTGAGGTTGCAGGAGCAAGATCTCTTGGCGAGGAGGGACGTCCTGACGCTGTTGTAAGACTTCCTGAGAATCATTGCCTAATCATAGATGCCAAGTGCTCTCTCACCGCCTATACACAATATATGAACGCAAAAGATGAAGCTGAAAGGGAAAGCGCTAAAAAGGCCCATATAACTTCTGTTAAGAACCATATTCAAGCACTTTCTCGCAAAAACTATGCAAACTATAAATCACTAAACTCTCCATCCTTTGTCTTTATGTTCATTCCTATCGATGGAGCTTTAAGTCTTGCACTAAACAGTAATGAAGAAATCTACGATAATGCTGCCTCAAATAATATTTATTTAGTATCACCGTCAAGTCTTATACCTGCATTAAGGGTAACATCAAATCTTTGGGTATTATCTAAACAAAATGAGAGGGTTAGGATTTTATCTACTGAAGCTCAGCAAATTTACAATAAATTTAACTACGTTCTTGAGGCCTTAGACGATGTCTTGCGTAAGAACCAAAGCTTGAAATTATCTTTAGATACACTTAACAATCGCATTCGTTTAGGTAAGGGAAATCTTGAAGGACAACTTAAGAGTTTTTCAACTCGCGCACCTGTTTTAATTGAACAGGAAGAAAAAGAGGCTTTAGAAAAGCCCCTTAATTTTGTAGAAGAAAGAAATACTGATAATTTTCAGGATTTTAGACTTATATAACCTAGCCCCTCATACAGTGGGAGCCTTTGGAAATACCTAATACACCTGAACGAACCACTTCTAAAATTTCGGTCAGTTTCTTCATGGTGTTTAACATATTATCAATATCAGAAGGTGATCCTACGTATTCTAAGGTAAAGATCTCGGCATTAACGTCTATAATTTTAGCACCGAATATTTCTGTTAAAGTCTTGACCTCATCACGAACACTGCGATTAGGAGTTGCAATCTTAAGTAAAAGCATTTCTCGCTCTAATCCGCCTTCTGCCTCTTCGTTAACTGCGCATACACGATAAACACAAACTAATTTGTGCAATTGCTTGGTGATCTGCTCAGCCTCCTCTTTGGAACCTTCAGTTAAAATAGTACAACGGGATAGAGTTGAATCATCAGTCGTAGCGACCGTTAAAGACTCAATATTATAGCCTCGCTGAGAGAAAAGGCCTACGACACGAGAGAGCGCACCTGCCTCATTCTCAATTAAAATTGATACTACATGGCGCATTTTTAGTCCTCCTTTTTCTCATCGCTTAACATCATGTCGATCATAGATCCATCAGCGCGTTGCCAAGGCATAACCTTTGTATTAGTATCAGTAATAATATCGACTAAAACAAATTCATCCTTCATAGCTAAAACTTCGCTTATGGTACTTTCAAGCTTTGACTCATCAGAAATGCGTACAGCCTTAAAACCATAAGCCTCGGCAATTTTCAAAAAGTCAGGATTTCCATCTAAGATAGTTGCAGAATAACGACTCTTATAAAATACGGTCTGGAATTGTCTTACCATACCTAAAACACTATTGTTTAGGATAAAAACCTTAATTGGTAATTTGAGCTTGCGACATACTGCAAGCTCCTGCATATTCATCTGGAAACTTCCATCACCTGTAATACATAGTACACAGGCACCTGGTAATGCTTTTTGTGCACCTATGGCAGCTGGGAAACCAAAGCCCATAGTGCCTAAACCGCCTGAGGTCATAAAATGGCGAGGCTTATCAAATTTAAAGTATTGAGCTGTAAACATCTGATGCTGACCTACATCAGTTGTAACAAAAGGATCATACTTGGCGCTTAGACGACTTATAACCTCAATTGCCTCCTGAGGGCGAATAATGCCATCCATCTTCTTATAAGAAAGACAGTTTTTGCTTTTAAAACCATCAATTTCACTCCACCAGTCATCAAGACGGGAGGATGGGCCTATTTTAATTTCATCTAAGGCCTCATTTATCTGACGCATAACAGTAGCGGCATCACCAACAATAGGTACATCTGCATTAACCGTCTTAGAAATAGAGGCAGGATCAACATCAATATGAATTACTGTAGCATTAGGACAGTATTTTTGAACATTATTAGTTGCACGATCAGCAAAACGTGCCCCTACAGCAAAAATAACATCAGAATTATGTATAGCCTCATTGGCCTCATAAAGTCCATGCATACCTAACATACCAAGCCACAGAGGATTTGAGGCTGGGAAACCTGAAATTCCCATCAAGGTTGAACAAACCGGAAGCCTTAAGCGATTGGCAAATTTCAAAACCTCATCACAAGCATCGCCCTGAATAATACCGCCTCCTATCATAAGCACCGGACGCTTAGCCTTGGCGATCAGGGATGCAGCTCTTCTAACCTGACCTTTGTGTCCAAAAACAGTAGGATTGTATGAACGCAAATGAACCTCAGAGTTAGGCTCATAATCAAATAAGTAGCGACGATTCTGACAGTCTTTAGGAATATCGACCACAACAGGGCCTTTTCTACCTGTGGATGCTATATAAAAAGCCTTACGTATATTAGGAACTATATCCTCAGGTTTCTTACATAAGAAACTGTATTTAACCACAGGACGTGTAACACCCATGGTATCAACCTCCTGAAAGGCATCTGTACCGATTAAAGAGGTTTTAACCTGACCTGTAATAAGGACTAAAGGAATTGAATCACCGTAGGCTGTAGCAAGAGCTGTAACAGTATTAGTGGCACCAGGTCCTGAGGTTACCATGGCAACCCCCACCTTTCCTGTAGAACGGGAGAAGCCATCTGCCATATGCACTGCCCCCTGCTCATGACGAGCTAAGGTATGGTGAATTTTTTTTGAGTCGTAAAGCTCATCATAAATATCTGTAACAGCAGCCCCAGGATAGCCAAAAATCTCGGTAACTCCCAGATCTTCTAAACATCTAACAACCTGAGCTGCTCCGTTTAACTGTTCCATAAAAATCCCATATACTAAAATTTATTATGATTTAAGGGCAATAACATAATACGCGTACTTAAAGCATAAAAAGAAAATAGATTGATGATAATAGTTTTTAGAATATATTAGCATCTAATATAAATTTAAGATCGATATAGCACATCATTTTGTTACTTAAATGAACTAAATCAAAATTTACTATTTTTTATTTAGACTTTCTATTTTTTTACCCACGATCTCAGCTTTACCACAGCTATCTTTAATGCCGTAAATGCAGCCTCGCATATAGTTTTCCATTGATGAGGTCAAATCCTCTTTTACATATCTACCCTCTTCATAAATCTTTCCAAGATTTAAACAGGATAAGGGATTTTTAATGCCACATGACTTTTTTAAAATATCAATCCCTTTTGTTATGTCAGGTTTTACCCCCTTACCCTCAATATAAGCTAAAGCTAGCTGATTACAAGCCTTTTGATCTCCTAAGGTACATGCTTTTTTTCTAATATCAAAGGCCATCTCCTCATTAGGAGCCTTATTTATAAGAATATTGCAGGCTCTAAAACTTTTATTGTCACAGGCATTTTCGTATATTTCTAAGGCTTTATCTGAAGATAAATCAACTTCCTTACCCTTATCATAGTAATCTGCGACAAAACTGCACCCGTCGTAATTTTTTAACTCACAAGACTTATTAAATAAATCCAAAGCTTGCTTATACTGGGATTTGTCATCATAAATTAAGCCCTTCTGAAGGCATGCAAAGCCATCTTTAAGCTCACAGGCCCTGTCAAATGAGGTTAAAGCTTTATCAATGTCTTTATCATTTAAATGCATAAGGCCTAATAAGACACAACTTCTTTTATCCTCTAAATTACATGCTTTGTCGTAAAACCTAAAAGCAGACTGCCTGTTTGCTTTGATTTTGCCTCGTCCTTTTTCGTAAATATTTCCTAAAAGGAAACATGATGATTTACCATTATAATCACAACCTAGGTTTAAAAACTCCAAGGCTTTTTTTTCATCAACCTTTACATTCATAAATCCGGTAAGACTTACGTATCCTAGGTTATAACAGCTCTTAGCATTGCCATTTTGGCATTTTAAAATAGGATCGTCAGAAGCTTGGGCGTGACCTAAAAAAGGTAATAAAACAAAAACCGCAAGAAGCTTACGATAGTCCATACTAATCCTTATCTAAATTGTTTTTAATAGTATTAAAACGAATACAGCTTAATTCGTCATTTAGTTTACAGCCTCTATCATAAAACGACAAAGCCTTAAATTCATCTTGTAATTTAGTTTCATTTATATACATATCGCCTAAGAACTGACACCCTAAAGCTTCGTCTTTCGAACAGGCCTTCCAGTAAAAGTTACTCCCCTTTTTAAGATCAATTTTAACGCCCATACCATATTGATAAATAGCACCTAAAAACAAGCAACCCTCAGCTCCACCTTTTGCGCAGGCCTTATCCAAATAGGGTATAGCTTTTTCATAATTAGGAGTTTTATTCTCCATGAATATTACTCCAACCTTAGTACAGCCTTGCACATCACCTAAAGAACAGGCCTTGTCATAAAGACGTAAGGCTTGCTTATCATGATCTTTTAAAGATGACTTTTCATAAATTTTTCCCTCTTCAAAACAAGAGGCAGCAAGACCTAATCTACAGCCAAGAGAAAAATAACGGCCTGCATCTTTTAAATCCTGCTTAACACCATCCCCACCTAAGTAGTTTTTGCCCAGGGAATAACAACCAAAAGCTATACCTCCTTCACAGGACTTTTTATAAAGTTCAACTGAGACTTTATAATCTTGCTTTCCAGTAAGACCATCATGATGGATAAGACCTAGTAAGGCACAACCTGTAAGCTCCCCACCTTCACAAGCCTTTCCGTAAAGTAAAGCACTTTTATCATAATTTCTATCTATACCGTAACCGGCATAATACATAGATCCTAATTTTAAACAGGCCTCACTTAAACCTTCTTTACACTGCAAATCCAAAACTTGAGTATCTAAATTTAACTGCTCTTTGGATTGTGAATAAGTTTGAAGACTTACAAAAGATAATAAAGCAAGCAAAGAAAATTTGAAAATACCCATATTAGCTCTCAATTAAATAATTCTTATTTGAATTCTAAGCATTTTTGGCATTATTGTATGTACATAAGTCAAGAATTTGATATTTAATTAAAATTTAAATAACTTTTTTAAAGATTTTGAAGCGCAGAGATAAAAATTTTTAATAAATGCAGAAACTTTTCTTAAAAACAAACTAATGATATAGCTTATAAGGTAAATGGTATATATCATAATAGTTAAAAATTAACTATGAAATTTTTGTCTATAAACCATTCTCAAAGTTTTTGGAAAAATATATGCAGATTGCGACAATACTACAAAAAATGCAAAAAACTTCTGATCCTAAAAAATTAAGTGGTTTTATTTGCGACTTAGCTGATGCACTTAATCCCCCATTAGCCTTGTTTGAAGAAAGTGATGCTACTTTTTTAATGCTTGCCGTAGATAAAAATGTCCCGCTTGAAAAGCTTAAAGATGATGACGAATTGGAGGCCATAGCTCTACGTTATGAAATTGGAGCTTGTGACTGTAAAGAAGATCTCACATC
>CALFLJ010000047.1 GCA_937880335.1 uncultured Succinatimonas sp.
CGTGACAACGGAAATGCATTATAGACTCTTTTTTCCGCTTTGCAAGCTTTTTTTTTATATTTTTTTTACCTCTTTTTTACTTTTCCCTTTTTTATGCCGTTTGTGAGGTGTATCACATCTTATTTTTTTTATCTTTTTAAAATTTTTCTATCACTTTTTTCTTTCTTTATGGTTTGTTTTTTCATCCTAATAACAAATTCTTCTCATTAGCTGCCACTCCTGTTCCTACCCCTATAATACAGCAACGCAATAATTGTATACCCTCAGTTGTTGATCACAACGATTGATAACGAGGTTTTAATATGAAATATACTTATGAAGATAAAATTAAGATCGTAGAGGACTATAAAAAATTCGATCCATCAGAAACTGTGTGAAAGTGGAAATCAGATAGAAGCTATAAGAACGGAGGTCTCTTTGACGAGGTATGTGGCAAATACCGAACTTTGTACAAAGCCTTACAGATCCCATTACCGGAATCGTTCATTGAGGGAATAAAGGATTTTGATGTGGACGAAGAAGAAACATCTGAGTACGCAGAACCAGATTTACAGATCAAAGATGAAGGGCTGTGAATTAAAAGCCTCTAATGAAGGGGCTTCGTTATAACCTTAATTTAGTATGCTAGAAAAAAACTTAGCAAATAAGAGTGAGGAGTTAACCTGAGGACTATTTCAAATATTACTGGTTGTTATTTATAAACTAGCTAAATGCTGAATCAATTGAACTGTTGCAGCTGGAATAAAATCCTTGTTAATTTTGTACCAGCTTTTACAGCTTTTGATTTTATCCACCAATAAAACCTAAATTCCCTGTCCATAAAAACCAAAGAGGGCCACAAAGTATCGACAGAAAAAATAAATAAAATACTTTATCCCATCCTGGCTTTATTATGGAATATATTAAGAAACCAATAAAGAAAACTAAGATAAAAATACCATAACAGGCTGAATTTGGATAATCATTGAAAGCTATAGTCATTTCGTCTTGAAGTGTTAACCTTCTATACCACTTACAAGGAGTTTCTTTCAAAGTCTCAATCCAAGAAAAAGGTTTTATGCCTGTGTATTCGATTAAAAAATGAAAAAGTAAGTTTGGCAACCAAAATATAATGAAAACGCTAATTGTAAACTTTATAAAGTTCTTTAAACTTAATTTTTTCATTTTTATTTACTCGTCTGTGTAACTCATTATTAGTTCTTCAAAATTAGGAACTAAATAAGGAGGGGATAAAACTAAAAAATCCCCCCTCTCTTATATTTTAGTCTAAACTTGTTAAATGCATAATTATCTAATTTTATGTATTGATCTTTTTCTGTTGTTGAATAATTTTTCTCTTTTAGACTCCAAAACCCAAGATATTGTTCCCCAACAAATTGAAAACTGTCTTTTAAATAAACAGCTAATTTTGATACTGTAATTTCATATTCTGAGTTACCGAGATATTTTATTTACCCTTTAGCCAAACTATTTAATGTACATGAACCTAAAGATGCCAAGTATCCACTATACTGACCTTCTAAAAGAATCAATTCTTTCAAAACAGAAGCTAAAAGGCTTCCTTGAACTGCATTAAAAGCACGCTAAGAAGCAAAGGTTATTCTTGTATTATTGTTTCCAACTTCTCCAGCTCCTCCACCATTTCAAACTTTTACATTTGCAGAATCTTGAACTACTGCCTCGCCTAAAGAAACAGGATCACAAACACGTGCTACAGCTTCACCATTTACAAATACATTAGGAGAACCACTAGCAAGAGCCACAAGTGGACATGCATCATCTCCTGTATTGTTATCTCTTAAACGAGTTACTGCAGGCATATGAACCTCATTAGTTAATGTTTACATTGGCACCCTGCAGAGTAAGATCACCATCTGCAATAATTGAAGTAGCACCACCTGAATGCATAGAAATACTTCCAGAAGCTTCTATCTTTGCGTTAGTAGTTGTTATGTTCACTTCATGAGGCGTGGTAATATTTACGGCTCTTCGCCAAATCTGAGGTTGTCTAAATTCTATAAGTGAAAATCGCTAAGTTTTTGACAAAAAAAGTCGTTACCAATTAAGATTGAATTGGGAAAATAACAATCCTGGCAAATGACTATGGATAATATGTCTGATTTCCAAGACCCCTTAACTAAGCTTTTCTTTAAATAAGAAAAACCAAAATAGATCTCTAAAAACGCAAAAACCCGATGTCTTTGACATCGGGTTTGGAAAAGGAGCCCGGG
>CALFLJ010000048.1 GCA_937880335.1 uncultured Succinatimonas sp.
GGCTTTGGCAATTTCATCGTTTACCCAGGGAGCCTTGTTTGCAAGAGCTGTACTAAATTTAACTGTAACTTGAGGCTTACCGTCAACTATTTCTGTTTTAGAAAAAGATTCTATTTTTACAGCCTGCATATTACCAACCATAAGACCTACACGCCCTAAGCTTTCCATAACTCTTAAATAAGGTTTAGAAGCCTTTGTAAACTGCATTAAATAGCCATAAAACTTAAATTTTTCACCAAGATAGCTGATTTCCTCAAACTGTCCTGACTGTAATTTCATAATTTTGGCCTTCTCTAAAAGACGGCCTTGGGATATCATTTTCTCCCAGCCTTGTTTTTCTGCCGGATGATATTGCTTGTCCTTATTTTTATCATGTTTGGATCCTCAGCTACCATTGACATATCATGGGTATGAGAAGGATAGCCTGGTGCTGAGATAATCACAGACTGCTTGTTTAATTTCTGGTTTAATAGATATAAAAAGGTTTCATCACAAGCTTTATTTAAATCAACAGCCATTGATTGCATGCTAAAAAAAGCGCATACCAAAAGAAGCAGAAATTTAAATTTCCTCATATAAAAATTCCTTAAAAATTATATTTTAAAAAATAATTTACAAAATCAAGGTCGATTATCTTATCGTCCTCAAGGACATCCCAGCCCTTATTATTTTGCACAAGCTTGTAGGTTGTATCCTCACCTAATGCATCTAAGATACCTGAATGCTTTATGACCTCATCGTTTATGCCTTCAGTAAGATTGCAAACCTTTTTACTAAAGGTTACATAACTTACATTACGACCTTCCTCTTTTGCCAAAGTGGTAAACTTTTTTATCTTATCAACGCAAAGATTACCGGCTTTAACTATAGGAAATCCTAAAAGAGGAGCATAACTTAAATCCTTTGACAGAGCCTCGTTAAACTCAATCAAATACCCATAGCTATAAGTCTTGCCAAGACCAAAGAGTATATTCTGACTGAACTGACCTTCCTTCATAGTTAATCCGCCGGCCTTACTAAAAACCTTGGCATAAGAAATTAGGACATCTAAAGTTCTTACATCTTTTACCTGATACTGCTTTTTTGAATTAACCTCAGCATGAGGATCTTCAATAGCAAAAAGCTTCTTACTTTCATCTACTAAAATGCCAGGAGCTATAATCCTAACCTCATCTTTTAATAAAAAACTATCTATGGCAAAAGTAAAATTCTCCTCATTTGCCAAAGTAGGATCTTTGCTACAGGAACATAAGAAAAAGCTTGAAATAAATAATGGCAATAAAATCTTATTTAGCACTCTAAAGCCCCCAGCCAAAAGGATGAGACATCATACGCTCAGCTTGCAACATATCGTTTTGAATATTAACCACGCCTAAAAATTCCCCATCACAGCGTAACTGGAAAGGACCTTTATATTCACTCCTATCTAAACTATAGATGAATCTTCTGTCATTTGCATTTTGTCTAAGACCGTGACATAAAGCCTCAGCTCTATCCTTAGGCAGTATAACTGATGGCAGATATTCCATGACCTTATCAATTGGAAGCAATAGACTATCCATTTGCGTAAAATCGTCAGGATCACTGCGACCGTCTGTCAGTTTTTGTATTTCATCAAGGCCCATCATAGTATCAGGCAATCCCTCAACCCCGATACGTCTTAACATGGTCACATAAGCACCACAGCCTAAGGCTCTGCCTATATCATCAATTAAAGTACGTATATATCAAATACTTTAAGTTCATAGATTGTGACATTACGGGATGGAATTTCCACCTCCTGCCCCTGTCGGGCATACTTGTATAAGGCTCTTCCCCCAACTTTAATAGCTGAGTATTTAGGAGGAATTTGCACAATTGATCCTTTAAACTGCTCTATAACATCATCTAAACGATCTAATGCATCATTGACCTCATGTCTTTCAATAATCTCACCTTCTCTGTCACAAGTTGAGCTTATTGCACCTAGACGACCTGTGGCTATATATCGTTTTTTCCC
>CALFLJ010000049.1 GCA_937880335.1 uncultured Succinatimonas sp.
AATGCTGTAAGTGTAGGCGATTATGTGCTTTCTGTTCTCTTGGTTTTAGCTGAGCGTTTTAATCTTAATTTAAATAAAACCTCAATTGGTATTGTAGGATGTGGCAATACCGGATCACAGGTAGCAAGAAAAGCTAAAGCTCTAGGCATGACTGTATGCAAGAATGACCCTATACGTTTTAAAAATGGAGATCTAAGCTGTGGGGCTTCATTTGAAGATGCTCTTTCCTGCGATATCGTAACTTTCCACGTACCATTGCAAAAGGATGGTCCTTATAAGACATATCATATGCTAGATTACGATCGTATGATGGCCCTAAAACCTAATACCATTATCATAAACGCCTCTCGCGGAGCTGTTGTTTGTAATAAATCATTAAAAGAGGCTTTAAAGACAAGATCTGATCTTAAAGCCTGGTGTGATGTATTTGAAGGCGAGCCTGAAATTTCTGAGCGTGACCTTCTTCCATTACTTTGCGGTGCTACACCTCATATTGCAGGTTATAGCTATGAGTCAAAGCGTCGAGCTACTGTCATGTTAGCTCAAAGTATGGCTCAAGCCATGAATTTAGATGCCCCTCATCCTTACAAGATGCCAGATTCTGAGTTATGCGAATTATCTTTAGGTAATATTAAATCTTTAGATCTTAACCTTTTAGCAAGACTTGTATTTAGCGTTTACGATGTAAGATATGATGCTTATAGATTTGAAAATATGTTTCATGATGCTAAGAGTTTTGATTATCAACGTGTAAATTATCGAGAAAGACGCGAGCTTAACTCTTTAAAATTAAAGAACGTACCTAAAGAGTATGCTCAATGTTTAGAAGATTTAGGCTTTAGCGTTATTTAAAAAATAAGATCTGCTCTATGCAGATCTTATCTTAAAATAGCTTAAATTCACCTTAAAATTTGAATAAACAACAAGTTTTAAAAAACTTACCTCATTTAAAATCGTTTTTTTAAGTTAAATTATTTGTCTGTTTGCCTCTCTTGCTTTAGCTAGATTAAAACTATCAAGGCGATATATAGTGATAAGCGCTTCATCAGAGGCAATTAATGAATAACCGCCTTTTTCTGCCATTTTTTCTGAGATCTTTTTTAACTTTGAAAAAATCTTACTTAATTCAAGGCAGTTTTTTTTATCTAAGGTAATTTTATCTCCGTCTTGAATGCCAAAGCTTGTCAATAAATTCAGGATCTCACTGGTAATGCCTCTCTGACTCATTCTCTGGCTAATATGTCTTGTCTTATACATGTCAAACTCCTTGAATAATAAACTTATAACACACTGATTTTTAAAGTAATATTTTTTATTTACTTTTTTTAGTCATAATTTTTTTAAGCGTAAATCCTAAGTTAAATAAGAGAACATTGAGATTGATTAAATGTCCTTAAGGAATGTGTTTATTTTATCTTTTAAGATAAGTGGCAAAAAAAACTCAAGTTTGACTGTATGGTTAGAATTATTTTTATAGTTATAGACGCTAATATATTCTAATATGGCCTTTTTAAGGTATATTTGCTTTGCTATTATCAAGCTATATCCTAAAATGAGGAGTAATTTTTTTACTGTTATTTTGAAATGATGAGATGAAACTGTATTTTCAGTGGCTTGTATAAAAGTTATAAAGCAATATACACAATGAGGTAATTGTATGTTTGATAAGCACCTCTTAGAAGAGGTCCTGATAAATTACAAGAAAAATTTCGCTTTAAAAATATGGGATGAAGAGAAATTTAGATGGGAAGCTGCAAAGTGTTTTCAAGATAACTGGGACGTTAATGCCTCAGATTTTGCAGAAATGTTAAAACTTTCACTTAACAAAACCCAAAAACTACTTGCATCAAAAAACAATTATCCTAAAGATGAGATTGTAAAATTTGCTAGATCTGCACCTGAAGAGGTGCGTGCGATGTTTTTATCTCTTTATGATGAAACTAAGGATTTATACGAGCGAATCAATGCTTTTAAAATGCAGGCTGCAGTTTTGCATGAAAAATATGGAGATGGAGACGTACAGCACTATCAGACTGACAATGTCATAAGCACATATCTATATCTTCGTTTTCCTGATAAATACTATATTTACAACTTTTCTGATGTAAAAGAGGCAGCGTTTAAACTTAAGGCTAATTATGATTTTAGTAAAAAAGCCAATTCCTCTAATATTCGTAATTTTCTGAAGTTCTATGATGAGATCTGCGCTTTTTTAAAAGAAGATAGTGAATTAGTTAACCATCTTAAAGCAATGCTTACAGATGACTTGTATCCTGATCCTAAGCTTAAAATTCTGACAGGCGATATAGCTTTTTTTATAAGCAGATATTACTCTCAGAAAGATGAGGTAGATCCTGAGAGTTTATATTGGGATGCATCGGAATATGATTCAGGTTTATCTGTTGATGACTGGTTGAGACTTATTGAGGATGAATCTGTTTTTACCATTGGATCCCTTGAAATTATGAAACGTATTAAGGATTACGGTGGTATAGCTTCATGTACACAGCTCTCGATGAAATATGGGGAAACAGTTAATTTTTATAATTCAGGATCTGCTGCATTAGCAAAGAGAGTTGCAAAAAAAACCGGCATTTCACAGTATAAAAACGCTAGCGGTATAGGAAAATGGTGGCCAATTCTTTACACAGGGCGTGCTAAAAGACCTGGTGAGGACGGATCATATATTTGGAAATTAAGAGACAATCTTTCATCGGCTCTTGATAAAGCAGATCTAAGTAATATTGAATTGTATGCACCTAAAGCTCCTGTTGCGCAAGCGAAAGGATATTGGTGGTTGAACGCTAATCCAAGGATTTGGAGCTTTGCAGACATTTCTGTAGGTGATGTTCAGTCTTATACCCTATATAGTGATAACGGAAATAAGCGTCGCATTTTTCAGAATTTTATTGATGCAAAGGTCGGGGATATAATTATAGGCTATGAATCAACCCCAATTAAGCAGATTGTTGCCATAGGTCGTATAAGCGCCGAGCAAGACGGGGAGAAAATCTTTTTTGAAAAGATTGAAGGTTTAACCTCACCTATTGATTACGCAACTCTTCGTGCCTGCCCTGAACTTGAGAATATGGAGTATTTTAAAAATCAGCAGGGAAGCTTGTTTAAACTCACCAAAGATGAGTATAACTTTATCATTGATCTCATTCGTGAGACAAATCCTAAAGCTTCAAAAGAATCCGCTGACGCCTATGATAAAGAAAAATTCCTAGATGAGGTCTACATGACCGAAAAACGGTACGATAGTTTGGTGGCTGCTCTTAAAAATAAGAAGAACATCATCTTACAAGGTGCTCCTGGTGTAGGTAAAACTTTTGCTGCAAGGCGTCTGGCTTGGTCTATGATGGGGAAAAAGGATGATGATCATATTGAATTCGTCCAGTTCCATCAGAATTATTCCTACGAGGACTTTATGATGGGGTATAAACCAGTTGAAGCTGGTTTTGAACTTAAGTATGGTATTTTCTACCGTTTTTGCCAGAAAGCTGCAAACCAGAGAGATAAAGACTTTTTCTTTATTATCGATGAAATAAATCGCGGCAACATGAGTAAAATCTTTGGCGAACTACTTATGCTTATCGAAAAGGACTATAGAGATACAAAAGCAACTTTAAGCTATAACGGTCTTTCATTCTCCGTGCCTGAGAATCTCTATATCATCGGCATGATGAATACAGCAGATCGTAGCCTTGCAATGATAGATTATGCATTACGTCGTCGCTTTAGCTTCTTTGAGGTAGAGCCAGGCTTTGACTCAGAGGGTTTTATTAAGTACCAAAATAGACTTAACAATGAGACGTTCAATAAACTTATCGATAAAATTAAGGATTTAAATTACAAAATTGCAAGAGACAATTCATTAGGCAAAGGCTTTCGTATCGGACATAGTTATTTTTGTGGGCAGGAGGTATGCACTGAGGAATGGCTACATTCCATAGTTGACTACGATATTATTCCAATGCTCAGCGAGTATTGGTTTGACGATGATAAGACGTTAAAGAATTGGGAGAATATCCTGCAAGGTGTGTTTCAGTGATCAAACATAAGAGCATAATCATTAAAAATATATACTATATGCTCTCTTATGCATTTACTACCTTAAATCAAGGCGGTTATGAAGATGTTGCTACCGAAGATTTTGACAATATACATAATATTATCAAAAGGCATTAGTAGGCAATTAAAGCAATGGTTATATAGGGAGTACATAAACTGCAAGGAGGATTTATCAGTCGTCAAAGGCAAGATCGATATGCCTAGAACCATGCAAAACCTTATTGCAAGAAAGCGGGTTGTGACTTGTGAGTATGATGAGCTTTCTGAAAATAATATTCTAAATCAAATACTAAAAACGACAGTTAAGCTATTGCTAAAGCATGCTAGGGTTGATTATGAGTACAAGAACAAATTAAGAAAAGAAATGCTGTTTTTTTCTAATGTCGACACAATCGATCTAGCTAAGATTAGATGGTCATCCATCTTATTTCACAGAAACAACAGTACATATAGGATGCTTATAAGCATATGCCAGCTTATTATTGAAGGTATGCTGCTGACGACAGATTCTGGAGATTATAAGATAGCATCTTTTATAGATGAGCAACGCATGAGTCGCTTGTATGAGAAATTTATCCTCGAATTTTACGCAAAGGAATGCCCTTATGTTGAAGCAACATCGTCGCAGATTCCATGGGCTTTAGATGATGGAAATGGGGCCTATCTGCCGGTGATGCAAAGTGACATTATGCTCACTAGGGGGAAAAGCGTTTTAATCATCGACGCTAAATTCTACACGCATACGATGCAGACTCATTATGATGCGCACACGGTTCATTCCAATAACCTCTATCAGATTTTTACCTACATAAAAAACAAAGAGTTATCTTTTGGTGACGATATGCATAC
>CALFLJ010000050.1 GCA_937880335.1 uncultured Succinatimonas sp.
GTGAATTTTGTTATATTCTTTCCAGGGATTCCACGGATTTGGCGAAGAGCCAAAAGTAATATGCTTATAAAACAAAAACGGCTGTCATACTAGGTTGTACAGCCGTTTTTATAAATTATTTACTCTAAAAGTAAAAATTACTTGTTGTTTGCTAACCAATCTTTAGCAAAGTTTACACCCTTATCAATGTTGCCCTTTAATACAGGGAGAGCCTCATCTAAAACCTTCTGCTCGTAAGATGAAATCTCACCATAATCAAGAACAGCATCCCAGCCATCTTTACCAAGACGAACTGCCTGGGCGAAGAAAGGACTTAACTTGCCGTCACCTTCTACGTAAGCATACTCAACAACGCCCTTATGACCTAAGAGACCATCAACAACTTTAAGTGCAAAACGAGCACCAGCAGCTGCCATAGAAAGGGTTGCAGAACCTGCACCAGCTTTAGCCTCAACAACCTCAGTACCTGCATTCTGAATGCGATCAGTTAAAGCAGCGATACGATCCTCAGCAATCTGCTCGTGACCAATTACCTTAGAAATTAAAGGTAAAATGGTATTACCACTGTGGCCACCGATTACAGGAACTAAGATACGCTCACGAGAGATACCTAACTCATCGGCAATGAAGGTTTCTGCACGAAGAACATCTAAAACAGAAATACCAAATAAACGGTGCTTATCGTATACCCCCTCAGCCTTTAAGACTTCTGCTGCAAGAGGAACAGTAGAGTTGACTGGGTTAGTAATAATTGCAATACATGCCTTAGGGCAAACCTTAGCGCAGTTCTTAACTAAGTTAGCGATAATACCTGCATTGATGTTGAATAAATCATCACGGGTCATGCCTGGCTTACGGGCAACACCAGCTGGAATTACAACTACATCACAGCCCTCTAAGGCCTTCTGCAGATCATCACCAGTGAAACCCTCAACAGTTACATCAGTAGGAATGTGGCTTAAATCTTTAGCAACACCCGGTGTAAAAGGTGCGACGTCATAGAGGCTGAGCTCAGAACCGGCCGGAAGCTGATTTTTGAGAATCATTGATAAAGGCTGGCCGATACCACCGGCTGCGCCTAAAACTGCAACTTTCATGTGTTACTCCTAAAAAAAATAAATCTTTCTCAGTCAACTAGTTTTTAAATATTTTTACTAGCTGATCTGACAGTTTCATATTATAACAAAATGCACCACCACCTCTTACATTTTTTAAAAGGTGATGGTGATTTATGATAATTTTTCGTGACTAGACGCAAAATCCTAGAATTTATTATTTTTATTTAGCAAAGTCTAAAAGTGAGTAAACCTCATCTTCGTGACCATCTAAAACAGACACTGCATTAAAATATTCCTCAACAGAAGGCAAGCGACCTAATGTCGCAACCACGGATGCTAATTCTGCAGAGCCTAAATAAACATTAGCGCCATTTCCTAAACGATTTGGGAAATTACGAGTTGAGGTTGAAATGACTGTAGCATTATCAGAAACACGAGCCTGATTTCCCATACATAACGAGCATCCAGGAATTTCAACTCTAGCACCAACTTTACCAAAAACAGACATTAGACCTTCATCAGTCAATTGTTGCCTATCCATACGAGTAGGTGGGGTGAGCCACAAACGTACAGGAACTTCAGACTTAATATCCTTTAAGATAGATGCGGCAGCTCTGTAATGTCCGATATTAGTCATACAAGATCCAATAAATACCTCCGATATGTTTTGTGCCCCTATTTCTGATAATAATTTGGCATCGTCAGGATCATTTGGACAGCATAAAATTGGTTCTGTAATTTCATCCATATCAATTTCAAGAATCTCTGCATAAGTGCAGTCGTCATCTGCTTCTATAAGCTCAGGATTATCTAACCAATCCTGCATGGCGTCAGCTCTCCTTAAAAGAGCTTCTTTGCTTTCATATCCTGCCTCTGCCATTTTACGCAGTAATGCTTGATTTGACTTTAGATATTTTTCTACAGATTCTTTATTGAGCTTAATTGCACAAGCTGCAGCAGATCTTTCAGCTGACGCATCAGCTAATTCAAACGCATGCTCAACACTTAAATCTTCAAGACCTTCAATTTCAAGGATCCTACCTGAAAATATATTCTTTTTCCCTCGTTTCTCTACAGTCAAAAGCCCCTTTTTTATTGCAAAATAAGGAATAGCATGAACTAGATCTCTTAATGTAATACCCGGACGACGTTTGCCAATAAAACGAACTAAGACAGATTCTGGCATATCAAGAGGCATCATACCTGTAGCAGCTGCGAACGCAACTAAACCTGATCCTGCTGCAAAAGAAATTCCTAAAGGCATGCGAGTATGGGAATCTCCACCTGTGCCCACAGTATCTGGCAGACACATGCGATTTAACCAAGAATGAATAACGCCATCACCTGGTTTTAATGCAACTCCTCCTCTTTGATTTATAAAATCAGGCAAAGAGTGATGCATCTTAACATCAACTGGTTTTGGATACGCTGCAGTATGACAGAATGACTGCATTACCATTGGGGCTTGGAATTTAAGGCAGGCTAAGTCAACTAATTCATCACGAGTCATAGGTCCTGTTGTATCTTGAGATCCTACAGTACTAATAATTGGCTCACAATACTGACCTGGACGTACCCCCTTCAATCCACAAGCTTTACCTACAATCTTCTGTGCACGAGTAAAACCACCACATTCTTTTACTTCTGTAGATTTAGAGAAAACTTCGCTCTCCTTAAGTCCTAAAACTTGACGAGCTCTATTAGTAAGATCCTTACCAATAATAAGCGAGATTCGTCCACCGGCCCTAACCTCGTCTAATAGAGTATTAGTCTTAAGAGAGAAGTTTGTTAAAACCTCTCCTGTTTCATGATTACAAATCTTTCCTTCATAAAGTTTGAAGTCAACTAGATTGCCTTGAACTAATTTATCAACGTTTGCCTCAATTGGTAGAGCTCCAGAATCTTCTAAAGTAGTATAGAAAATAGGTGCAATCTTACCACCAATTACTACCCCTCCTGAACGCTTGTTTGGAACATTAGGAATATCACAACCTATATGCCAAATAAGGGAGTTTGCTGCACTTTTACGGGACGATCCTGTACCAACAACATCTCCTACAAACAATAAAGGATAACCATCAGCCTTTAAGCTTTTTATGAACTCCATAGGCCCTTTAACACCCTCTTTATCTGGAGTTACATCCGGACGCTTAAATTTGAACATAGCTTGAGCATGTAATGGAATATCCGGACGAGACCATGCATCAGGTGCTGGAGAAAAGTCATCAGTATTAATTTCACCTGCAACCTTAAATACCTTAAAAGTAATGCAAGCCTTAGGCATAGGTCTTTCAGTAAACCATTTAGCATCAGCCCAATCTTTTAGAAGTTCTAAAGCTTCATTATTACCAGCTTTGCTTAACGCTACAACATCATCAAAGGCTTTATAAACTAACAGTGTTGAGGATAAAGCACAACGAGCCTCCTTAGCTAAAGGTGTACTTAAAAGCTTAACCAAATAGCCTACGTTATATCCTCCCTTCATCTGGCCCAATATTTCTATGGCCTGAGCTTTATCTATAAGGGGGGATACTTCTTTACCTATAGCAATATCATACAAGAAGTCTGCTTTTACCTTAGATGCAGGATCAACTCCAGGATTTACTCTATCCGTTAATAGTTTTAAAAAATCAATATCACTATCAACTGGAGGTTTTTTTAACAGCTCACAAAGTTCTTTTACTTGAGCTTCATTTAAAGCTAAAGGTTCAATACCAATTTTTGATCTTTGACAGACCATTGCAAAATAATCACTAAGATATGCTGACATAGGTTAGATACACCTCAAATATGATTTTTAGCTAATGTTATGATTTTATTAGCGATAACGAGACCAATTAAAATATGGCCCAGGATCTGTTTTACGAGTTGGAGCAATTTCATTATGCCCAACAATATTTCCTAAAGTTTTAGGATAGGCTTTATAAATAGCATCTAAAACCTCATCTAAACTCTTATATTGCTCAATAGTGTATGAACAATAATCACATCCCTCAAGTTCAATACCAATTGCATACTCATTGCACTCTTTACGACCATTAAAGCATGATCTGCCTGCATGCCATGCTCTATCTAGAAAAGACACATATTGGCTAATTTTGCCAAATCTATCTATAAAAATATGAGTCGAAACCTCTAATTTATACACCTGTGCAAAAAAAGGATGTTTTAAAGGGTCTAAAGTACCTGTAAAAATAGCATCAATGAATGGACCTCCAAAATGATTAGGAGGCAAAGAAATGGAATGGATAACTACTAAAGACAAATCGAGCGGCTTTTGCCGCTCTCCGTAACGATTGAGTGGGACTTGTCTTACCCCCTCAAGCCAACCTGAAATAATTTTCATTTAGAAGGATAAAGATCCGATTGGTTTAACCTTAGGATTTAAGAATTCGATCTCCTCAGAAACAAAACTTGGAGATTTTTCATTCTCAAAACTTAGTTCCTGATAATTTTCTGGTGATGACAATAATGCTTTTAACAAACGATTGTTAAGATCATGTCCTGTCTTATAAGCCTTAAATGAACCTAAGATACTATGTCCATTCATATAAAGATCACCAATGGCATCTAGCATCTTATGACATACAAACTCATCAGGACAACGTAAACCGTCAGGGTTTACAACTCTAAAATCATCTAAAACAACTGCGTTTTCTAAAGATCCTCCTAATGCTAAATGGTGAGCATGCATATATTCAACATCACGCATAAAGCAGAAAGTACGAGCCTTAGAAAGTTTTTCTGCAAAATTATGTCCTGTAAAATCAAAGTGTAAATGCTGAAGATCTCTATCCATAGCAGGATGATTAAAATCAATAGTTAAATCCAGCTGAAAACCACCGTCGCTTGGGTTAAGTTCTGCCCATTTATCGCCGTTTTCCACACGAACTTTACGTAGTACTTTGTAATATCTTTTTGGTTCTGCCAAATCAACCACACCTACAGATTCAAAAAGATAAATCCACGGTTGAGCTGAACCATCCATAACAGGAACTTCAGGAGCATTAACGTCTATAAAAAGATTATCTATACCAAAAGCACTCAATGCGGCTGTAAGATGCTCGACTGTTGAGATACGAACCCCATCTTCATTAACAAGTGCTGTACATAACTGAGTATCACGTACATTTTGGGCTGTGCATTTCATAACCACGTTAGGAGTTAAATCACAACGAGTATAGACAATACCTGTATTTGCAGGGGCCGGTCGCATACTTACCTGCACCTTAGCACCTGAATGTAAGCCTATGCCTGTTGCAGATAAAGCTTGCTTTAAGGTACGTTGTCTAGTCATAAATGCTACCTCTTAAAAAAATAAATGCACCGTTTTGTGTACACAAGCCGGTGCTTTATTTTATACCATATTTTAAGTTCTGTAAAAGAAACTTACTTAAGGTTGCGATTTAAAATCGGTGGCAATTCTAAATCTGACTCAATCATAGGTTCAGCTCTCATAGAATCAAATTCTTTATTGTATTTGTTTTTTAATTCCATTTGAGGATCATGAGTAATATTCTGTGGTAAATTCTGATTGCTAAAGCGCAAATTATCACTAATATTATTTTGATAATTGTCAGAGTTATTCACTTGATTTTGGGAATATTGATGATTTTGATTATAAACACCTTGAGCTTGATTAAATTGCTTTTGCTCTAATCCGTTCTGATTTCTCACATACGGGTTCATCTGAGTGTTTTGTGTTCTTACATCATAATTCCTGGCTTGATTTTGGTTTTGATAATAGTTCTGGCCCTGATAAGCTCCAAACTGTACATTGCCTGCATAACCGTTTGGATTGTAATTATGACCAAAAGACCTATTATTGTCTTGCATAGATCTGTCATAAGGATCTCTTTGAACCTTATAGTTATCCGAATTATTTTGATAGCCAGACATTTGCTGTGACTTTGCAAAAAATCCTTGAGAGGAGTTCTCCTTAGCTCTTCCATATAATGGATAACGAGGATCCTGTTCCATATGAGTCTGCTGAGAATTGCCTGCACTTACATAAACATTCTGGTGATTGTCTTGGGACTTTACATATGCCTTTGAAAAAAGGTTTGTACTAGATTGAGTCTCTTGACGACTATTAAGTTCATTTGTGGTATGTAAATTTTCTTTTGACCACATGTTTGAACCTTGTCTTACACCATCTTGCTTTTGTTCTAATTCAACTCCTGTTATAAGTACAGTAACCTCTAGCTCATCAGCTGCCATATTCTCGTCTAAAATTAAACCGAATTTACAGTCAGCCTCTTCATTTGCGTATGATTGTAATTGCTCACAAACCTCATTATAAAGAGAGATAGACATCTGAGAGCTCATTCTAACATTAGCCAATAAACCTGCTGCTGTAGATAGAGCTACAGGATCTACTAATGGAGACAAAATTGCCTGCTCTATGGCCTCCGAAACGCACTCAGACCCTTTACCTCGGCCTATACCTATCATTGAATAGCCACGACCGCGCATAACAGTATCAACATCATTTAAATCAACATTGATAAAGCCTGGGGTTACAATAAAATCTGTAATGCCTGCAACTGCATGATAGAGAATATCATCACATGCTTTAAAAGCTGTAATGATAGATGTTCCTGCACTTAAATTTTTTAGGAGCTTATTATTATCAACTACCACCAAAGAATCAATATTCTTAGCTAATTCAGCAATACCTGCATCAGCATTCATAATGTGGTGCTTTCCTTCAAATTTAAAAGGACGTGTTACAACAGCTACAGTAAGAGCACCTAGATCATGAGCTATCTTAGCTATTACAGGAACAGCTCCTGTACCGGTTCCACCGCCCATACCTGCTGTAATAAAGACTATATTAGCTCCAGATAAAATTTTCTTTAAGTCGTCATAGCTTTCCATTGCAGCCTGCAAGCCTTTATTAGGATCACAGCCTGCGCCAAGGCCACCAGTCTCTTTTACACCAATTTGAACTTTTAAATGAGCTGTTGAATTATTTAAAGACTGTACATCTGTGTTAACAGCCACAAACTCTACTTGCTTTATTCCTTCGTCTATTGCATGTTGTAAAGCGTTGCACCCGCCCCCACCTACACCCAAGACTAAAATTCTAAAGTCTGCACTGTTTTTCTCAGATACGTCATTTATGTGGGTAGTTTCGTAGCGATAATCATTCATTTATTTTTTACTCTTAGGCTTAAATTCAAGAAAGCTTCGTAATTTGTTTGAAAATTTCATGAAAATATTATACCTGTATATTTTGCCACATTTTAATGATTCTTGCCTAAGACCTTATTTGAGATGGCTCAATATAATCAAAATAACTTTAATAATGTTATATTCACAAATGTAAAAAAAAGTAATTAAAATTTAGTCATGTGGTTCTACCATATAAAAATCAAAATGTAGCTTTTTTTATGAAACTTTTGAAAAATAAAAAAACTGGAAGGTGTTTTACTCCATTCCAGTTTTCTATAAAAGCAAATAAATTTATTTTGCGCTAAATAAATTTATTCAGACTTACTTCTTAAGATTGGAGGCATATCCCATAAATCAGAAGAATTATCCTCAATACCTCGAGTCATATTTCCCACAGGAACCTCAGATGGTTCAGTTGCAGCAATAGATAAATCTTGCTCCTTTGGAACATTACTTTGTCCAAAAGCCTGACGGTCAAAAACCTGAGGACTCTGCTGATGGAATGCATGCTGAGCTGGCTGAACTTGCTGTGGCATACGTAATGAATCAACTCTTACGCCCTGACCATTAACACCAGCAAAGAAATTATTAGTTCCTGCTAATGGCGGAACAGCTCCTGCTTGTGAATTATAGGAGTTAGGGATCATACCGCGGTTTGCCCCAGGAAGAGGATCTGATGCAGAAATACCAGTAATAAGGATAGTAATTGAAATTTGATCTTCACTTACACTACTATCAAAAGTCATACCAAACTTACAATCGGCCTCTTCATCTGCGTATGACTGTACAGCGTTACATACCTCTTCCCACTTAGTAATAGGGAAGTTAGGATTAACTCTAACGTTAACTAACAGGCCTGCAGCGGAAGAAACATCCACAGGCTCAATAAGAGGTGAATGAATTGCGCGCTCTACAGCATCCTCAACAAAGTTTGCACCCTGACCTACACCAGAACCAATCATGGCATGGCCACGTCCACGCATAACAGTAATAACATCTGCAAAGTCTAAGTTTATATATCCTGGATTTGTAATGAAATCTGTAATGCCTCGAACTGCATTTAATAAAACATCATTCGCTGCATTAAAAGCATTAACAATAGAGATATTTGCGCCTAAATTCTTTAATAACTTATCGTTATCTATGACAATTAAAGAATCTACATGCTTACTAAGCTCAGTTATACCTGACTCTGCATTAACCATGTGACGTTTGCCTTCAAATTTAAAAGGCTTCGTTACAACTGCTACAGTTAATGCGCCTGTTTCTTTAGCAATCTCTGCAATAATCGGTGCAGCACCAGTACCAGTACCACCGCCCATACCTGCTGTAATAAAGACCATATTAGAGCCTTGTAAAAGCTTCTTAATATCTTCCTTACTTTCCTCAGCAGCCTTACGCCCCTTGTTAGGGTCACATCCTGCCCCCAAACCATTGGTTAATTTAACACCAATTTGGACTTTTAAAGGAGAGGTTGATTTTTTCAAAGCCTGAGAGTCTGTATTTACAGCAATGAATTCTACACCGCTTAGGCTTTCATCAATCATGTGTTGCAGAGAATTACCTCCGCCACCACCTATACCTATAATGCGGATAACACACTTAGTGTTCGGCGTGATCCCCGTATCAGGGGCATTATCTGAAACCGATTCGACACGAAAATCGCTCATTTTATATTTCTCTTTATTTTTTAAATGATTTTGCTAATAGTAGCATTATCTTACTATGAATAACATAATAAACAAACAAATATGGCTTAAAACTCACGATTTATCCATTCGCGAGCTTGCTCTAACCATCCCTTACGTTTTGATGTTCTGCGATTACGCTTGTCGTTTAAATAATTTTCAGAATCATCTTTTGCACAGCGTAATAACCCTATAACCACAGATTTGTCTGCATATAACATCTCTTGAATATTTGGGCCACCTTCAACAACGCTAATACCGCGAGGAAAACCTATACGGAATTTTCTGTTCCCATAAGGTTCACTGTTTTCTTCTTTATTAAAGATAACCATTTCCAAGGCTGTCATAATTCCTGGAGTATGAGCTAGACCTCCGGTTATCACAAAACCTGCGCCTAAATTTAGTCCTTCTCCCTTGCGATATTGATTTACTAAAGACTCAATACGCTGCGAGACACGCCTAAAAATATTTACAAAACGTAAATATATAAGACTGTTTAATAAATTCTGAGAAAGATTTAACTCAACTTCAACTGTTCTCTGGCCCACTGCCGTTATAGCTTTCACAGGGATTAACTGATCTGGTGAATAAGAATCATTAACACACATACCAGAGTAAATTCTTACCTTTTCAGCTTGAGACATGCGTATTCCAAAAGAACGGGCAATCTCATCGTCAATAAACACACCGCCATCAGTAAAACCGAAACTGAAGATACGGCATTTTTTATCAAAAACACTTACACCAACAGTCCCCTTACCTATATCAATATGGCAAACGCCAATCTCTTTCTCACTTTCAGTTAAAACTGCATCTGAAGCTGCGTTATCACAATTAACCTCACTATCAATTACAATATTTGGGTCAACCATATTTAACACACTTCTAATATTATTCAAATGTGAGTGCTTAACTCCAATAAAGTGAACAGAAGCTGATAATTTTTTAGCATACTGACCTACAGGATTTTTTATCTCAGATGATGTCTCGGTTATAAAGTTCTGCGGGATAACATGTATAATTTTGTAGTTAGACTCATTTAGAGTCTGAACTCCCATCTTCGCAGATTTTATTACCTGGTCTCGATCTTCTTCACTAACAATTCCTGTAGGAATAAGTGCGTTTCCCTCTTGATTTTCCGCAGCGGAAAAGCAACTTGGAACACCTACGGTTAAATGTTTAACTTCGATGCCGTACTCTTCATTAAAGGCTCTAATTAACTCTGCAATAGTGGCACTTAACTCACTAATATCAGTTACAGCACCTTTACTTACACCTCGGCTTAAAGTTTCCTTATAACCAATAATTTCAACAGTCTTATCATGCTCAACACGGCCTGCAATAAGACGAATTTTTGATGAACCTATATCTAACGCTATTTGAATTTTATCATCAGAATTTTGACCTGCTGATGATTTAGCGTAGCTTTTTTGGAATAGACTCATTATTGTCCTCCCGCGAATTCTCTATTTTTCCCACCGCAAAACCAACGTCATAACGAAGATCTACGTATGGCACTTGATTTATATTCAAGCCAGTTTGTTCAAATGCTTTTAAAAACCGGTCAAGACGCGCTCTGGCATCTTTAAATTGACCTAAAATAAGTCTTGTTTTAATTTTATTATTCAATGTAAGAGTATAGCTATGAACCTTATCTAAATATAGAGAGTACATTTGATAGGCCCTCTTACCTTCCATCATGCGGATAAATTGTACAGCAGCTGCATAAACCTCAGGAGCAAGATTTTCACGCTCTGCCCCTAAATGAACTAAATTAGCTTGATAGTTTCCTCCCTTAGGATAAAACACTGATGCTGTCTTAGCATCATAAAAGCCATTTTCATTCCAAAAAGCAGCAGGAACGTGCTCAACTATAGAAATAACTAGTGTATCAGGCATTTTCTTGCTTATTACGACTTGAGCGATCCAAGGTTCTTGTTCCAGCGTTTTTTGCAAAACACTCAAATCTAATGAAGCTATATTTTGTCCGGCACAAATTCTACCTGTTATATCTGCAATTTGTTTTTTGGTAAGTTGTTGCAAAGCCCCATCAATTTCAACAGAACGAACAGGCAATACATCTTGGTGAGAGAGCATGTCTTTTAAAAATATGTCTCCTCTCACCACAAACAAAATCAGAAGGATTGCAAAGAGCAAACCTCCTAATATATAACCACGTGTCCGTCTAAAGCGGGGATTCACCTCTATTCCTCACATTTAGTCCAAATTTTACTCAAATTACGCGCAACCTGTACAACATTTCCTGCACCTTGGGTTAAAACCAAAGCTCCATCAGGTACAATTGAGGACAATAACTCTGGGACCTCATCTACGTTTTCAACAAAATGTGGCTCAAACTTACCTTTTGCTCTTAGAGATCTACACAGATGACGACCATCTGCACCAGATATGGGGTCCTCACCTGCAGAATAAACTTCTACCAAAATAAGCTCATCAACATTCTGTAATACACGAACAAAATCTTCGTATAAATCTCTTGTACGAGTATATCGATGTGGCTGAAAAACCATACACAGTTTTTTTTCAGGATAAGCTGCACGTGCAGCATCAATTGTTGCCATAATCTCAGTTGGATGATGGCCGTAATCATCAACTAAAGTAATCTTATGACCATTAGGAGTTTTAAATGCTCCATAATTTTGAAAACGTCGACCTACTCCTGAAAAACTGCGTAAAGCCTCAGCTGTAATTGCAGGATCAATTCCCTCCTCACAGGCCACAGCAATTGCAGCGGCTGCATTTTTTGCCATATGTAATCCTGGGATTGGCAATTCTATCTTTAACTCAAAATCATCTCTGCCTTTGACAACAAAACTTGAGGATGGCCCATTTTCCTTAAAATCGCAGACTCTAAAATCAGCATCTTCACTTAAACCGTATGTGATAACAGTGCGTCCAATTTTAGGTAAAATTTCTCTTACGTTGATATCATCTATACAGGCTACAACCACACCGTAAAAAGGTAAATTATGCAAAAATTCTACAAAAGTTGATCTAAGCTTATTAAAATCCCCATCATAAGTATCTAAATGATCAGCCTCAATATTAGTTACAACGGTCAACATAGGTTGCAAATGCAAAAAGGAGGCATCGGATTCATCAGCCTCTGCAATAAGATAGCGACCAGTACCTAGACGGGCATTAGTACCCGCAGAATTTAAAAGACCGCCTATAACAAAAGTTGGATCCAATTTTGCTTGAGCAAATATCGAAGCGATAAGACTTGTTGTTGTGGTTTTACCATGGGTACCGCATACAGCAATTCCGTATCTATACCGCATAAGCTCGCCTAACATCTCTGCACGACGAACAACAGGAATGTGCAATGCATAGGCAGCTTCAACCTCAGGATTTCCTGAATGTATTGCAGATGAAACCACAACAACACTTGCTCCTGCAATATTTTCTGCTCTGTGGCCTATAAAAATAGTAACACCTAAGCTTTCAAGTCTTGCTGTAACCTTAGATGCGCTTATATCAGACCCTGATACTGTATAGCCTTCATTACGTAAAACCTCAGCTATACCACACATTCCAGCTCCACCAATTCCCACAAAGTGGATTCTTCTTACCTTATGCATAAGTGGTATTTGAAGCTGTTGAGATAATAAATTTGATGATATGTCTTTGTACATAAATTTTATTCCACTACTTTTTCTCGCAGATAGATTCTATTATTTTAAAAGCTTTTTCAGTTGCGTTAGTAATTGCACACAAAGTTAAATTTTCAGACATTTTTTCAAGCTTTTCTCTATGTTCAATTAAATCTAAGATTGTCTGCGACAAGCTTTCATAACTTAATTCTTTTTGCGGGCACAGCATAGCTGCACCTCTTTCCTTCAAAGATAGAGCATTCTTAGTTTGATGATCATCTACAGCTGATGGCAAAGGAACAAATAAAGCTGGAATTGAAGCTACAGAGGTCTCAGCTACTGTAAGGGCTCCCGCACGACATATTACCAAATCATGATTTAAATAGAGATCTTGCATATTATTTACAAATTCAAAAATCTCATAATTAAATTTAGCATCTTTATATTGTTCCTTAACGCTCTCAAGATGCCCTCCGCCACACTGATGGGTAACAGTAAAATTTAAATTTTTCACTAACTTTAAAGCATTAGGGACTATAGTATTTAAAGCTTGAGCTCCTAAAGATCCACCAACTACTGCAATTCTTAATTTATCCTCACGAAAATTTCTTTTTAAACCGTGAAGTTTTAGAATATCTGTTCTTACAGGATTGCCAACTACTTCAACTTTTTTTCCAGAAAAGGCGCCAGGAAATCCTAGCATTACCCTTTTAGATATTTTAAACAACAAACGATTGGTAAGCCCCGCGGCAGCATTCTGCTCATGCAATATGACAGGAATGCGACAAATAAACGCTGCAATTCCACCTGGACCTGATGCATATCCCCCCATTCCTAAAACAGCGTCAGGCTTAAATTTCCTAATGATTTTCAAAGATTCTAAAATAGCTCTAAAAACCATAAAAGGAACTTTAATTTTAGCCATAAGACCGTTGCGTCTTATGCCTCTGACATTAATATAATCTATAGGATATCCGTATTTAGGAACTAATTTTTCCTCCATACGGCCACGAGTTCCAAGCCATCTTACCTCATAACCGTGTTTTTTTAATTCATCTGCAATTGCTAAAGCAGGAAAAACATGACCACCAGTTCCTCCAGCCATAATCAGAATCTTTTTATATGACATTTTTCTTATTACCAAACTGATTGTTTCGCCATTCAAAGTCAATACGTAACAAAATCGCTATAGCACAAGAGCATACAATCATAGAAGATCCTCCATAACTTATAAGAGGCAAGGTAAGACCTTTTGTAGGAAGAGCCCCTGAGGCTACTCCTATATTGATGATTGTTTGCATAAAGAACCAAATACCAATACTGTATGCAACATAACCTTGAAACAAAGCATCATGTCGCAAGATGCTAAAACCTAAGCGTATAGACTTATAAACAATTACAAGTTCAAGCAGTAAAACAAATACAACTCCGACAAAGCCAAATTCCTCGCCCAAGATAGCAGTAACAAAATCGTTGTGAGCCTCAGGCAGATAGCCTAATTTTTGTATTGAATTTCCAAGCCCCTCACCAAAGATTCCCCCACGACCATATGCCATAAGAGACTGTGTAAGCTGATAACCAGATCCAAACTGATCTGCCCATGGATCTAAAAAAGAGGTTACGCGACTTAGGCGATAAGGTTGGGTTATAACTCCTATTACAGCTACTGTCACTGCGGCTAAAAAAACACAAATGTATTTTATAAGACCAGCTCCTGCGACCCATAAAATTGCTAAGGTAAGAGATGCTACTACCATAGTAGAACCAAAATCAGGTTGCTCAATTAGTAAAGCTCCCATAACAGTTAGAAATGCAAATGGCTTTAAAAATCCACTTAAAGTCTTACTTACCGACTCTATTTTGCGGCTGGTATAACTTGAAAAATACAAAATCCAACAGAGCTTTAATACCTCTGCAGGTTGTAAATTAAAGAAGCCTAAGCTTATCCAACGTCGCGCCTGATTAACCTCTCGACCTATTAAAAGGACTAAAATCAAAAGAATAATTGAAACAATCATTCCGCCAAAAGACAGGCGCTCTAGAGTTTTACTTGGGATTGTCGCTGTTATAAAAGCACATAATATCCCCATCACAATGGTAATAATATGTCTTTTAGTTTGATAAAACTCATCCCCATAACGCATCATTGATTCCATAACCGAGGAGGTACTTATCATTACCACCCCAATACACAAAAGCAAAAATACGACTAAAACCAAACCTCTATCATAGCGTGGCGCCTGATCTTTTATCATACTCATTTAGGACTAACCTTAATCCTCTTCTAAAAGGCGGGTTACCATGCTCACAAAAATTTGACCACGATCTTCAAAACCTTTAAATTGATCAAATGATGCACATGCAGGAGATAGTAATACCCCCTGACCTGGCTTTGCTATAGCATTAGCGTCTCTTAGAGCTTGACGCATATTTAATGCCGGATGACAGTGCTCTTTTGATAAATCTAAAATTTTTTGGGCATCTTTTCCAAAGCAAAAGACATCACAAACCTCTTTTCCAATATATTTCTGCAAAGGAGTAAAATCCTGACCTTTACCAAGCCCCCCTGCCAATAGAATAATGCCATTTTTATGTAAATTTTTTAGCCCCATAATTGCAGCCTCTGTAGATGCAACGTTGGTGGCCTTAGAGTCATTGTAGTAATTAACGCCAGCAAGTTTACGCACTAGTTGACAACGATGCGGTAAACCACTAAATGTTTTCAAAGCTAGTAATTGAGCACTTTTAGGGATTCCCGCCGCATCAGCTAGAGCCATAGCTGCTAAAGCATTTAACTGATTGTGTACACCATAAATGCGCATCTCGTTTGTATTTATAAATTTCTTTCCGTTAACGGTGAGATACGTATTATCATTTTCTTCTAAACGACCATATGAAGTATTATCTAGACCGAAACTAATACTTCCTGCACCATTTCCATTAAATGTTGCTTTATCGTCGCGATTGGTAACAACGACTTCACAATTGCGGAAAATCTCATGCTTTGCATGAGCATATTCAACAATTGAGCCATGATACCTATCTAAATGATCTTCTGACACATTTAAAATAACGCCTGCACGTAATTTCAAACTGCGAGTGGTTTCAAGCTCAAAGCTTGATAACTCAAGGACGTACAAATCAATATCGTCAGATAATATATTAAAAACAGGATTACCAATATTAGCGCCAATAGCAACATGAAGGCCTGCTTTGTCTGCCATATATCCTAGTAAAGTGGTAACTGTTGATTTTCCGTTTGAACCAGTAATTCCAATTACAGGAGCTTTTACCTCAAAGGCGAAAAGCTCAATATCACCAACAATTTTAACACCAGCTTTTTTTGCACTTTGAATCTCTGGCATAAAAATACTTAGACCTGGACTTAACACAATAATGTCATAAGTCTTAAGCTCATCTTCATTTAAAGGTCCTAAGTGAAAATCTATACCTACTGGTAATTCTTCAATATGCGGAGGGTTTTCACGCGTATCAAAAACGGCTAACTTCTTTAAATCATGCTTTAAAAGATAGTTTATTGCTGCAATATTTGATATTCCCAATCCAAGAACTGCAATTTTTTTTCCATTTAGGGCTGTGTTCATACTAAATCCATTAGATCTTATAATTCAAAATAGAAGTTATTTTTAACGTAATTTTAAGGTAATAAGACCAACTAATACCAAAACTAATGTAATAATCCAAAAACGAGCCATAACTCGTGGCTCTGGCCATCCGCCTTTCTCAAAGTGATGGTGAATTGGGGCCATACGAAAAATCCTGCGTCCACGTAGTTTATAAGATCCTACTTGCAAAATTACGGATAAAGTTTCAATTACAAAGATGCCCCCCATAATAAAAAGAAGAACTTCCTGTCGAATTAAAACGGCAATGATTCCAAGACCTGCACCTAAGGATAAAGAACCTACATCTCCCATAAAAACCTCTGCTGGGTATGTATTGAACCACAAAAACCCCAATCCAGCTCCAACAATAGCTGTACAAGCCATTGTTAGCTCTGCAGCTTTTGGTACATAAGGTAGATAAAGATATGAGGCAAAATTAGCATTTGAGGTAGCCCAAGCTACTATGCCTAAGCCTGCGGCTACTGTTATTGTTGTAATAATAGCCAAGCCATCCAAACCATCTGTAAGGTTTACAGCATTAGATGATCCTGTCAGCACAAAATAAGCTAAGGGGATAATCAAAAAGCCAATATCAGGCATCACATTCTTAAAAAAAGGTACGACAAAAGTTGTCTCAGCTGGGCTCTGAGCTGTACCGTAAATTAAACATCCTAAAGTTAAAGCTGCTGCTGATTGCCAAAAATATTTGTATTTTGCTCTAAGTCCATGAGGATCATGTCTTACAACTTTTAAATAATCGTCAGCAAAACCAATTGCGGCGTAAGCTGCCAGTGTTCCTATAGTGTACCAGGTATAAACATTGTCTAAACGACACCATAAAAGCATGGTTATAATTATAGAACCTATAATTAATACGCCACCCATAGTAGGAGTACCTGATTTTTTTAAGTGAGACTGCGGACCATCATCTCGTACTACTTGTCCAAAATGTAAAACCTGCAACGAGCGAATAGTAGCAGGACCTAAGCATAAAGCAATAATAAGAGCTGTAAATAAGGCCATAACAGCTCTAAAAGTCAAATAGCTAAAGACACGCAATGAGTCAACATAATTACAAAGCCACTCAGAGAGTAAAACTATCATGCTATTCTTTCTCCGTGTAAAACAAGTTCATCGGTAATAGTCTGCATATTCATAGAATGAGCCCCCTTAACAAGGAAACTACAATATTGCTTATCAAGTAAGCCAACCGCATATTTTACGAGATCTAAATGGCAATTAAAATGCTTTGCTTTAGCACCAAAGGCTTTAACTGTAAGCTTACTCATATCACCTACACACAATAATTCATCAACGTAGTCTTTAGCAAACTCACCTACTTTAGTGTGTAAGTCCTGACTTTCAGATCCAAGTTCCCCCATATCTCCAAAAATCATAACTTTGTGACCCTTACACATGCTTAAGGTTTTACACGCAGCAATGACAGCTCCAAAACTAGCATTATAAGCATCATCGATTAATGTAAAGTTATCAAACTCTTTAGCACACAAACGACCTTTAAGATTTTTAGATTGAGACAAACCTAATCTTATATCTAAAGGACTTGCTCCTGCACAATATGCAAGTAACGCAGCTGCAGCTGCATTTAAAGCATTATGTTCACCTAAAACATTTAGGGTAATTGGGATAATTTCTCCATTTGGAAGACGCAATTTAAATTCTAATTTTTCAAGACTTGCAGTTAAGTCTAAAAGCTGAACTGTAGCCGTATCCTTAGTTCCAAAGCTTAAAAGCTTTTTGTTATTAAATTGTTTAGCGTAATCATCACACCAATTCTTATACCAAGGACTATCGCAAGGTACTATACCTATTCCATCATTTAAAAATACGTCATCTAGAATTTCACTTTTGCCTTTATAAATACCATATGACGAGCCAAAGCCTTCGATGTGAGCGCCACCTACGTTATTTATTAGGGCGATTTTTGATTTTACAAATCTGCAAGTTCGAGCAATATCTTGAGGATGACTTGCCCCTTGCTCAATAACAGCAAAATTTGTATCTTTTTCTAGTCTTAAAAGAGTTAATGGAACGCCAACATCATTATTAAAATTTCCTAATGTCGCCAGGCTTTTACCACAACGCTCTAAAATATTATAGGTAAATTCTTTTACTGTAGTCTTTCCACAAGATCCTGTTAAAGATAAAACTAAGGCTTTTGATTTCAAACGAACTAAAAGACCACAATATCCTAGTAAATCTAAAGTATTTTCACACTTAATTGTTGATACAGGCTCATAGGTCTGCCCGTTACTAACTGCAACCGCTATAGCTCCATTTTCAATAGCCTTTTCTACGAAGACATGACCATCAAAGCGCTCTCCTATAAGAGCGACAAATAAAGCACCTTCACAGTCCCTTGAGTCAGTTGATACTTTACTTATGCAAAGATCCCTTCCTTTTAGACTTATATTAGGATAAGAGGTTAATTCACTTAAATTAAAACTAATCACAATTTACCCCAAGCAATTTTGCCGCTATTTTGCGATCAGAAAAGTTTATGGTTTTATCTGCAAATATTTGATAATCCTCATGACCTTTTCCGGCTATTACAATACAGTCTAATGGTTTTGCATTTTTAAAAGCATAGCTAATAGCCTCTGACCTATCTACTATAGAAATATAATTATGTGCAGAAGTTACACCTAAAATCATGTCATTGATAATTTGTTTTGGATCTTCTTTACGAGGATTATCAGAAGTAAAAATTACATTATCAGCATAGACACAAGCTTTTATAGCCATGATCGGGCGCTTACCCTTGTCTCGATTTCCTCCACAACCTAAAATACACCATACTTTTCCTTCCTTATGGTGTTCTCTTACGGCTCTTAAAACCTGCTCGACTCCATCAGGGGTATGAGCATAATCAACTACAATAGAAGGTAAACCGTCTTTACTAAAACATTCCATACGACCTGTCACAGGTTTTAATACACTAGCGGTTTTTTCTAACCTATCTACAGGAATATTCAAACTTAAAAGCACTCCTAGAGCAACGACTATGTTTTCAACATTAAACCGGCCTAAAAGATTTACCTCAAATTTAAGACTACCTTTAAAACTATCCACCTCAAGATAAATTCCATGGCGCTTATAAATTACCTTATTTACCTTAACGTATTTGTTATCGTAGCTTGAGCCCACCGGGTTTAAATTACGCTTTAAAGAAACCTGAACACAGCTTTCTAAAACTTCAGCAAAGTTACGCCCATATGTATCATCAATATTAATTGATACCATCCCTTTCGGTATACACTTTAAAAATTGCTCCTTGCATAAAGCGTAATTTTCCATACTCTTATGATAATCAAGATGGTCTCGTGTTAAATTTGTAAAACCGCCTGCTACAAAATTGCAACCATCAATACGCCCCTCAGCGATTCCAATTGATGAAACCTCCATAACAGCGTATTGAGCGCCATCATTCACCATTTCATACAAAATACGTTGCAAAGCTACGGCATCAGGCGTTGTATTTGCAGATTTTTTTAAATTTTTAAGATATCCATATCCTAATGTACCAATTACTCCTACTTTTGAACTAGTAACGGCATAAAGCCATGACGCAATCAACTGTGTAATAGTACTTTTACCATTAGTTCCTGTAATTCCAATTAACTTCAATTTTTTTGATGGTTCACCATAAAATGAGCTGGCAAATTCACCTAAGCTTAAGTTTTTATCTAAGACAAAAACAGGAACACCTAAGCTTTCATCTAAAACAGAATCTTTAAGATTGCTCTCCTCAACCACTACGCAGCGCGCACCTCTCTCTACAGCCGCGGGAGCAAAATCAAGACCATTTACCTGTGTACCTTTAATAGCAATAAATACACTTTTGTCATTGCATAACCTAGAATCTGTTTGCAAATTATCTACTTGGAAGCATCCTTTTGAAGTTTCAACGTTTTTGTCACCAAGTAAAATTTTTGCGTCAGTAAAACTTGTCATAATAACCTATACTTAATTTTTATTTTTTACCTTTTCGAATGGACGGTCGGGCGGAACATTATAAAGTTGCAAGGCCTGAGACATTAGTTCTCTAAATACAGGTCCTGCTACAGTACCTCCATAAAATTTTCCGGCTCGAGGGGCATTTATAACAACAACTAAAGCAAATCGAGGATTTGTTAATGGAGCAAATCCAGCAAAAGTTGCCATATAATCTTTTCCATAACCTCCAACAGAGGCAATTCGGGCTGTACCAGTTTTTCCAGCAACACGATAACGTTCGATAGCAGCTTTTCCGCCTGTACCTGATGAAACTACAGTTTCAAGAGCTAACTGCATGCGTTTAACCTCAAGTGGATCTGCAACCTGTATTCCTGGCACAGGTTTTAAAACTCGCAAAATAGAAACAGGATGCATCACTCCATCTGAGGCTAAGGTTGCATAAGCCTGAGCTAATTGTAATGCTGTTACAGTTATGCCATAACCAAACCCTAATGTAGCTTTATCAATTTCTGACCAAAATTTACGATTTTCCTTAAGTAGTCCAGAACTCTCACCTACTAATCCTGACTGAGTCTTATGACCAAAACCAAAACGTAAAAGCATCTCCATTATTTTGGAAGGACCAACTCTTCTTGAGATATGAGCCATACCTGTATTTGATGAATATTGAATAATATCCAACAAGTTACCGGACTCCATAGAATGGGAATCTCGCACTGTTTTTCCATCAACAACAAAAGGACGAGTATCAAAAACCTCTCGCCAATTTACCGCTCCAGTTTCTAAAGCGGCTAAGGCAACTATAGGCTTTACAGTAGATCCTGGTTCAAAAGTATCTGTTACTGCACGATTTTTAGCATTTTGAGAATCAAAATGGGATCTATCGTTAGGATCGAAGGTAGGACTGTTTGCCATAGCAAGGATTTCTCCTGTACGCACATCTAAAAGTACAGCACAGCCACTATCAGCCTCATTTTCTTTTACCGTTTTATCAAGTGATTGATAAGCAATTGTCTGTAATCTATTATCAATACTTAATACTAAATTACCACCTGCGACTCCAGCATTTAGTACATCTATGTTTTCAATTACATGGTTGTATCTGTCTTTGCGGGCTGTACGTGTAGATTTTACAGAGGACAAATAACTATTAAAGCTCTGCTCTACACCGTAAATTCCCAACCCCTCACCGTTTAAAATACCGACTAAAGATGAATTTACTTTCTCAGTAGGATAATAACGACGATAACTATTATTTAAGATAAAACCATCTTTACAAATTTTCTTTAAATCTTCTGCTTTTTCAATCTCAAGATAATGTTTTAAATGAGTAAAACGCTTATTTTTATCTGCAATTTTTTCCTTTAGGACTTTAACATCAAGCTCTAATATAGAGGCTATTTGGGCTAAAGCTTTTTCATCATTAAATACACCTGACTCATGCAAAACTTTTGGATCTGCATCTACAGTTTTTACTGGGATTGATATAGCTAAGATCTTGTTTCTTCTATCCGCTATTTTGCCCCTTGCAGGCTCATAATGATATGCACGAACAACACGTGCATTACCTTCGGCAATAAGCTTCTCCGGATGTAGAACTTGGATCCACAAAAGACGAGACACAAGACCTAGTGTGACAAGTAATAATGTTACCCACACAAATCCCATGCGAAAACGACTGATTTTAAGAGCGCCTGAGCCCTCTTTATCTGCTAAAAGAGGCATGTTTAACGTCTATCTAATTGGATAACAACTTCAGCTTCAGTTTTAGGCATGATCATACCTAATTTTTCTAAAGCCTGTTTGCGAATGCTTGCATGCTCAGACAAGCTCTGCCGTTGAGCTTGTAAAAGTAAACTCTCATTACGTAAAGACTCACAACTAGACTGTGCTACATTTAAAGCAGAAGTTAAATCGCGAGTGCTTTGGACCTGAGTTATCTTATGCACACACAGAACAGTAACAGTTATCCCTAAAATATAAACCCAAGCATAACGTAACAAGTCATCTAAGATAGTAGGAATTAAAGCCTTCTTCTTTACTTGAGCTAAATATTCGTAATGACGAGAAAATGAATTGTAGGTTTCTGCATCCTGTTCATCTACATCTAAAACAATTAGCTTCCCCTCCGAAGGCTTGGCCTGTTCGGAGCTGTCATTAGATATATTTTCAGCAGAAGCCTGCTCTTGCGCAGAATGGAGCTCTTCCTCTCTTACAATAGCAGCTGCACTTTGCATTATTCTTTAAGCCTCGGTAATCGTGCGCAGGTGCGTAATATTGCACTTCTTGAACGCACATTTTGTTGTAATTCGGCTTCCCCGGCTTTTACCGGTCCACCTACGGGCTCCATAGTTGCTGTAGATAGGCGTAATTTTTCTATTTGTTCAAAAGTCAGAGGGATATTAGATGGCACCACCTGACCTTGCGCCTGTTCTTTTATAAAATTTTTTACTATTCTATCTTCAAGAGAATGAAAGCTTATAACACACAATCTACCATGTTCTGACAGAACATCAATAGTTTCTTTCAAGGCTTGACGTAATTCATCCAATTCTGAATTTACAGCTATACGCAAAGCTTGGAAACATCGAGTTGCTTTGTGTTTTGGCTCATAACCTGGAATTGTTTTAGATATAAGCTCAGAGAGCTCTTTTGTTCTTTCAAAAGGTTTTATTTCGCGCGCTCTTACAATAGCCGATGCTACTTTAGAGGCAAAACGCTCCTCACCATAAACCTTAAAAATATAACTTAATTCTTTTTGTGAACAAGAGTTGACTAAAGTGGCAGCACTTATACTTGCGCTTTTATCCATGCGCATATCCAAAGGGCCATCTCTATCAAAAGAAAAACCTCTTGATGCATCATCAAGTTGCGGAGATGACACACCGATATCCATTAGTATTCCATCTACTTTCCCTGTAATTCCCCACTCATCACAGCACTCCTTTAATTTTGAAAAAGGACTATGAACAATAGTAAAACGAGGGTCTTCAATCTCTTTTGCAGCTTCAATTGCCTCAAGGTCACGGTCTAAGGCATAAAGACGTCCTTCACTACCTAATTTCTCCAAAATCTTACGAGAATGCCCCCCTCGACCAAAAGTCGCATCAAGGTATATTCCATCAGATTTGAGATTAAGTCCTTGCAAAACCTCTTGCAACAACACGGGTATATGAACAAACGTCATGATGAAAAAATTCCCACGTTTAGAAAATATGTGAAAGAAAAGAAGAAAAGGAGATTGAGTCAGCCTGTAAGCCGAGTTCTGTTCTGCAAAAGCAGTGGCAACCATTCCTCTAGACCGACAATCACTCGCCGGTTCCAGCAATCAACCCGTTTCCGATGCGGACCACACCATTAGGAAACCTATTCGATCTTGCTCCGGGTGGAGTTTACCATGCCTTTCTTATTACTAAGAAAGCGGTGTGCTCTTACCACACCCTTTCACCCTTACCGGTGTTTTCACACTTAGGCGGTCTTCTCTCTGTTGCACTTGTCATGAGCTCACGCTCTCCAGGCGTTACCTGGCACCCTGTCCTATGGAGCTCGGACTTTCCTCCCCTGTAAACCGTATGCCAATGACACGCGTAAACAGCAGCGGTTGCCCGGCCGACTCTTTTTATATTATATCAAACAACTTAAAAAATTTTTATTTTTCTTTGAGCTTTAAAGCTAATTCATAAAGTTCATTACGCTTCAAATTACAAGCTAAAGCTAATGCACTGCAGGCTGTTTTTACAGGAGTCGTTTTTATTAATTCAGTTAGAGCCTCTTTTATATTAGAAGGAATATCTGTATTAGTCTTGGGAACAGAGCCTATAACTACAACAAACTCACCTTTTGTTCTATCAGAATTATCTCTTAAAAATTCTGGTAATTGTGATGCTTTCATGCGATAAAAGGATTCATAGGCTTTAGTTAATTCTCTACAAAGAGCAACAGGATGGTCTGGTAAAATCTCAGATAAAGCATCTGCTGTAGCCAAAATTCGCTTAGGTGTCTCATAAAAAACGGCAGTGTAATCTACTGAAGTTAAAGAAACTAAAACCTCTTTAAGTTCTTTTTCCTTCACGGGGAAGAATCCTCGAAACATAAATTTATCTGTAGGCAAAGCAGCTCCTTCTAAAGCTGTTATAAGTGCACATGGACCTGGCAAAGGGACCACATCCACATTAAGATTTGCACAATAAGTTACAACTCTATAGCCAGGGTCGTTTATAAGTGGTGAGCCGGCATCTGAGATTAAAGCAACGATTCCGCCTTGTTTTACTTCATTGGCAATAATTTGAGCCTTTTCTTCCTCATTGTGATCATGACAACTTATAAGTTTTGTTCCAAAAACACCTAAATGATCTAATAAAATTTTAGAATGGCGCGTATCCTCAGCAGCAATTAAAGTGGCAGATTTTAAAACCTCAACTGCCCTTAAGGTAATATCAGAAAGGTTTCCAATTGGTGTTGGAACAATATAGAGAGCGCTTTTAAGCATTTTTATCCCCTTAAAATAACTTTTTAAATTTTAGCACACCAGAGAATATGAGCTCTAATAAAGAAAGATAAAGGACAAATCAATAAAACACTTTTTCTATTTTTCACCAAGATAAGAACATTTTACTATTTATGTGCGAGATCTTTTATTTTAACCTATAATCTTAAACAAAATTTTAATGTCATAATAAGCGTATAGCTTTCATCGACTTTCAGGATATATATTGTGAAAAAATCGCGTCTTAACGTAGCTTTATGTGGCCTTATTACCGCCACTGTACTTACCTTAAATGCATGTACTTCAATATCAGGTACACAAGTAAGTAGTGCTCAGGCCTTTGGGGCTTTGTACCAAAATTCTTTAGCCTACGAAAGTTTAGTAAACGATGCAAACGACGAATCTCGTTTTGAGGCCCAAATTTTACTAATGCGTAGCTACATCAATGCAGGTGACGCTAAAAAAGCCTCTACATTGCTAAGCGAGCTAAAATCAAGTGCATCATCACCTATTCAAAAAGCAGAAGCTTCGATGATGGAATCATTACTTTTATCACGCACTGGTAATGCTAAAGAAGCTTTAAAAAAACTTTCTGGGGTAAACCCTAACGCTCTACCTCAATCAGCTTTTAGTTATTTCTATCAATTAAAGTCGTCAATTAATAGTAGACTTTATAATAGTACCCAAAACAGTGTCTACGCTTTTGCAGCCTATGATAGCGACAAGCTGTTGATTGATTATGTAAACGGTCAAGATAAAGTAACCTTAATAAACCGCTGTAATGAAATTTTAGCTAAGATATCAGATCATGATTTAGCAAAAAAACTTCAGGAAACACAAGATTATAACGACCGCGGTTTCTTGGAATACGCTATGCTTAATCGCTCATCTATTGACAAGCTAAAAACAGTTGCTCTTAAAGATTTTGAAAAAAAATACTCGCAACATCCTCTGAACTTAGTCATAAACTTTGACAATAAAGTTCAAGAAAAGCCTTTAGATATCGATTTAGAATCTCAATATAATGTAGAGGATGCTAAACCTTTTAACGTAGCACCAAAAGCCATATTCTCAATTAAAGATAATGACAAAATTTCTGTCTTATTACCATTATCAGGACGTTTTGCTGAAAATGTAGGAAAACCAGCTCGTCTTGGAATACTTGCCGCCTTATCAGAGCGCAACTCCAATGTTAAAGCTATTTTTTATGATACAAATCAGGAAAACATATCTGAAATCGTAAAGAAAATAAACTCAGATGGGACTGCTTTGGTTATTGGTCCTATATTAAAACCTGAGGTAAATGCTTTTAATTCTCTTGATATAAAAGTACCCTCTATAGTTTTGAATATTCCGGAAGGTAAAAAACCAATAAATCAATGGTACTTTGATCTAGGTCCTGACTATGAGGGGGCTATTGCAGCATCAAAAATCTATGCTGACAATCACCGCAAACCTATTATTATTGCTTCATCAAAAGACCAAAGCGCACAAAGAGCAACAGCATCTTTTAATAAAGCCTTTGGAAATGTGATAAAGCCTTATGCTTGTACTTATCAAGATCCATCATTTTTAAGGCAAAGTCTTAAAAATTGTCCTTTCAACGAAGCTGATAGTGTCTATATCCACGCCCCAGCAAACGACAGTGTTGCAATTAAAGCAATAATTCCATCTAACTTGCCCGTATATCTTACAAATAAAAGCTATATAGGTGTAAATAACTCTGCGCAAGAACTTGCACTTAAAGGCTCTACTTTAGGAGATATGCCTTGGTTATTGACAAATAGTCCTCTTAAGGAAAGTTTTATGAAGTCTTTACCTAAGGCTAATGCACAAGTACAGAGAATTTTTGCTGCAAGTTACGACTCTATAGGCTTCGCATTTAATCTTGAAAAATTAGCTAAAGACAGTCGAGACGTAATGCATGGACTCTCAGGAGATTTAAGCCTGACAAACAAAGGTCTTATTGAAACCTCACCTATGTGGGTAAAGCTTGGGGAAATAAGAGCTCAATAAATATCTTATTAAATCGAGCAGGAGGAAATTTCTCTCACTCCTCTCACAACACCATACGTGCCGTTCGGCATACGGCATTTCCCATACGATAGAAGGTTAGATCCTAATTTCAGATCTGACCTTCAACTGGTTCTATACTAAACCATCCTTCCTTAAGTAAATTTCCAGTACTTAGGGCTTTGTGCATTAAAGGTGTCTTTGATAGTCGCCAGTATCTGTTAGAACTGTATGTAAATGTCAACATAAAAATGCCGAAAAGGGGGTGAGGACATAAAGTTGGACTTGTTTATAATAACCCAATACTTTTTCTGTAATCAATTGGACTTAATCCTCCAAGTGTGTAGGCGATCACTAAGAAGATCTGACGCAATCTTTTAAGATGATCTGAAGATCCCCTCTCCTAAAATCAGGATCTTCTTAGTGATCGCCTACAAGATTTCCCGTTAGCGAGCATCTTCGGAACTATAGAGAGCTCATGCTGAGCACAACAATAAAAACCTATTATCAACTGATAATAGTTTTTTTTTTAATTTAAAGCACAAAAAAAGTTTGTTGCAGCAATAAGAGCTGATATCATCACAAGTAATACCCCCTCCTTCCAACTATGTATATAGTATCCACTATCACATCTGCAATAACTTAAAATCTAAAATTTGCTCGTGGCACTGTCTTTATAAAACAAACAAAAACCATTACATAAATGATTGAGGAGTGCAAATTTTAAACAAATTCAAATCCCGGACCATCATGGGAATTTTTTTTGCTATCCGATTTATCTTCTGAAATTGTGTTGTCTGTATCGCTATGTTCTTCTTGCTCTAAACTAAAAATAGAACCATCTTCCTGAGATTCCTCTTGAGAATCATCAGTATCAAATTCAGAAATGAGTTGAGATATAGGAATTGCAATTCCATCTTCTAAAGCAATAAGGGCTTTCATGGCTTTATAAGGTACGTGAATATCCTCACTTACTCCTCGAAACATTGCCTTAAAAGATATTCCTTTATTGTCAATAGTATAATCATGTATTGCAACAGGAGAAATATTTAAAAGAATCTGATTATTTTTTACGTAACTAACTGGCACTTTTACGTTTTTTACACTTGTGTCAACTGCAAGATGTGGACTTACTCCATTATCAGTAAACCAATTATAGTAGGATGTAAAGAAATAAGGTTTAAAAGTTGATATTGAAAGAGTCATAATAAAACCTCGTTTAATTTTAGTCTATTATATCAAAGTACAAAAATTAGAATCGAGTTATAAGATGCAAGCATACACATATAACATCAACAGACATGAGGATCAAGATGGCATCTTCCACATAAAGGAAATGTAGCTCACACTAGTATATACATACTTAACACCTGTACTAGAGGACTTACAGGTTCTTTTCATATAACAGCATGATTTTAAAATATTTATCCAAATCATCTACCATTATCTACCTAATATCAATTTTGTTAGTCAAACCAGAGTATTACCAGTTAATGGTTTTAAGGTATTACGTTACTGAAAACACCTTGAAATTTTGCTAATACTGACCGTTAGCAGGCAAATTAAAATTTATCCCATACAGATATGCTCGATCATAACACTAAAAAAAACCCCTTCACAATGGAAGGGGTTTTCTCTCGAAATAATTCGATATTAACGCTTGCTGTACTGAGGACGCTTACGAGCCTTATGTAAGCCAACCTTCTTACGCTCTACAGAACGAGCATCACGAGTTACAAAGCCAGCCTTACGTAATGCAGGGCGGAAAGACTCATCATACTGAATGAGAGCTCTGGTGATACCGTGACGGATAGCACCAGCCTGGCCAGTGATACCACCACCAGAAACAGTAATGTACAGATCAAACTTGTCGCCAAGCTCTAAGAGCTCTAAAGGCTGAGCGACAACCATGCGGGAAGTCGGACGGCCAAAGTACTCGTCTAAAGTTCTGCCATTGATCTCAATTTTGCCGGTACCCTGTTTTAAGAATACACGTGCAGTGGCGTCCTTACGACGACCGGTACCATAATACTGAGTTACTGCCATTTGTTAATGCTCCTTAAAACTTGATAACCTGTGGTTTCTGAGCAACGTGATTGTGCTCGGCACCACCATAGACTTTTAGCTTGCGGAACATTGCACGGCCTAAAGGTCCCTTAGGCAACATACCACGAACGGCTCTCTCGATAATTTCTTCTGGCTTACGAACAACCAGCTTCTCGAAAGACTCAGACTTAATTCCACCAGGGAAACCTGTGTGGTGATAGTACATCTTATCGGTGGTTTTGTTACCAGTTACAACAACCTTAGAGGCATTGATAACAATAATGTAGTCACCAGTGTCTAAGAATGGTGTATATTCAGGCTTGTGCTTGCCACGTAAACGAGTAGCAATTTCAGTAGCGATACGGCCTAAAGTCTGGCCTTCGGCATCAATAACGAACCAATCGCGCTTGATGGTCGACGGTTTTGCAACATAAGTTTTCATCTAAAAACCCTTTTGAAGGATATTCAATCCTTTAAACAATCAGATAAAGTATTTGTACTCCACCTGAACTCTTATCCAAACAGAAAATCTAAAGATTGTCTGCATCGAAACACACGGGTGGGAATTCCGGCCTTTCGATTAGAGGGGCCGGATTATTGTACACGAAATCTATAAATTTTACCAGAAAATAAAGAATATTTGTCATTTCTTTTACGGCGAAACTACCATCTAATTAAAATCAAACTTTGTTTTACCATTGTAACTGCTACAACCCCTAGCAGTTATTCTTTAAAAACTTACTTTAAGTTACTGTTATACTGCAAAAAT
>CALFLJ010000051.1 GCA_937880335.1 uncultured Succinatimonas sp.
GTCACAATCCCTTTAAAAACAGGGAGTCCATTCGGACCGTGCTTCCACTTTTTTATTTTAATTTTCAATAAGTAATTTTGGATGTTTTTGCAAAAAATTATCATAAAAAAGCTAACTGATCGATATTATAAAAACAATAGATATAACCAAATATACAACTATTGTAGTTATACTAAATAACAAATAATTTTACTATTTATATGTAAATTTAATTAAAATTATACATAAAACACACTTTCTTTTTATATTAAAAATACAGAAGATTAAATTAGATAAAAAGCAAAACCAATCAAACTTTTGTCACAAACATTATATTTTATTGTTTTAATGTTTTAATTTTAGAGTTTTTTTACTAAAAATGTATGGTAAACATAAACTACAGGGATCATAATTATAAAATAGTAGGAGCAATAAAGCAGCTTATGTTTAAAGAGCATTTTCCAAATTTAAAAGGAATCGCTTTTTATCAATACCGCCTGCATAACCATTTAAGTTACCATTACTACCAATTACTCTGTGACATGGGATAATAATTGATATTTTGTTATGTGAAATTGCATTTCCGATGGCCTGAGCAGACATAGCACTTCCCCCTGTTCTTTTTAAAATTTTCTTTGCAATCTCGCCATAAGTTTCAGTTTTACCATACGGAATTGATGTTAAAATTTGCCAAACCTCCATCTGAAAAGGAGTTCCTAACAATTTGAATGCAAAGTTTATTTTGGGATTCTTTCCTTCAAAATACAAACTTAGCCAGTTCTCTACCTCTTTGAAAATATTCAAACCAGGGGTTTCTTGAACATATTTTATATCTTTAAAATATTTATGCTCACTAAAATATAAACCTGTAAGACCTGTTGGCTCTGCATATAGATTAATTTTTCCTAAAGGCGATAAAAAAGATGTTTTAAACTGCATGGAATGTTTTTTTAATGTTTTTTAAAATTCTGTAAACGAAGTATAAGATAACAAGAGACAAAATATTTAAGGATTTTATCCTTTTTTACATCAGTTTTAATTTATCAATGTCTTCTACCTCAATCTCTAGGCTATCCTTGTACATTTCTATTTTGCCAAAAGCACAAATTTTACGGTTTATATGCTCTTTAACTTTATCAATACCTGAAAAATTTGGATTTTTTACTACAAAAACAAAACTTTGATGAGGGTATTTTTTATCAAGATTTAAAAGTAAAACACTGTTTCTTTTTAAGTATTTAGTTTGAGCTAAAATTCCACAAACAGTAACTCTTTCATTAAAATAAGATTGAGCATTACGAGCCTCGACATAAAGATCTGCATTTACAGAGGACTTACTATCGATAAGCTCAACAAATATGCTGTCATCCTCACTTATATTTTGCCTTCTCCCCTCTTCTATAGAGAGATTTGTTGTTACTTGAGATTTAACACTATTCTCATAATTTTCTTCTAAATGTTTAATCTCATTTTTAGGCAAAACAGGCGGTGTTGTTAATTCTTTGTGTTTATCTGTGCTAAGACTAAGATCTTTTTCATTTTGTATTTTCTGAGAGGAGAGCTTTTTAGCCTCGTCATTTAACTCTTGAGCTTCGGCAATACTTCCTATAACAGGCAGAGTTAACATTAAACGAAAGCCTGTATCATTGGATTTAAAAAGTCCCCCTTTTTCATTAATAAAAGGTCGCTCTGATCGATAGGATGAATTGACTCTATTTTTTGAGGTCTTAAAACTTCCACCTCTTACCAAAATTCCTCCAGACTGCCCATGGCTACGCCCTTTAAGAGTCGCAGAAAATCTATCGGACATCATCTCCGAGGCATTTCCTAACATGTCGTATAAGCCTAAAGGGTTTGGCTTTAATAAACCAATTGTCTGTAGTTTGCCATTTGCGCTATTTGGTCCTTGATAGAATGCATAGTCCTTAAGATCACCATTTATTCCAGATAAATTTGACTCAAGTTCTTCCTTTTTAACTTTAAGTCCCCCTCTTTGAGCAAATGACCATTCACAACTAGTAGGCAAAATTGCAAAGGGTCTTTTACCATTTTGCAAATACCCGTCTTGAGCTTTTTGTAGATACAAAGAATAATTTTCTAAAGCTTTTAAAGCTTCATTATAAGTTATGTTTACTGCAGGAAACTTTGATTTTACAGATAATGTAGGACATTTCTTATTAGTTAAAGCCTTATACTGAGCATCAGTAATTTCATATTTAGAAATAAGCATGTAAAAGCCATTTTCATCATGAAATGCCCCTTGCACGTAGCACTTATTATGACTATTTGAGATAGGATTTGAATTTTTATCATCCCCATCATAAAAAGCAAAGTCTCTTAATTTATGATCTTTATCATAGGACGTATAAACTTTAACAAAAGCCATAGAAAAGCCACATGGCATTGAAACTATAACGTCATCTTTGCTAGGTTTTGGATTGAAATATTTATCCTGAGAAAGGACACTATTAGAAAATACAGCGAGTATAAAAAAAATAAAACTTTTAAAGACGTTATACATAAAGCTTTACTTAGCAAGACTTATAAAGTTTGGCTTTCTTACCTCTATTTGTACAGTTTTCTTATATTCTTTAACCTCACCTAGGGCACAAACAATTTTATTTAGATGGGAGTTAGGAGAGCCTAATTCACTAAAAACATCTTTGTAATGTGATTTTTTTACATAGATTACTAAAGACTGATGCGGATATGGGGCATCTAAATTTAAATAGACGGAGCTTTTAGTTCTTTTAACTTCCATAAGCTTGCCACAAGCTAATACAGTATCGCCTATATAATTAGCAGCTCTAGATGCTGAAACAGCCTTTTGCGCAGCAAAAACAGAACTTGAAATTAATGATAAAGATAAGAAAATAGCTGTTAAGATCTTTAAAAATCTAATCATAGATAATTCCAAAATTTATTTAAAAAAAGATAAATTTCAAATTTAACGCAACAAGCGTATAAATTATAATCTTAGATTAATTTTAGCAGATCTAAAAAAAGATTCCTGTTACGGATATGACATAATCTAAGCTAAATTTATAATCTAGCTTAGATTAAAAATAAACTTATTACTTAAGAAAACTAAATATGCCACCTGTGGCAAGTTTTGCCGCCCATATTAAGCCGTCACCGACCCCCTCTAAAATAGAATAGTCATCTTCTTTTGGAGCCTTATCTAAGGCCTGCCATTTAGGATCCATTTGTGTCTTTTGATCTTGAATTGCTTTATTGGGACTTAGCGATGAAAACTCACTGAAATCAACATCTTTTAAAGCTAATGTACTATGGCCTAAAGGGGTTACAGATTTATTTTGCTCAGTAGCTGAGTTTTGCATTAATACAGCAAGAGCATTGTTAAAATCATCACCTTTATTATCAATGCTTTGTGGATTTAACGGTGAATTATAGTTATTTTGAGCTCTGAGACTTTGCGCAACCTGGGTTGATGCAATATACGCAGACATTTTTCTCTCCTCCAAACCTTGTGGCTACATTTTGCCACCTGATATGCCTGTCGTATATAAAGCAAGTTAAGTGCCAAAATTAATTTCCTGATATGGTGTATTTACTACCATTGAGGCGACCAAAAACAACTTCCTCATACCCTTTCTCCCCGTCACGAGGAACCTCATCATGGAACTTACGATCTATCTTAACCCAAACTTTTTTTGTCTCTGCATCTTTAGGATAGTTGTTTTTAGTACAGTCATTGTAAATGTAAATATTATGAAGATCATTTACATTATCAATAATTATTGGAGCCTCCTCTCCTGAGGCAAAAACATACCAACCTTCGGTAAGCCATTTAGTTTTATCCGTACGGGCATTTATAGCAATTGAACAGTCTTCGTGAGATTCATTTTTAACATCAATTCTTACTGAAGCTAAAGCACTAGTTGTTCCTAAGGCTAATAGTGCAATTCCCAACCATAATTTTTGCATAAATGAATCTCCCGCAACAAAATAATTATTCTCCAATATTTTAACTCAAGTTTCCAACTTTAAAAATTTATCTGTGTTTAAAAATTAAAGGAAAAACATGTTTTAAAAACAAAAAAGGTGTTATCCATATTAAGACAACACCTTTAATCTAAACTAAAGTTTTAGCTTATTATCTAATAACAAAGCTTATCATGAAGATGATACTTACAATCCACATGATAGGAGAGATTTCCTTGCCCTTACCTGTTGCACACTTTAAGATACAATAACTTGCAAAGCCAAAACCAAATCCGTTTGCAATGGAGTAAGTTAAAGGCATCATAGCGATGGTTAAGAAAGCCGGTACTGCATCGGTAAAATCATTGAACTTAATATCAACAACGTTACGCATCATCATAGCACCAACGATAATTAAAGCTGGGGCGGTAGCGAAGCTTGGAATTAAAGCTGCTAAAGGAGAGAAAATAAAGGCTAACAGGAATAAAACGCCTACAGTAATTGCTGTTAAGCCAGTTCTACCACCTGCATTAGCACCAGCTGTAGACTCAATGTAAGAGGTTACAGTACAAGTACCCATTACAGCTGAAACCATTGTGCCACAGGAATCTGTTAACAGAGCACGGTCGATATTCTCAATATGGCCCTTATCATCCATTAAACCTGCAGCCTTACCTACACCAATTAAGGTACCAATATTGTCAAATAACTCAACAACAGTGAAGGTAAAGATAATGGAAACTAAGCCATAATGGAAAGCACCAACTAAATCCATGGCCATGAAAGTCTCACCAAAGTGAGGTATCTCAAGGCTGATTACGTCAGAAACCTTTGTAGGAACAGGAGCTACACCTAGGATCATACCTAAAGCTACAATAGCTAGGATACCGATTAACATGGCGCCTCTAACCTTTAAAGCTAATAAAACGCCAATAAGTAAAACACCTAAAACGGTTAGAAGAACCTTAAGATTAGTTAAATCGCCTAAAGCAACCTTAGTAGACTTATCTGCTACGATAAGCTCTGATGACTGCATACCGATAAAGGCAATGAACATACCAATACCAACTACAACAGCTGACTTTAAGCTCATAGGTACAGAATCAATAATTAACTGACGCAATTTAGTAATAGTTAAAATAAAGAACACAATACCTGAAATGAACACAGCTCCTAATGCTGTCTGCCAAGGTAACTGTAAGGTACCGCAAACATAGAAAGAGAAGAAGGCAGTCAATCCCATTCCTGGTGCTACGCCAACAGGTAAGTTAGCAAACAAGCCCATAGCAATGGTACATAAAGCTGTTGACCATAAAGCTGCAGCCACAGCGGCATCATGAGGAATACCTGCTGCAGTAAGCATAGATGGAACTACAAAAATAATATAGGCCATCGCCAAGAAGGTGGTTAAACCAGCGAGAACCTCGGTTTTAACAGATGTATTTTTACGTGTTAAACCAAAAAAGCGATCCAGAACACCATTTGGAGCCTTGGAGGTATTATCGGACATTTAAATAAGCCTCGTTTTGAACGTTTAAGCAAATAATCTTAAACTCAATCTAAAAACAGAAGTGTTTTAATAGGGGCAAATTATTGCCCCTATCTTAATAGGCGAAATATCATATTTTACGCTAATTAATTCTAATTTTCTAACAGTTAATATGATTTAAAAAGATTTTTGTTTTCTTTTTGACAAATAGCGCAATGTAGATTAAGCAAGCTTTTGTTTTTGAACATAAAAAGCATAGAATAAGGGATCGGAGTTTGTATATGGCCAAAATAGTTAAAAACGCCCCTTATTATTTACAAAAACTGTCAGATCTCTCTCTTACTTTAAAAAAAAGTTATACAGAGTTAAAAGATCTAGTTTCATCTCGACGTTTTATAGCTCTCACTGTTGAAGAGCTATGTGATAAATTGTCTCTTGAGTACACTAAAAAGAGCTTTGGTGAGGATGTGAAAGCTCAATATACAGCTATCACCAAGCTTCTTGGCGTGTTTGATTTAAAAACAGTTCCATGTTTCATACCATGCAATTTAAGCTTTAATGACACAATATTTATTACCTCAAAGCCTGATATGCATCATGATGAAGACTGTGCTTATGTAAATGATCTTCTAAAAAAGAAAATTCAACCCAAACCTCGTGATATGGTTTACATAAGTCGCATGAATGCAAAACTTACAAACTACAATATCATGTTGCGAGTTTTTGAAAGTTTAAACGTAGTGTCATCAGAACCTTTGTGCGCCCAACAGCGCATGATTCTAAACTCAATTTTAAATGATCTGTTACTTCCTCATGAAGGTGCTGACTACCTGAGAACGTGCTATACCTATGCTGCTGAACAAGGAAATTTGAAATGCGACTTTGAGGATAAAGACTACTGCTTTAAACCACTAAAAATAGAGCAAGAGTTACAGGTTGTAAAATATCTGTCACAAATTGCAGCTCAAAGCTCAGTTCTACAGACTTTTAATCCAAAATATCCCTATATAAATGAACTTAATAAGGCTTTCCTCGAGCTTAAAAAAAAGCATGATTTAGGTATCGAAAAATATCCAGCCTTTAGCATTTACGTAAAAGATGATAGTTCACTTTCATCTTTAAAACCAAGCGCTACATTTAGTAAGCTTGTGCCAGAAAGTACTATAAAATCACGACTTAACTCTGTTGTAAATCATTTAAAGAAATATCAATGCACTGAAGAGCAAATTATCTCCAGATCAAATAAATTAAATTCATCAATTTCAGATATACTCTCAAATTTGAGTCTACCTGACTGGATGGCTGCATTAATTCTAAAGAAATTAGCCACTCCAGATCCTTTATTAGTTAAGTCCTTACCCGATTTTGACAAGATCAGATTTTTTGATCTTCGCAAAAGTATAAACGAAGGTCGTGATGCTCGCATTTTCTATGCAACAAGTGATCAACTTATATCTTTGGCATATCCTTGGATAGTTAGAAGTAGTCAGGATTGTCCTTTAGATATTATCGAAAATCCTAGAAACAAAGATCTTAAGGATTATCTTATAAATCCAAACGATAAAAATTCTGAGCAAAATTTACGACTTGTAAATACACTTTTTTTCGGTCTTATAGTTGAGAATATGCTAAAAGGCTATGATAAAAAACGCTCAGATGATCTTGAGGTATTATTACAGTCAGAATTTTCTCGTGAACAGTACGTCTTATTATTTATAAGAACCTTGTATTTCGTTCTTTTTAAAATAAATCTTAAAGAACCTAAGGAATTAAAAGATCTTGATATCTTAGGATTATGCTGTTTTCCGCAATTACTAAGATTTCTTCTTTATAGAATTGCCGACTTTTATAAGGGAGATTTTAACGAATGCCCTCAACCTTTAGCTCTTTGCTTTAAGCTACTGTTAATTAGGACATTCTTAGATGATTCTCAATTACGTTCTTATGTAGTACAAAAGCCATTAAATCTTATCTATGTTGTAAAATGCGCTGTAATGGTAGGTAAGAACTTAGCTACGGTAGATAAATATGTTGAGACCTTAAGTGAGATTCCTGGCAAAAATTCAAGTGAATTTTCAATACCTTTAGCTTTAAGTAAACCTATTAAGCTTTTAACAGATCAGATTTTTGAAAAGAATACACTTACTCCCCTTTTTACCTTCTCTGAATATCGTGAAATGGCCCCTTATGTTTTTGTGCCAAATAGAAACCTTACAGAGGAGTATTTAAACCGTTTAAAACTGTATACAGCTCATTTTGATTATCTAACAACATTTACTTCTGAGGATAACCCACTCTTAATAAATTTATTGTTTAATAATCTCTCTGAATCTAACAAAGAGAATATAAAGCAAAATTTAATCGGAAGAGATTTTGTATCAGATGAGGAAATATGTAAAGCTCTATCACTTAAGTGGTCGCCTGAATTATCTCGCAGCCTACACTTAGCTATTTTAAAAGAAGGCTTAGTAGAAATACCTGCTTTAACACTTCTTCCTAAGAGCCTGCGTAAAAATTTCTATAAACGCAATTTTGTCGCTTTAACTCCTCTTAAGGATGAGATTAACTCTGACTTTCTAGAACGACTCTCAGCCTTACAGTTTAGCTATTTACTCTTTTACTTTATACTAGGACAGATTGACCTTATTCCAAGACTAGATAATTTCTTTGAGTTGACAGAAAAGCAAAACAAGTTTGTTCAAGAGTTTTTCTTAAAACTTCCTTACTATCTTAAAAATAGCAAGATTTTAACCATTGAAGACTTTCAGAGGCTCTACAGTACAGAAAGAACTAATAAATACTTTAATCTAAGTCGTGATATTATTCGCTATTTTGGCCGAGATCTTATCTTTAAAGCACGTCTCAATTTAAGAATTACCGATAGAGTTAAAGAGATCTATTCTGTGTTCCATCTTGGGGATCGTGGTCTTTTAAATCATCATGACAGATACAGTTTAGGCGAAAAAATTTCAGAGTACAGAAAAGAAAGGCCTTTAAATTTATCAAATCTGCCAAGTAGACCTACATATATAAAGAAAGTTGATTTTCACAACTTAGATACATCTCTTATTGAATCAAAACTTCAAGAAAGTGCTCAAGTTCAGGACGTAATAGCAAAGATAAAAGATGAAAATCAGGACGAAAATACTCTTGTTACAGATGTAGACAAAACTGTACACGAGAATTTTGACGCAACCGACATAACTTCAAATCCAACTGAAAACGGAAAAGAAGAAAAAGAATTAAATACAAAGATTGAGTTACCTTCAAAGCAATTCTATACCCTTCTTTTCGCAATTTATACCGAAGACGTTGAGATCATGGATCTTAAAGAGTTTGAAGGTTTATGTCTGAGTGCAAAATTCATGTCAGCTGATGCTGCGGTTGAAATATTAAATGATTGGAGTTTTGAAATCTTTGATGAGCCTATATTTGAATTAGTTCCAGAAGAACATTCAGTCTATATTACAAAGGCTTTATTTATAAATATATTCAACTAATAAAAATATTTGTAATCAAAAGCCTCCGCAATATATCCTAGGATATATTGCGGAGGCTAGCTTTGCTGTAGTTCTAGTTTAATTAAGTTTACTATTGCAAATTCAAAACGCTTCTGGCCTCATTTTCATCAATATCAAAAGGACTATCACCAGCTCTAATTCTGCCGAACTCATCTGCATGTAAAAATCCTTTACCGGAAACAGAAGAAAATTTTCCTATTGAAAAAGGACTACCTTCTACATAAAGATAACCAAATTCATCCACATAAAGACGACCTTCACCGCCACTTAAATTCACTTTACCTATCTGGAAAGGAGAATCCCCATCATATATATTGCCAAAAACATCAGTATGTAGGACTCCGGCAACACTTGTTTCTGTTATCAGAAATAACATTATTACATACAAAATACGAAACATAATCAAACCCCCATCATCTAACACAAATTAAAACAAAATATAATTTAAACTGAATATAATATTGTTAATAATATTATATTCAGTTTTATTATTAAAGTGTTAGAAAATATTTTATATATAAAATATTTTATATAAGTAAAGAAATTAATTTATACTTAAGTATATTTAATCCTATATTTTTTGCTTATCTATAATTTGAGAGCTTATAACTGCATCTTTAACTCTTGTTTTTATAATATCTCCGACCTTAGCTCTTCTGTAAGTTAATTCTTTTCCACTTTGGGTTTTAGTTATGCTATACCCTTTTTGCAGTATATAAAGCGGATTTAGTCCTGAAAGAGTAGCTATAAGTCTTGATAAGTTTTCCTGAGAGGTTGAGATTCGTTTTAAAAGATTTGTTTCATTTAATTTTACAAACTGAATCTGTAATTTTTGATCGTAAACTTTAAGATGGCTGTCTATAGCTTGATTAAGAGATAAATGAAGTTTATTTAAGCTGTTATTATATTCATGACACTTATCTTTAAGATCAATGCGATTTAACCTTTCATTTACACTATTAAACTTTCTTACTCTGTCTTGTAGATAAGAATTAACCTCGTTGTCTAAACGCTGTTTTAAATCAACTAAATGATTTTGATAAACGTGAATTTTATCTTTGGGACTTATTTGATACAGGCGCTCAGTTAAATTGGTGAATATATTTAACTTTGACTGCAGATTGCTTGATAAGGCATTTGATATTCTTAAAGACAAGGAATTCAAACTTGCCTCCTTTAACTTAAGATTATTAAAAGGGCTATTTGATATAAGTCTTTTCTTTAAATTCTCTAAACCTAAATCTAGAAAATCAACTTGCCTATCTACAGCATTATTGAGCTTATGTTCAATATCATCTAGATATTTATAGATATCCTGTTTGGTAACTTGTGAAACAATTTGTGCAGCTTGTGTAGGTGTACTTGCTCTTACATCTGCTGCAAAATCGGTTAAAGCTACATCAGGCTCATGACCTACAGCTGAGATAATCGGCAAATATGAATTAGCAACAGCTCTTACTAAGCTCTCATCAGAAAAAGGCAGAAGATCCTCAAAAGATCCTCCTCCCCGACCTATAATTAAAACTTCAGCTCTTCTATCTAAATTAGCATCATCTAGTGCGTCTATGAGACTTCGAGCTGCATTATCTCCCTGAACTCTGGCATCATAAACTATGATCTTAATACCATCGTTACGCGTTTTTAGTGTTCTTACAATATCGTGTATGGCTTTGCCATCTGCAGATGTGATAACACCTATAGTGTGTAAAAGTCTTGGAATCTTTCGCTTAGGCTTCGAAAAAACTCCCTCATTTTGCAGCTTTTCCTTTAAAAGACGAAGTTGTTCCATGATAACGCCAAAGCCTGAGAGCTCCATGTTCTGAACCTCAACGCTAAACTGGCCTGATTTCTTATACAGAGAGCTCTTACCAACAATTACAACCTTATCTCCAATTTTAGGTGTGAAATCCAGCCTTTGATAAATGTAAGACCACATAACACAGTCAACAGATGAATTCTCATCTTTGATTTTGAAATAAAGATGTCGGTAGGACTTAAGCTCAGATATTTCTCCTTCTATATAG
>CALFLJ010000052.1 GCA_937880335.1 uncultured Succinatimonas sp.
AGCTTGTTAGCTTGTTAGCTTGTTAGCTTGTTAGCGGATCAATTGAAAATCTTGTGGGATTATTTGACAAAATTCGTGCCAATTAGTAAAAATTAAATTTTTCTAAAAAGTATTGACATTGTGAAATATATATGGGAAGAGAATGTGGTTGTGTATGATTTGAATGGTAAGGAGATGTAAGAAGATAATATGCAGGGTAGACAAATTAATATAAAATAGGAGACCAACATACAATTAAACCAAACAGGTCTCCTGCTATGAATATTATAAACAATACAGCCCAAGATCAAGCTTTACGTTACAATATTAACTCCTCTGACTCTAACGAATTACTAGATTTCTGTTTACAAGGTTTGCAGCTAGATAATTGTGAGGTCTTTGATTTAGAGAGAACTTCAAAAGAAGTTGATGGAACAGTGCATCAAGGCTTTATATTGCATATTCGCTCAACAACAAGACCATTCAATTGTTCCAGGGAAGGATGCTGTGGCAACCTTCACTCCCATGGATCTTATAGTACTGACTTTAGGCATTTGAGCCTAGGCGACAATCCAATAACTATCTGCTTCCATAAGAACAGATATAAGTGTAGCAAGTGTGGCCGCACTATATCCACAAAAGTTCCTTTCCAGTATGGCTCCTCAAGAATAACCACTGTACTTGCGCACAGCATATGTAATGGCTATGTAGATAAACTATCCTACACAACAAAAGCAGTAGCCCGTGGTCTTTGTGTTTCTGAGTATTATGCAAACCTAGTGGTTGAACGCTATTGTGATGAAAGATTTCGTGGAGGATTAAAGGGTATTGAAAATGCTGATCAGTGTATGCTTTTACCTCCTGAATATCTAATCACAGATGTTCTTGTCGATGAAGTATCCATTAAGGGGCGAAAATACGTAACTTGCGTTTACGATGCTAATAACTTACGCCTTCTTTTTTATGTATTGAAGAATAACAAGGATGCAATCAAGTCTTTTATTGAGTGGGGCGGAGAGAAAATATCCTCTGATTTAAAAGTAGCTTGTGATATGAATGCTCCATTTGTAAGTGCATTTAAAGAAGCTCTGCCTTCTTGTCAAATTACTTTAGATCGCTTTCATGTTATGGTTAATATCGTAGATGATTTTGAAAGAGCGTTTTTAGACATTGCCTTCCATATGCCTGATAGTAATGAGGTAAAGTCCCTGCTCCTTGATAAAAACAAGGAAGCAATTAAGGTTCTTGTATCAAGAAAATCTGAACTTGATAAAGATCAAAAGAAGCTTCTTAAGAAGCTTTTAGAAAAGAATGATGATATGAAAACACTGTATGAGTCATATCAGTCAATTATTAAATGTTATGACAAGTCAAAGTCTATAACAGAATTTAGGGCCTCCATCTTCAAAATTATGGAAGATCTTCTTTGGGTGGATGCAAAATCTGAGGCTTTTAGTGAGTATTCAAAACCTACTGATGTTTATCAAAATTGTCATTGCAAGCACTATCTCACCCCTTTTCCTGGCAGTGATAGCGATAAAGGCGCACTAAACCAGCAAACTGACAACAGCAATTTTAATGCAGATGTAACCAATAGCTCTAATACTAACGGACACGATCATGCTATTGATGATAAAGAGCAATCGCCTGTAAACTCTAAAGAGGAGGTTGTTCCTTCTTCTCAAAGTTCTGAGAATATTACTGACTCAAAAAAGCCTAACAAGAAGAAAAGAAAGAGCAGCATTGTTAGACTCTGTAGCCGACTTTCTTCTAAGCTAGAGTATATCGCAAACTTTACTAGCACTAAGCTGACTACTGGACCGATTGAGGGTCTGAATAACAGGCTAAAATCAGTTAAGAGGGCCAGGTATGGCATTAAGTATCTTTATAGATTTATGGACATTATTCTTATTCAGAGTTTGAAAGGATATAGCGGTTCCGTTAAGACAGCGCATGCATAATGTTTTGTAAAAATTATTACTTGCATCAAAATAGATCGTTGATTTATTTTGGTGCAAAATAGTGTGATTTAAAAACACCCCACAAGATTTTCAATTGATCCTGTTAGCTTGCGTTGAAAGGGGTTTTTAAGGGGAGGTAAATTGAAACAGGTTCCCTTTAGGCAAGCTAGTACCAAATTTCAAAAGTTTTGAACCACCCTAACATTGCCTAACAATGTTAGGGTACTACTGCCTAAGAATACTTCTGAGTTCAGCTTTATATTCTTTTACCGCTTTTGAGTTGGTTGCCTTTTCAGATGTAAGTCTGAATAAGTAAAGACCTATAGTGTAGTAATAGCAATAGCCTGTATTGTTAAGACGAAGCCCATTCTTGCATCGCTCAACAATCGCATCAAATTTCTTTTTCATATTCTCAATGGTTTTTATCCTTGAGCCAATGTGCTTCTCAAGGTCAAAATCAATATTGAAAGGAATAGGGTTATCATTATAGGATCGATACCATTTATTGGATGCTTCAACAAGCTCATCTACACTCTGCCACGAAGCACCTTTAAGTACTGAATTTGAGTAGATACTGAAATGTGCCTCAATTGGGTTGCACCAAGATGAAGTTGTAGGGGTGAAAACAAATTCAAACTCAGGATGCTCTTTATGCCAAACACTATCAATATCGTGTGTTTTAAGGTTATCCAATATCAGCTTGATTTTCTTTCCTTGAAGCTCAGGGTTATTCTTAACCATAACCTCCAAGAAGTTTTTAACCTCTTCACGGTCTTTTTTGTTGGTAAATCTGTGGTAGACCTTACCTGTAAGAGGGTTAAATGCTGCTAATAGATGAATCGTACCGTGTCTGATATATCGGCATCCTTTTTTATATGAGCCATCATGTGTAGGAACAATATAATGTTCATTTGCCTGTATACAAGGTTTTTCATCAAAACATAGCACAGCAGTGTTCTTATCGTCAGAGTTGTTGCATAAGGCATCATGAACATTAGTGATCTTGGTTTCATAATCACGATCTGTGCTGAAACAGTATGATCCAGAAGCGTATCTGGATATATTGTTTTTACTGCAGAACCTGTACATAGTTGCTGTAGATACCTTAAAAACTGCTGCAAGTGACTTAAATGTCCATATATCGCTAGACAGAATCGAGTCTTTGGCATATGTGTAGTTTTCATGAGACCTGATGTAATCAGGGCTTGTTAGGCAGATTTCATTAATTTCCTCAATACTGTTAGCGCTTAAAGAGTTAGGACGGCCAGATCTTGGAGAATCATTTAAGCCCAAAATACCTCCGTCTAAGAATCTTCCTAGCCACCTTTTGACATATTGCCGTGGCTTTGAGTGTATCTTTGCTATTTTGTTAATGGAGTCCATTTCCAAACAGCTAAGAACTACAGAACAACGTTCTTTATTACCATTATGGTCAATCCTTCTAGACAATATTTGCTTAAGTTTCTTTACCTCTTCAGGCATTTCTCTTAAACGTGACTTAACTTGTTGTAAAATTGTACTTTGCTGCTTTTGCAGGGCATAAGCAGCCTGTGAGTCAGGGCAATTAATCTTATTCATAAGCCCTGATTCTATTTATAAATTTGAAAGATTACAAGCTATAGGCCACAGGCTATTTAGGGTGGTTCAAAACTTTTGAAACGCCGTACTAGTTATAAACCTAGAATAATCGGTGCCTAATTCGCTTATTAGAATTTTTGCAA
>CALFLJ010000053.1 GCA_937880335.1 uncultured Succinatimonas sp.
CTTTTCCATAAAAGCTCCATTATAGATCAGTAAAATGGAGCACTTTATGGGTTAATAATTAAAAAAAAGGCCTATCAGACAGATAAGCCTTTTAATATATGCACACTATAAACTTTTATTTATAAATCTGAGTTTTTTTCACTCGCGATTGAGTTTAACTCCTCGGGAATAAACCATTCGGAGTTTTCTTTGGCAATGGGGATTGAGGTTTGGGTGATCTCAAAAAGATGAACACGCACCGCCTCCATAGCCTCCTGAGCCTCACCTTGTTCAATTAAATCATAGATATGCTGATGCTGATCTATAAGATTGTCAATTTTAGAAATACGCTGAGTTGAAAGGTAGCGAATTCTATCTAGATTGGCTTTTAAATCCCAGATCACATCCCAAGCCATGCTAACGCCACATAATTCACATATATGTTTGTGAAATTCATCATCAAGGTCAAGGAAGGTTGCGTCTTTATCCACAAAAGCACTTTCGTCATCAAAAAGCTCTCGCTGGCGCCTTAGTGTGTCTTTCATGCGCTCAAGAGCATTTTGGAAGTTTTGGTCTCTGTTTTTTAAAGCCTGAGCAATAGAGTTCATTTCAATTGAACTTCTTAAAAAACATGTTTGCTGAAGGTTTACAAGAGATATTTTTGTTACATATGAGCCAATTTGAGGGTATACCTCAACTAAACCACAACGCTTAAGATGGAATATAGCCTCACGAACAGGCTGTCTTGAAACTTTAAAGTGTTTTGACAAGACATTTTCAGAAAGTCTTGTTCCAGGTTTAATGCTTATGTCTGTAATTAAACGTCTTAAAAAGGTATAGATCTGCTTTCCGATAGGAAGCTCTAGATTTAATTTAAGTTCGGGAAGTTTTATACCTTTCATAAAATTTTTCCATAAGTATTTTATATTTGATTATAGATTATTATTTAAATAAAAACGTAATATAGATCAAAGTTTGTATACTAGTATACAAAAGGCAATTAAGACTAAAAGAATCCGGGATAAAATCCCGGATTTTTATATATTTTAGATCTCTTCGGCAAACTTAACGGCTCTACCTATATAACTTGCAGGGGTAAGATCACGTAATTGAGCCTTAGCTTCCTCAGGAATTTCTAAAGTCTCAAGGAAGTTTAACATGATCTCGCGAGTAACCTTCTGTCCGCGGGTTAAGGCCTTGAGTTTCTCATAAGGGTTAGCAATACCGTAACGACGCATTACAGTCTGATATGGCTCTGCTAAAACTTCCCAGTTATTGTCTAACTCATCTTGTGTATGCTGGCAATTAGCCTGTAACTTAGAGATACCTTTTAAGGTAGATTTCCAAGCTAAGATGGAATAACCAATAGCAACACCTAGGTTACGTAATACAGTAGAGTCGGTTAGATCTCTTTGGAAACGTGAAATAGGGAGCTTATTGCCTAAGTGAACGAATAAGGCATTAGCAATGCCTAAGTTACCCTCAGAGTTTTCAAAGTCGATAGGGTTGACCTTATGTGGCATTGTGGAGGAACCAATTTCACCTGCAATAGTCTTTTGAGTGAAGGTTCCATAAGAGATATAACCCCAGATATCACGGTCAAAGTCGATCATGATGGTATTAAATCTGTCGATAGCGGCAAAGAGCTCTGCAATATAGTCATGTGGCTCAATCTGAGTGGTGTAAGGATTGAAAGTAAGACCTAAATCTTCCTCAAAGCGCTTTGAGAACTGATACCAATCAACCTCTGGGTAGGCTACAGTGTGGGCGTTATAGTTACCAACTGCACCGTTAATTTTACCCATAATCTTAACATCGGCAATCATTTCTCTCTGACGGCGTAAACGATATACAACGTTAGCCATTTCCTTACCTAAGGTGGGAGGAGATGCCGGCTGTCCGTGGGTACGGGCTAAAAGCGGAACACTTGCATACTCATGCGCTAAAGCTGCAATTTCAGAGATGAGCTTATCACACATAGGGATGATAACCTCATCACGGGCAGTCTTAAGCATTAAGGCATGAGAGTTGTTGTTGATATCCTCAGAGGTACATGCAAAGTGGATAAACTCTTTTACCTTTGCAATTTCCTCACAAGAGGCGGTCTTGTCCTTTAAGAAATATTCAACAGCTTTAACATCGTGATTTGTTACAGCTTCACGCTCTTTAATATTACGAGCATCTTCCTCAGAGAAGTTTTTGATGATGTCGTCAATAAAAGCGATAGTCTCAGGTGAGAATGCCGGAACTTCCTTAATTTCAGGGCAGGCGGCTAAGTGCTTAAGCCATGTTAATTCAACCTGAACACGGAAACGCATTAAACCGTACTCAGAGAAAATAGGACGCAGCTCTGCTGTTTTAGATGCATAACGACCGTCTAAAGGAGAAACGGCGGTAAGTTGAGATAATTCCATCATATTCCTCTTAAATTTAATTTAAAAAACCATTTGCTGCGCCTTGTTTGGCACACTGTACAATTTGTTTGCGGCGGAAAATCAAGAAACGACGACGTCCACCTAACTGACGCCATAAGATCACAGCACGTATGCCACATAAAAGTAAGGCACGAATGCGATCTTGATTTGATTCATCTCGTAAAATCCTCTCCTCTCCATAAATTACAAGCTTAGGAAAGTTTGGACTTATAATTGACTGATAGATTTTAGCAAATTCTTTTATGTAATCTTGATTAAGTATTACATCAGGAGATGCATCAAGATAGTCAGGATTTGCAGCTAAAATTCTCTCTGTAATGCTATCAATGTAATTTCCCATAGCATTGAAGACATCGCTTTTATTCATAACAGATACAGCTAAAGATATAATCTTAAGCGAAATCTGGGTAATCGCTATAGTTTCCTGAGACTTAGAGCTTACGCTTCTGTCAAAACTATCTACAAGCTGTTTAAATCCTGTTATAAGTTTGCCTGGGGCATAAATATCTTCAACAGTTTTAGGATTTGTAACTACCAGGGCTCTGAAAACACATGATACAGCATGCTCATCCATATAACCTGTGTTGGCAATACGTGTTATCTGAGAGCTACACTGAAACAGTGCTGCTAAGGCTAAGGTTTCGCCTTTAATATTGGCCATTTTTTACTCCTAATTTAGCGGCTCTTTAATTGCTTCATCTATAACCGCTCCACCTAAGCAATCCTCTCCTTGGTAGAAAACTACTGATTGACCAGGAGCTACAGCAGCTACAGGATTATCAAACTTAACTATTAGTTTGTCCGCATCTTTATATATTGTACATGCTTGATCAGGCTGACGATAACGTATTTTACAGGTACACTTAAGTGGAAGAGCCGGTTCTTCTATAATCCATGTAGGAGATACAGCCTTAAGCCCCTGGGCATAGAGGGCTTTTGCATCATGTCCCTGAGCTACGATAAGTTTATTGTTCTTAATATCCTTATCTACGACATACCAAGGCTCGCCTGTACCGTCGTGAGTTCCACCTATGTTAAGACCTTTTCTCTGACCTATGGTAGCATACATAAGTCCTGAGTGTTTTCCTATAACCTTACCATCTACAGTTACAATAGGTCCTTCCTGAGCAGGCAGATATTGGGATAAAAATTGTCTAAAGCGCTTTTCACCAATAAAACAAATACCTGTTGAGTCTTTTTTGGTTGCGGTGACCAATCCTCGCTCTTGAGCTAATTTACGCACAAGAGGTTTTTCGATATCACCTACAGGAAAAAGAACTTTTTCAAGCACATTGTGTTCAATGGCATGTAGGAAATAGCTTTGATCTTTATTATTATCTGTGCCTCTTAAAAGATGTGCATGTGGAAGGTTAAAGCTTCGTCTGCAATAGTGGCCTGTTGCAATATAATCGGCATTTAAGACCCCTAAGGCATAATCCATAAAGGCCTTAAATTTAATTTCACGATTGCAGAGAATATCAGGGTTTGGGGTGCGACCTGCTTTATATTCAGATAAGAAGATCTCAAAAACATTATCCCAGTACTCTGCGGCAAAATTGATAGTTTTAAGTTCAATTCCTAATTTGTCACAAACTCTCTGGGCATCTTCACGATCTTTTGCAGCAGCACAATAAGATTCATTATCATCCTCCTCCCAGTTCTTCATAAAAAGAGCGGTAACCTTCATACCATGCTCTTTTAATAAAGCTGCAGAAACAGAGGAATCAACACCACCTGAAAGTCCTACGACAACCTCTTTACCGTAAAGCTCATCATAGGGAATATTGGCATCAAATTGCATTTTATGGCCTTTCTTTGTGGATAATTTCTAAAGGAAAACGCTGTCCTTTAAAGTAATCATCAAAATTACGGCCGACTAAACGAGTCCGCCATAAGTCTTTCTTTGCGTAAATCTCTTCTTTGCTATACCACTTAACTGCTAATATCTCATGGTCAGGATCGCAAGCTTTTAAAACATCAGGTAAGTTTTTAATTTTAGCTTCAAAGCAGAAACGATAAATGGTTTCATTTTCTTTTACATAATCATTGATGCTAATTAAGCTTAAAAGCTCAACCTCACAACCTGTTTCCTCACGCCCCTCGCGCAAGGCAGCTTCGATTATACTTTCGTTTTGCTCAATGTGGCCTGCAGGATTTCCAAAGACCAGACGGTTATCCTGATCCTCGTTATATTCCTCAACTACAAGATAACGACCTTCATTTTCAATAATGAGGGCGACAGTAGCATAGGGTTTAAATCTTGTGCTCATAAAAATCTCCGTTATCTTATAATTTTAGCAAAAATAACCAAGATCCCTCAATGTATTAGAATAATTGATCTAATAATCTTTAAAAGAGCTCCGCTTAAAAACAAGATTTAATTTAAAAGCTTATGTTTTTATTTTAAGGAAAGGGTAGAGTTGTAGGAAATAAGATACTGGTGCGCCTGTTCAGACTCGAACTGAAGACCCCTACCGTGTGAAGGTAATGCTCTAACCAACTGAGCTACAGGCGCATAAGGTAGGAAAATATTAGCACCAATTATCTAAATGACAAGAAGAAAAATTCATTTTCTAATCAAAACAATAAAGATAGATTAAAGCTAGTATTTATCCTGTCATATTTTGCCCTCTTATGGGTCTTTTTCTTAGTAATTGTTTTTTTTGTCTTTTGACATTTTTAATTTGTTAAAATTCTCCCATTCACAAAGGAGTTTTTCATGGAGTTTACAAGTAAAGTTGTTGTGCCTGAAAATGGCAGTGCAATTGAGATTGACAGTAATGGCAAATTATTAGTACCAAATAACCCGGTTATTCCTTTTATTCGTGGTGATGGTATTGGTGCTGATATTACCCCTGTAATGCAGAAAGTAGTCGATGCTGCAGTTAATAAAGCATACAAAGGAGAGCGTAAGATCTCCTGGATGGAGATTTATGCCGGTGGTCGTAGTACTGAGGTTTATGGTGATGGTGTTTGGCTTCCTGATGAGACTTATGATTTCATCCGTAAGTATCACGTTGCAATTAAAGGACCTTTAACTACACCTGTAGGTGGTGGTATCCGTTCTTTAAATGTTTCTTTACGACAGACTCTTGATCTTTATATTTGCCTACGACCTGTTCGCTATTTTAAAGGTGTTCCATCTCCTGTAAAGCATCCTGAACTTGTTGATACTGTTATCTTCCGTGAAAATGCTGAGGATATTTACGCCGGTATTGAGTGGGAGGCAGACTCTGAGGGCGCACAACGTCTTATCGATTTCTTAGAAAAAGAGATGGGCGTTAAAAAGATAAGGTTTACCGAGCATTGTGGTATTGGTGTAAAACCAATGTCCCGTCAGGGAACTGAGCGTTTAATTAAGGCAGCCTTTGAATACGCAATTGATCACGATCGTAAGTCTGTAACTATTGTCCATAAAGGCAATATTATGAAGTTTACAGAAGGTGCCTTTAAGAACTGGGGCTATGCTTTAGCAAAAGATGCTTATGGTGCTACAACTGATGAGAAGGGACGTGTAAGTTTCTTAAATCCTAAGAATGGACACAAGATTGTAGTTAAAGATTGTATCGCAGATGCCTTCTTACAGAATATACTCTTATATCCTGCCGATTATGATGTAGTCTGTGCCATGAACTTAAACGGTGACTATATCTCTGATGCTCTGGCAGCTGAGGTAGGTGGTATTGGTATTGCCCCTGGTGCTAATATCGGTACTGAATGTGCAATCTTTGAGGCAACTCATGGTACAGCTCCTACAATTGCAGGAACTGGTAAGGCAAATCCAGGCTC
>CALFLJ010000054.1 GCA_937880335.1 uncultured Succinatimonas sp.
AATATTTAGATATAGATCACCCTAGTTAAAAACTAGGGTGCCAAAAGTTTGGGTTAGACAAAAGACGAATAATTTGAAACGATGAAGTAATACGTTTTTGGTGGCGAAGTCTTTTAGCTATGAGCTAGTTACTAGTATAGGAGAAATTGCAAAAAAAAGTTTTTTGGGTTATTTTGAATTTGCTTTAGCATAAAGATCCATTCCATTTTTGCCCTAAAAAGATTTTTATGTAGGTTAATCTAACGAAATTATTGCTTTTAACCTTTCTATGTAAAATTTAAATGAGATTTACCTTTTGTAATTTATTAAAAAAATAGACAACTATGGTTTTAGTTGTCTACTTTTAAATTTAGTTACAAGCCCTATAAACTTTATAACGGGTATTTTCCTTTACTATAGTAACGTTTTTAAAGGCTTGTTTTAAGCTGTCCATGTAAGGAAGATGTGCATTTGCCACAAGGAACATAACTCCCTGAGGGGTTAAATGCTCAGGAGCTTTACTTATCATATTGAGTGTAGGCGTTGTTGTAGTTAAAAGTCCTCTATGGAAAGGTGGATTTACTGCAATTAAATTGAATTTGCCTAAATTTTCTAACATATCTGCACTGCGATAGGATATGTCATCAAGATTATTGTTTTGTGCATTTTTTTGTGCAAGAAATAAAGCTTGAGCGCTAACATCTGAGCTTAATATTTGTTTAAATCCTAAGCTTCTAAGGAAAATTCCCACTATACCACAGCCACATCCTAGATCTAGTACATTTTCACAAGGGCTTTGTTCAGCTAATGCATAAAGTAGCATAGAAGTCCCTTCATCAAGTCTGCCTTGAGCGAACACAAGGGGATCTTGCTCAATCTTAAACTTTGTACCGCAAGTGGAAATTTCAATTGTAGGCGGGGTTTTAAATTTAGGGAATGGGGTTTGAAACTGCGCACCAAATAAGGTGCATTTACGTGCTAAATCAAGTTTAATAACCTCTCCGCAAGGTTTTAATAATGAGCCAGCGCTTTTACCTCCTCCTGAATTTTCTCCTGCTAAAAGAATAGTAGTATTTTCTTTTAGCAAAGGATTTAAACAAGATAAAGTTTTTATGGTTGCTTGTTTATTTTTACTAAGTAAGACTAAAACCAAGTCAACCTCATTAATATCTTTTAAGACCTTTTCTAAAGGAGCATAAGCTACCGTAATATGTTTATAAGATATTGTTTGACTGTAAACTGCATCTAATGACTGCCCTAACATTGCAGCCATGGAATTTGCAGTAACAAAATTATCAATAACAAAGAAGGCTTGTTTGGTTTCTTTTGCTAATTTAAGGAGTTGTTCATCGAGAATTTCTCCTACAACTAAGAGATTTCTATTTTCAAATCTAGATGATGACCGTTCTAAAAGCTCAAACAGAGGGCTCATGCATTTTCCTTTCTATTTTTTAAGAATATTGCTAGTTCTACATATTGTGAGACTGTAATATTTTCAGCTCTTGCGGTAGTATCGATACTTAAACTGTTAAGCTCATCTTCTGTAAAAAGCTTAGATAAAGAGTTTCTTAAGGTTTTACGTCTAGCGCTAAATGCGGTAGTCGTTATTGTGTTTAAATAAGGCGCAAGGCAACGTTCTTCATCGCTTAAATTTTTAGGTTTAAGTCTTACTACTGCTGAGGTGACCTTTGGAGCAGGTCTAAATGCATTTGGAGGTACTACTAGCATCGGAATAACTTCAGCATAAAACTGAGTCATAACGGTAAGACGACCATAGTCTCTGTTATTTGGACCTGCAGCTAAACGTTCTACAACTTCTTTTTGTAACATAAAGTGCATATCAATAATGCCTTTTTGTTCTAGGAGGTGGAAAATAATCGGTGAGGTAATGTTATAAGGTAGATTACCAAAAACCCTTAGTTCTCCAGCTCCAGGAAGTGTGGAAAAATCAACTTTAAGTGCGTCACAGGAGATTAAGTTTAATCCCTTTAAAAAAGGATCATGACTTAAAATTTCAACTAGATCTCTGTCTAGTTCTATTGCTGTAAGTTTCCCAGCTCTTTCTAAAACTGGGCGGGTAAGGGCTGCATGTCCTGGACCAATTTCAATTAGATTTTGATTAGGCTGTGGATTTATAGCGTCGACAATTTGAGAAATTATATAGTCGTCTACTAAAAAGTTTTGTCCAAAGCGTTTTCTAGCACGCATGTGAGGCGAGGGCAATGCCATTAGTTGCTACTCCTATTAGAAGCCATGTGAATTGCAAGCGATACTGCAGAGTGTAACGAACCAGGATCTGCTATAGCTTTTCCTGCTAAATTTAAAGCTGTTCCGTGATCAACTGAAGTTCTAATGTAGGGTAAACCCAAAGTTGTATTGTATCCATGATCAAAACCTATGTATTTTAAGACAGGTAGTCCTTGATCGTGGTACATGGTAAGGAATGCGTCAGCAATTTTTAAATTATCACGATTAAAGATAGTGTCTGCAGGGAAAGGTCCTCGTATATCTATCCCTTGAGCTCTTAACTCTTTGAAGACAGGTATAATAGTGTCAAGTTCTTCAAAACCCAAATGTCCGTCCTCACCTGCATGAGGATTTAATCCTGCAGATAGTATGACTGGATTTTTACGTCCGAATTTTGTCTTTAAATCATGGTTTAGTACTTCCACAATTTCTTTTAAGTGTTCTTTTGTAATAGCTGATGATACCTCAGATATAGGTAAGTGGGTTGTTACTAAAGCTACATTTAATTCTTTGCACCCAAGGAGCATTACAACAGTTTTTGTGTGAGTTCTTTCTTGTAAAAATTCAGTATGACCTGTAAATTTTATTCCAGTTTGAGCAATTATTGCTTTGCTTATTGGACCTGTAACTATGCCCTGAAACTCTCCTGCCTCAGACTTATCAGATGCTATTTCAAGGCACTTTAATACATAAGGTGAATTAGCTTGATTAAGTACGCCAGCATAAGCTGCCTCGATTAAAGGGACATCCAAAATATGGATTTCACCTTTTTTACTTGTAACGTACTTATCTTTGTTATAACGGACAAATTTTATTTTTTTCCCATCAGGATAAAGCTCACATCTTTGTTTTATTAGTTCAAGTGAACCTATTACAACTAGTTCCGCGTCGTAATCTTTGCAAGCTAGATGGTACATAAGTTCAGGACCAATACCTGCAGGCTCTCCTGGGGTTACAGCTAGTCTTATCATTTTATAAAAACCTACATATTTCTTGAGGCAGCATTTAAAAGTTGAGGGTCTTTTATCTGAATGAAGGCATTAGAGCGTAATTCCTTTTCCCATACACGAGCTGCTTGATCAAATTCTCTCTTATAGATAATAGAACGGGCTCGGTCTTTGTAAGCCTCGCTTGAGTTATTGTCAATTTTTATATCTTTAAGATAAATAAGGTGCCATCCAAATGAAGATTTTATAGGTTCAGAAATTTCACCTGGCTTTAGTTTTACTAAAGCTCTAGCGAAGTTCGGATCATAGCGGTCTGGTACTGCATATCCTAAATTACCCCCATCAACAGAAGAGCCTGGATCCTGAGAGAATTTTTTTGCAGCATTTGCAAAAGTTATCTTGCCTGAAATAATGTCATTTCTTAATTGTTTTAGTTGAGAACGTGCTGCATCATCTGAAAATATAATAGAGGTTTTAAGCAGAATGTGGGCTGCATCATAAGTGCGGATCGGAGTAATTACATCCTTGGAAATATCGTAAACTTTAAGAATATGTAGCCCTGAAGGAGATCTAAATGGACCTAAAACATCACCTGTTTTTGATTTTATTAAAGCAGGAACAAATGGAAGAGGAACCTGACTTTCTGGTACATAACCTAAATCAATACTTTGCTCAGAAGGGTAGTGAGCTTGGGCTTTTTTAAAGTCCTCACCTTTACGTAAAGCTTTAACTAAATTTTTAGCAGCATTTTGAGTTGAAATATATTCTTTTTCTGTAGGATTTAAGGATAGTGGAATAATTATTTGTCCTAAATTGTAGCTAGGCTCTACATTTCCTTTTTTTTGAAGGTTTTGTGCAAGATTGTTTATTTCATCTTCTGATATGTTGATTCTACTACGTACACGAGAATTACGAATTTCACTAATCAAAAATTCATTTTTAAATTTTTCTCTAGCTTGTGCCTCAGATAGGCCTTTTCCAAAAGATGCAAGCAATTTTTCAGGTGTGGTATTGTTATTAGCAGCAGTTTGAGCTAAAGCTTGATCTAATTGCATATCATTTAAATCGTAACCTGAATTACTAGCCATTTCTAAAAGTAATGATCTTGTAATAAGATTTTCCATTGCTGCTCTACGAGATGCAATATCATCCATTTGAAAACGATTTTCTTTTGCAATTTGTTTAATGCGGTTTTGTTCTGCATTAAGTTCACTTTCTAATATTATGCTTCCGTTTACGATAGCTGCGGTACCATCTAATTTTGTTATCTGGGCACTAACCTCGTTTATAAATGAAGTACTTACGGTTAAGGTAAGACCTAAAATGGCAAGTTTTGATAACTTTAAGGCCTTTGATGAAAGCTTCATAATATTTATCCTTGTTTGAGTATTTTCTGTCTTAACGGTTAAGGTTAACCGGGTCTGTAGACGGAATAAAATGAGTATCAGTGGTTGATGGACTATCAATTCCATGCACATCAAGTGCGTAGAAGCCTTTAAGCTCAAATTGTAAACCTATCACGCGGTCGTTATCGTGTGAATAGTTATTCCAATCCATCAGCATGTAATCCTCGTAGACTAAGGTTACAGCAAAGCAACTATCTTGATAACGCAATGCTAATTTTTTATCTATATTATAATTTTGCTCTAAGTCACGATATAGGGCTGAAACAAATTTAACATTATCCGTAATAGGTAACGCTAATTCTGCTCCAATTTGTCTTAGATCTCGATTTTTCTCAGTATCTCCAATTTCAACATTTCCCTGATTTACAAAACGGTATGAGACTCCTGCTATATAGCCTTCATTTTCATAACGTAAAGCAAGGCGTAAAGCATTAAGTTCAGTATCTTCTGTATTATATGTTCCTGAAGTGTGGAAATTAACAATTTCAAATGGAGTTGCGTCAAACATAAATGCTAAAGGAGATCTTGGATAGTCGTTGAAGTGATCTCGAGCATTTAATGTGACTTTTGTAGGTTCAAAATTATAAGCTTGAGCAATACCAAGACGCATAATTTCTCTGTCATGAGCGTCAAGTAGTCTTGACGTTACACCTAAGCTTAAGGTATTTAGGTTAGCAATTCTGTCAATACCTGCAAAGCGTTTATAGGAGAATAATGTGTAAAAATCATCTAAACGATCTGTAGTATCGTAAAGAGCTATATCATTTTGATCTTCATAAGGAATATATTGATATTTGATTTCAGGCTCAAGAGTTTGAGTATGATTCATATCAATAACTTTTCTTTCAAATGTAGTTTTACCGCGTAATTCCAAAAGATAGAGTAAACGATCTTTGTTTTCTGCAATATCTGCATATCCAAGATAGGGGCCAAAATAATTTGGAAGGTTATTTATATCTCCTTGATTATAATGCGTGTAGAATAATTTAGCTCCAGCATCAAGGGTAGTACCGCGTTGATCAAAAATATGATATTTAATTGAAGGTTCTATATGAGTACGCTCTGAGCTAAAGGTTTGTAATCCTTCATATTCATCTTGTGAGAATCTACTAAATTCTGTGTCTAAAGATAATAACAAGTTTGAGAACGTCTCTGTATAAGATGCTTTTACTTGTGGCATTAACGCAAAAGGTGCAATTACATTAGCACGCGGATCTATTAAGCTTTGATATTTGCGGACTTCTGTTGATACATCAATGTAGCGGTTTGAGTATGCCCCTTTAAATGATTGTATGAGGTGATCATCTGTAACAGCAGCGTTAGTATCAAGAATATCACTAATATAGTTATAATCATTAGGTCTTACTCTTGAATAATCAACAGTAAAGGTTAAATCTCTATCTAAAAACCACATCGTTTGATTGATGTTAAGGAACCATCTCTTATATCCTCCAGATGGAGCTCTATCCGTATTATCTCCTTTATATTGATTATAAGAGGTTAGTCTATAATCAGTAGTTGACCAGGAAGGATCATCAGGTAGGTAGGTAAATTTGATCTCACCTGTGACATTTTCAAAAGGCATATAACGAAATTGGTTATCAAATTTCCAATGATGGTCTCCAGCCCAGGCAGGAGTAAAAGTCCAGTCATAATTTGGGGCTAGATTAAAATAGATTGGTAGATCTAAATATAATCCATTTGAACCAATACTAAACTTAGGATATAGGACACCACTTTGTCTTTTACTTGTAGTAGGGAATTTCAAGTAAGGCATATACATAACAGGTACATAGCCTAGCCAAACAGTACTATTCCAAGCCTCACCAAAAGGTTCATTTTCGTCAAGATATACGGATGTTGAACTAAAGTGCCAGCTGTTATTATCAATCGGGCACGATGTTAAAGAAGTTTTCTTTAGTGTTTGTTTACCATTAGCTCTATCTATTTTATGACTTTGAGATTCACCCCTTACATATGAACCATTCATTTGCATCTGGGATTCTTCAAGCTCGATGGTCTTATTCTTAAGGTTTGAAATAACTGGCTTTTGTGTAGATAGAGTATATTCTGGAGTACTTACTAAGGTGGATCCTGTAAGCTTAAAGGTTTGGTTTGATCCCTTATAATGTAACTTATCTGTTGTTATAGTGTTATCAGCCTGGCTTACTATTACATTGCCATAATAAGTAAGGTCGTCTTTTTTATTATTTAAATCTCCAAAAACTTGATCACTTTCAACGTAGATTGGGGTTGTATCAGGATCAAATTTTTCTGGTTTGCGGTAAGAGGGAACGCCGTAATAATATTTGCGATCCTGTTCAGTTAAACCATGATTTGGTGAACTTTGCCAAACATTTTGTTTTTGAACTGACAAGAGTTTTGCAGGGAAAGTTGCGACGTTGGCGACGTGATTATTTTTAAGATACCAGAAGGTGGCTTTGCTTTTCATTGTTTGCAAGGTTTTATTTGTAAAATCCAAAACCTGTTTCTTTTTATCAAGGCCACTTTGTTGTTTTGGTGTATAGGTTTTTATGCTGTAACTTGTATTTTGCTCAGCACAATCTACAGCTGGCACATAAAGTATAAAAGCTACAGCTGAAGATAAAATAGTTGGAATTAGTTTATATTTAACAAGCGAGCTCAATGTTTTTTTCCTAATACTGTTAATCTTCTGGAACATGGCGTTTAGGCAGATTAGGATCATTTAGTAAATCCGCATCTTCATCCTCATTTACAGGTCGACCTTTTATAACTCTCTCTTCATTTGCCCATGCACCTAAATCTAGAATGCGACAACGTTGTGAGCAAAAAGGTCGATAGGGATTATTTGTATCGTATTTAATAATTTTTCCACACTGTGGACAACGCACTATTAACTTATTTTCAGTTTTTACTCCAGAGTGCTCAAGCTCAGTAGTGATTTCGTCGTATGTGCCCTCGGGCAATAGATCTTTTAAACTCATTGCAAAGAACTCTTGATATAAGCAATTTTAAAATCAATATCACCTACAGTTGCGCCTTTATCAAAAGGTAAAAAGCGAACATTTATTCTGGATTGGAAGCCAGAAACAACAGGATATCCTCTGATATCTTTTGCATATTGGATGTTTATGATGTCACAGGTATCAGCGTTTTCTTGCATAAAACCGCAAGTTGCAACTCTATTTTGATATTCTGCACAAAGTCGCCATAAATAAAGGACTGTTAATACAGGAATACGTAGACAGTCAAGCTCTCGCAACCATTTTAAGATAGTGTTTTCTCTTTCTTCTATTGGAAGATGCATCCAGAATTCGAACATAGGAGTATCAAAACAATTAACACCAGAAGGAGAGAAAAAGCGTTGTTTTACACTCTCAAGAAGGTTATCATCTTTTAAGACAGTCCGTTGACGGGTAAAACCGTCTAATGAATTGCGAGCGCTTTTTATTTGTGCAATTAGACTTTCAATAGCCTCGCTATCACTTTCGGGGTTTTTTATCCACTCATTTAATCTAGCGTGACAACGTTCGAGATCTTTTAAAAGCTCTATTTTTATTGAGCTTGAACCATCACAAAGATCGATATAATCCACTATCGCCCTAAGTATATACATTACATAAGGTTCAGCGTTAAGGTCGTGATTTTTGTCAGAGACTTGAAAATCAGATCTCTTAAATATATTTTCAAATTTTAAATAAGTACGTGCTTTTGGACTTAAAGGGAAATCGTAACTATACATGACACTGTCATTCAACTTCTATTGGCAAGATCTAGATATTGTTTATGTAATTTTAACACGCTATTTGACAAATCAAGCAATGATATAGAAGAAGTATCAATTAAATCATTTGCTTTTGAACGCCTAGTCTGTCTATCTACCTGAGATTTCACCATAGATAACGCTGTTTTCATGCTAACTTTGTCTCGTGTTGTAAGACGTTCTAGTTGAATTTTCTCATCTACATCTATAACTAATATTCTGTCACATAGTTTTTCAAGATTATGCTCAAATAGTAATGGAATGACGAATATTACATATGGGAAGTCACTTTTTAGATATTCCTCATTTAATCTGTCGATAATTGCAGGATGCATTATTTCATTAAGTTTTTTCAAATTATTACTATTTTCTTTATCAAAGACTTTAAGTCTTAGACAACGTCTATCAAGTGATCCTTCTTCAGTTAAGATATCTTGACCAAATTCTTCTGTTAATTTCTTTAAAACCTTGCTACCTTTTTCTACTACTTGACGAGCTATAATATCGGTATCAATTATCGGAACTCCATGTGATTTAAAAAGATCTGAAACTACGGTTTTACCGCAAGCTATGCCACCAGTTAGACCTATACGAAGTGTTTTTTTTTAATCCCCATGAAAACCTCCCTCAAATTTTTTAATATCTATCTTAATATGATAGAGCAAATTATTTGTATAAATACCGAAAAAAACGTAAAATTTGTTTATGATTTGATTGAGATTTTAAAAGTGAAAAAAATAAAGAAATTTTTTGTTTTAAGTAGTATTGTCCTTGCTAGTTTTTGCATTAGTGCCTGTTCAAGTAACAATAAAGATATAAATTCTGAAAAAAACAAACCCGCCATTTATTTAAGAGGAGAAATGAACGATTACGCTGTTTCTGAGACATACCGTTTAAGAGAGGATAATGGTAATCTGTGTACTCTTGCCACGTTACGTTCAGATTGGTCTCCATATAAATTTAAGTTTGCAGATGCAAATTGGACTTCAGGCACAAATTTCGGTTATTTAACTCCACCTGGAGTCTTACGCCCTAAGTCAGGACCTCTTAAATTAAACCCAAATTCTCGTTTTGAGGAATTACGTTTTTATCCTCAAAAAGACGGAGTTTACAAGTTTTGTTTAATAAAACGTGGTTCTGATTTTTATGTAACTGTTGATGAAGCTGAAAAACAAGCAATAAAAACTATTGCTCAAGTTGTTACTCTCCTCAAGTGATAAATGATAATCATAGCCATATCTTAAATCTTTTTGAGGATTGGCTTTTACTTGAAAAAGGTTTATCTCTGTTATCTATCAGAGCTTATAGCTCGGATATTAAACAGTTTTTATATTTTCTTGAGCAGAGAAATTTATCAGAGCCTTTTACAACTGAGGATATAGAAAATTACCTTGCATTTGGAGGGGATAATGAAGCCTCGTCAGCTGCACGATTTTTATGTTCATTAAGAGCTTTTTGTGGGTTTTTAATATTAGATCATAGAATAGAACATGATCCTACTGTAGGCGTTGGTAACCCAAAACTTGAAAAGCACTTGCCAAGTGTTATGAGTGAGGAGTGTGTCGATGCGTTCTTAAATGCTCCGGATATTACCTCTTCTGTAGGCCTTAGAGACAAGGCTATGTTAGAAACTCTCTACGCCACAGGCTTGCGAGTAAGTGAGCTTACAAAGCTTAGTTTTGATAATTTAAATTTAACTGACGGATTCGTTTTAATCAGGGGAAAGGGCGGAAAAGATCGTTTAGTTCCTTTAGGTGAGAATGCTTGCTATTGGTTGTCAACTTATATTGCAACGGGAAGAAAAGAAAAAGATCCTGAGGGAAAATGTAAATTTGTTTTTCTATCTGCAAAAGGACTAGGTCCATTAACAAGGATTGCTTTTTGGTATCGGGTCAAATTTTATGCAAAGTTATTAGGCTTAGATCCTAATATATCCCCTCATACATTTCGTCACGCCTTTGCAACCCATTTATTAAATCATGATGCAGACTTACGTACTGTACAAATGCTTCTTGGGCACAGCTCTTTATCTACAACACAAATTTATACCCATGTAGCAACAACTCGATTGCATGATGTATATAAAAAGGCTCATCCTCGAGGGTGATTTTGTACTTTTATTTTTTTTCAGCAATACCTTTTTGATATTAAACTTTCATAAGTAACTGTTTAAATACATTATCGTCTCTTGGTGAAAGGATAATTTTATCTAGGATTTTTTAGAAGAAAAAAAGGCTTAAAGTTTTAATGCGATGTTTACCCTAAGTAGAGTGTCTACCAATGCAATATTAGTATAAATCCTAATTTAAACTTTTAGAAAAATCTCTTTAGTTTTTTTTTTGTATAAACTCAAGATTAAGATGAAAAAATCTCCCGTATTTATTAGTAGCACATCTAAATACGGGGGATTATCTAATAAAGTTTAGAATTAATTATTCCTGTTTTTGATCTTTTGAATTTACATCATCAGCAGTGCCTGCTAATTTATGCTCAAGATAGTGGATGCTTGCACCACCTTTTATTTCAACCGGATCAGTTAATAGGTCTTTGTGTAAAGGAATATTAGTTTGAATACCTTCTATGATGAGCTCATCTAAAGCCTCTAAAGTACGTAAACGAGCTAATTCACGATCATCATCATAAACAATGAGTTTTCCTACTAAAGAATCATAGTGAGGTGGAACTCTATATCCTTGATAGACATGACTATCCCAGCGTACACCAGGACCACCTGGAACATGTAGCCACTTTATCTCGCCTGGAGATGGTAGGAATGTTTGAGGATTTTCTGCGTTAATACGGCATTCAAAAGCATGGCCTTTGATCTTAATTTGGCTTTGTTTTACAGAGAGAGGAATTCCTGCACAAACAGCAATCATTTCTCGAACAATATCAACACCTGTGATCATTTCTGTAACAGGGTGTTCTACTTGAACACGAGTATTCATCTCAATGAAGTAGAATTCGCCATTTTCATATAAGAATTCAAAAGTGCCTGCGCCTCTGTAGCCAATATCGATACATGCTTGAGCGCAACGTTCACCAATAGTCTTGCGCTGTTCTGCAGTAATAAAAGGAGCAGGAGCTTCTTCTAAAACTTTTTGATTACGACGTTGCATTGAGCAATCGCGTTCACCTAGATAAACAGCATGGCCCTGACCGTCGGATAAAACCTGGAACTCGATGTGACGAGGGTTTTCTAGGAATTTCTCCATATATACAGCAGGATTATTAAAGAACATATCAGCTTCGCGACGAGTCAGAGCTATTGATTCTTCTAATTCGCTTTCGTTACGAACAACCCTCATGCCTCGTCCGCCACCGCCACCGGCAGCTTTGATTATTATAGGGTAGCCAATTGAAGCTGCTAATTTTTTATTTTCTTCAATATTATCGCTTAATGCCCCAGCAGAGCCAGGAACGCAAGGGACTCCTGCTCTTTGCATGGCTTTCTTTGCAGAAACCTTATCACCCATAAGACGGATTGTATCTGCAGTAGGTCCTATAAAAATAAAGCCTGACTTTTCGACCATTTCCGCAAAATCTGCATTTTCAGACAGAAATCCATAGCCTGGGTGAATAGCAGATGCGCCAGTTGACTCTGCAGCTGCAATAATAGAAGGAATATTAAGATAAGAATCTTTTGGGGACGCAGGTCCTATACATACTGTTTCGTCTGCTAATTTGACGTGCATCAAATCACGATCTGCTGTTGAATGTACAGCAACAGTTTTTAGACCCATTTGACGGCAAGCTCGCAAAACACGTAAAGCGATTTCACCACGGTTTGCAATTAAAACTTTTTCAAGCTTCATATTTTTGCTGCAGTTTAAATTTAATGCAGCCTCCATTTACAGTTTAAGTTAAACAATCAAGGCAAAAATATGTCCCTAACTTTATTTTAACAATCAGGGACTTTTGGCTTTTATTATTCGAACTCAAACAGTGGCTGATCAAATTCAACGGTAGAACCGTTTTCAACTAATACTTTCTTGATGGTGCCATTACGATCAGCTTGAATCTGATTCATCATCTTCATGGCCTCAATAATGCAGAGGGTATCGCCCTCTTTTACTACTTTACCAACTTCTACAAAAGGATCTGCAGTAGGAGATGCTGAACGGTAGAACGTGCCAACCATTGGAGATTTCATAAGCTTTGCTACATCTACAGCCGGGGCTTCTGCCTTAACTTCTGCCGCAGGTGTTTGTACAGGAGCTTGAGCAGTGGCCACAGTTGGGGCTTGCATTGGAGCTTGCATAACGGTTTGAACTGGAACAGTTACAGCATTAGGAGCAGTGCGGGAGATTTTTAGCTCTTCCTCTCCTTGCTTTAGATTTATCTCATTGATGTCTGATTTAGAAACGATTTCAATAAGTTTAGCTATCTTATGAATGTCAATTTGCATGGAGTATATCCTATTTTGTTTTCTAAAGACTGTTTGCTCTGAGCTTAGATACAGCGCCTCTTAAGGCAAATTCGTATCCTTCAAGACCAAAGCCTACGATGACGCCTACGGCTACATCACTTAAATAAGAATGGTGTCGAAATTCCTCACGTTTATGAACATTAGATACATGTATTTCAAAAAAAGGAATATCTGTACCAGATAAAGCATCGCGTATTGCCACACTAGTATGGGTGTATGCGCCAGCATTTAAAAGGATGAAGTCAACACGATCGCGAGATTGTTGAATTTTATCAACGATAGCTCCTTCATGGTTTGATTGGAAATGTTCCAAACTTACATCCAATTCCTGCGCTACTTGATTGAGACGCGCTTCAAGGTCCTCTAAGGTTTCATGGCCGTATATATCTGGTTCACGAGTGCCTAAAAGATTTAAATTAGGACCATTAATAACGAGAATCGATAATTTGTTCAAAATATGACTCCGAGAAGAATGGGTTGGTCTATTTTACCCAATTTTATCTAAAACAAAAGTGTTATATGTAGCAAACACCTAAATTTTTATAAAAATAAAAAAAATTTTCGTGATTTTTTTCAGATTTTGTGGTGGTTATTTAGTTATTTTTTAGCACTTATACAGTGTTTAACATTTTAGCTTTACACTTATTCTTTGGATTTTATTAGCTAAATTGCATCTTTACCGAATTGAATTACTAAATGTGAGAAGTAATCTGCAAAAAATGTTAAAATGCGCAGGTAATTTTATTGTGGATTCACAGGTGTGGATTTACAGATTTACCGAGGAATTTTTCAATGAGCTTCATTAACAAAGCTGAGTCAATTGCCGCTTATGATCCCGATCTTTGGTCTGCTATGTCCGCTGAAAATCAGCGTCAGGAAGACCATATTGAACTTATTGCTTCAGAAAATTATGCATCAAAGTGCGTTATGGAGGCACAAGGTTCACAGCTGACTAATAAATATGCTGAAGGTTATCCTAACAAGCGCTACTATGGTGGTTGTGAATATGTTGATAAGGTAGAACAGTTAGCTATTGATCGCGCATGCAAGTTATTTAAATGTGAGTTTGCAAACGTACAACCACATGCAGGTTCTCAAGCTAATGCTGCAGTTTATCAGGCCCTTTGCAAACCAGGTGATACTGTTATGGGATTATCCTTATCATCAGGTGGCCATTTAACTCACGGATGCCCAGTTAGTTTCTCAGGTAAGTTTTATCATGCTGTAGGATATGAGGTTAACGAGGCCGGTGAGCTTGATTATGATGCTATTTTAAAGCAAGCTCAAGAGTGCAAACCTACAATGATTATTGCAGGTTTCTCTGCCTTCTCTGGAATCGTTGACTGGAAGAAAATGCGTGAAATAGCAGATGCTGTTGGTGCATATTTAATGGTAGATATGGCTCATGTAGCAGGTCTTATTGCAGCTGGTGTTTATCCAAGTCCAATTGATTATGCTCATGTTGTAACTTCAACAACCCATAAGTCATTGGGTGGTCCCCGCTCAGGATTTATACTTTCTAACTGCCATGATGAAACTATTTATAAGAAGTTAAACTCAGCAATCTTCCCTGGTTCTCAGGGTGGTCCTTTAATGCACATTATTGCGGCGAAGGCTATCGTCTTTAAGGAGGCTATGGAGCCTTGGTATAAGGAATATCAAGAGCAGGTAGTAAAGAATGCCAAGCTTTTAGCACAGGAAGTTATTAAGCGTGGATATAAGGTTGTTTCAGGTGGAACTCAAAACCATTTATTCCTAATGGATTTCATTGGACTTGAAATGACCGGTAAGGACGCTGAAGCTGCTTTAGGTAAGGCTTTTATAACAGTAAACAAGAATACAGTTCCTGGCGAAACTCGTTCTCCTTTTGTAACCTCTGGTCTGAGAGTTGGAACTCCTGCATGTACTCGTCGTGGTTTCAAGGAGCCTGAGATTAAGGAATTAGCATCCATCATTTGTGATGTTTTAGATAATTATCAAAATGATGATGTTATCTTAAAGTGCCGTGAACGTGTTCAGGCTTTATGTGCTAAATTCCCGGTCTACAAAGACTAATGAGTTTAGATAGTAAGTTAAAAATAGATCGACTCTTTATGAAGCAGGCTCTAAAGCTTGCTTCAAAGGGTCGGTTTACTACATTTCCAAATCCTGCTGTAGGTTGTGTAATCGTGCGCGACGGCAGGGTTATAGGTCGTGGTTATCATCATAAAGCAGGTCAGCCTCATGCTGAAATTATGGCCCTGAGGGATGCCAAGTTTGAGGTAAAAGGTGCAACCGCTTATGTGACGCTAGAACCGTGTTCTCACTATGGAAGAACTCCACCTTGTGCAAAAACCTTAAGCGAAGCAGGAATTTCTCGATGCGTGATAGCATGCACTGATCCTAATCCAAAGGTAAGTGGTCGAGGAATACAAATTTTGAGGGCTGCAGGTGTTGAGGTGTCAGAGCATGTACTTGAAAAACAAGCAATGTATTTAAATCGTGCTTTTATGAAAGCCGTGAGTGGCCCTTATCCATATGTAAGTGTTAAGGTAGCCATGAGTACTGATGCTAAGTCAGCCTTATGTGACGGGCAGAGTAAATGGATTACATCTGATAAAAGTCGTTCTTACGTACAAAAGCTAAGAGCACAATCAGATGTGATTGTTACAGGTTCAGATACGGTAATTGCGGATAATCCTAGACTTAATGTTCGTTTTAATGAATTACCAAAAAAAGTTTTAAATGCAATTGGAGATACTCCTTTTAGCCAACCATTGAAGGTCGTTTTAGATTCGAGAGGAAGACTTTCTCCTGATGCTTTCCCTATTTTTAAGGAAGGAAATACGATTTTAGTTCAGGCCTCAAGTAAGGTAAATGGTAACTATACTGAACAGAAATATTCAGATTCTCTTACTATTTTATATTTACCAAAAGATGGGGAGCATATCGATCTTAAGTCTTTACTTAAATATTTAGGTGATAGATCTTATCGTCACTGCTTTATAGAGGCGGGCGCAACTTTATCTTCTGCCTTTATTGAGCAGAATTTAGCCGATGAGCTTTTTGTGTTTATTGCTCCAAAACTTTTAGGGTATCAAGGCCGTCAAGCATTTAAAACTGATAGCCCAAAACTTTTATGTGATGCTTTAAAGTTTAAATTACATAAACTCAAAAAGTGTGGTGATGATGTATTATTGCATCTTTTAAAGGAGGAATAGTGTTTACCGGAATAGTGGAAAATGTCGGCGAGCTTTTAGAGTTGTCCTCCAGGGGCCATGGTTTTCACATTAAAGTTAAAACGCCTGAAGCTTTTGCGGTAAAAGATCGTGTAAAACTAGGCGATTCTATTGCTTGCAATGGTGTTTGTTTAACCGCAACCTATATTTCAAGCGATGGCTTTGAAGCAGATGTTTCATCTGAAACAGTTGCTTGCACTGCATTTAAAAATTATCGTCGAGGTCAAAAGTTAAACTTAGAATTAGCTTGTACCCCAACAACACATCTTGGAGGCCATATAGTACAAGGCCACGTAGATGGTATTGGTCTTGTTGTTGAGAGACGTAATATAGATGATGCTGTAGATCTTATTATTAAAGTACCAAATGATCTTTTATGTTATATAGCTCCAAAAGGATCAATTGCTGTTGACGGGGTATCTTTAACGGTAAATGGTATTGATAAAGATCTTATGCGATTAACTCTTATTCCCCATACACAAGAGGCAGTAAACTTCTCTTATTGGATAGAAGGTTCTGAGGTTAATTTAGAAGCTGATGTCTTAGCTCGCTATTTAGAGCGTCTTATGACAAGTAAAAGTAACTCTCTGGAGCTTACCTATAAGAAGCTTTTAGAAAACGGCTTTGTGTAAGAAGTTTTTATTTTTTTGGAGAAAAAAATGTCGATTAACAGAATTGAAGGTCATTTACCTTGTCGTGATGGTCGTTTTGCCATTGTAGTATCACGTTTTAATAGCTTTATTTGTGAGCGCTTGGTTGACGGAGCTCTTGATGTTTTAAAACGAGAAGGCGAAGTTCCAGAGGAACAAATTACATTAGTTCACGTTCCTGGGGCTATTGAAATACCTTTAACTTGTGAAAAGTTAGCTAAAAGCGGTAAGTATGATGCAATTATTGCTTTAGGATGTGTAATCCGTGGTTCGACATATCATTTTGAAGTTGTTGCAAATGAGTGTGCTAAAGGCTTAACCCAGGTCACCTTAAGTTCAGGTGTACCTATTGCTAATGGAGTTTTGACTACTGATAACTTAGATCAGTCTGTACAAAGAGCAGGCTCTAAGATGGGTAATAAAGGTGCAGAGGCTGCAGCTAGTGCCTTAGAAATGGTTAATGTTTTAAAGCAATTATAAAAAGGGAAAAGAAATGATAGATCAAACTGAAGGTTCAGCAACCCCGGCTATGCGGCATAAAGCTCGCCATTTTGCAGTTCAGGCTATTTATCAGTGGCAGATGACTGGTACCAATGCAGCTGAAATTGAAAAGCAATTTCGAGAAGATCAACCAATCCAAGGGGCTGATCTTAACTATATGCACGATCTTATAAGTGGAGTTATTACCAATTACAAGCAACTAGATGAGGTATTTTCTCCTTATTTAACTCGTCCTTTAGATGATTTAGATGAGGTAGATAAAGCCGTTTTACGTTTAGGTACCTTCGAGTTAATGTTTAGACAAGAGGTTCCTTTCCGTGTGGTTATCAACGAGGCAATTATGTTAGCAAAATCTTTTGCTGAGAAAGATAGTCATAAGTTTGTAAATGGTGTACTTGATAAGGTTGTACATGGTTTACGTCAAGCGGATCGTAGCTAAACGTGTCTTTAGGTGAATTTGAACTTATAGCCCGATATTTTTCGGGCTTTGATTATAGAGAAGGGGTGAGTTTAGGTGTTGGGGATGATTGTGCTCTTTTAAATATTCCTGATGGTTATGAACTTGCCGTAACTACTGATACCTTAAACGAAGGTGTTCACTTCTTTGAAAATACAGATCCTTATCTTTTAGGTTACAAAACATTAGCTGTTAACGTATCTGATATAGCAGCGATGGGTGCTAAACCTTTTTGTACTTTATTATCCTTATCCTTAAAAGATTCCAGCGAGCCTTTTTTAAAAGACTTTTCTTTAGGGTATTTCGACTGTGCTAAAGCATCTCAGGTAGATGAAAATCCAATTGCTTTAGTAGGTGGTAATATTAGCAAAGGCCCCTTATCATTTACGGTAACAGCTTTTGGTTTAGTAAAGAAAGGGCAGTCATTAAGACGTAGTAAAGCATCTGTAGGCGATGATATTTATGTAACAGGATCGTTAGGATTACCTGCCTTTGCTGTAGCTCTAGGTTATGGAAAGTATCCTAAGTATAAAGAATTATTTTGTGACTTGTATAAAAAGAGCATGATGCCGTCTTCACGTAATTTATTTGCGGCACAACTTTTAGGTATAAGTTCATGCGCTATAGATATTTCAGATGGAGTTATAGGTGATTTAAAACATATACTTAGCGAAAGTAGAGTAGGGGCTAATATAGAGCTAAGTTATATCCCTTATGATGAGCGATTAAAGGAGCTTTCAATTCCTTTTGAGGAATGTATTGATTTAGCTTTAGGGGGCGGAGGTGATTATGAACTTTTATTTACATCACCAAAAACTTATAAAAAAGAACTCCTTAATTTAGCCAAAATTACAAATACTAGAATTACCAAGATAGGTGAAATCACTAATGAGAATGATATAAAACTTACACTTCGTGGTATTATCATTCCCCATAAGATTAACACGTTTGAGCACTTTTACTCTTCTAGGAGTAAAACTTAGCAAGTTTTAATTTGCAATATTAAGTTTGGAGAAAAAATTTTGAATACCAAATCAAAGCTTTCAGTTATGGCTTTAACTATAGCCTTAGCCTTAGGTCTTACTGCATGCAAAGATGAAAAAACAGCAAATCAGGCTGCAGATGTAGCAAAACAAGCTCAGGAACAAAAATTAACCGTTAACGATAAGAGTAGTTTTGAAATTAAATCTTCATATGCCATTGGCGCTTCTGTTGGTTCTTACTTACGTCACCTGCAGTCTACTCAAGAGCAGTATATAGGTAAACTTGATGAGGCTTTTATCAAGCAAGGTTTTGCTGATGCATTAGCTGATAAATCTTCATTAGATACTAAGACAATTGAAACTGTTTTACGTGATCTTGATAAGAAAGTACAGGAAGCCATGGAAGCTCAGGCAAAGAAAGAGGCTCAGGTTAATTTAGAGGCCGGTAAGAAGTTTTTAGAAGAAAATGCTAAAAAAGAAGGTGTTAAAGTTACATCTTCAGGCCTTCAGTATAAAGTTATAAAAGAGGGTAATGGTTTAACTCCTAAGAGTGGCGACACCATTAATGTTATCTATAAGGGTACAACTATTGATGGTAAAGTCTTTGATGAACAAAAAGAAGGAGTTGAATTCCCTCTAGATAATATGATCCCAGGTTGGGTCGAGGGTCTACAGCTAATGAAGGCAGGCTCTCAGTTTGAGTTCTACATTCCAGCTAATTTAGCTTATGGAGAGGCAGGCGCAGCTGACGTTATTAAGCCTAATTCTGTATTAGTTTTCGATGTAACATTAGTTGATGTAAAAAAAGCAGAGAGCAAAGATACAGAAAATAAATCAGAAGATGAAAAAGCTCCTGCTAAAACCGGTAAATAAAAAAGTTTAACTGTTATTTATTTCAAGAAAAAGACCGTCAAATTTTATAAAGATGGTCTTTTTTGTACTTGTTTATAAGTTAAAGCGAGATAATTATACTTTGAAAAGCACGACGCCAACTATAAATTACTTATAGCCTCAAAAAGACTTTCTTTTTCAAATATACCAATATCGCTTTTTACAAACTGTCCTTTACTATCTAATAGAACATAGGTAGGAACACCAATAAGATTAAATAATTTTGTAAATTCTTTATTGTGTTTTGTATCAGGTTTTGTCATATCAACTCTTAGAGTTATTATTTTTGATTTTCTAGCCTTTAAAGAAAATTCTTCACTTCCATAAATATTTTTGTCAAGACTATGACAGTTACTACACCATTGAGCTGAGAATGTAATAAGACATGGTTTATCTTTACAAATAGATAATTCCTGAGGCTTTTTTATAAGTGTAAATCCTGGAGGTATTCTTTCACTACTTTCAATTAAGTAGAAACTTAAAACAAAAGCTGTAAGTCCGACGCATAGAGTGCTTAAAAATTTTAGGTTTGTCTTTTTATTAGTTACGTTAAATAAACTAAAAAGAATATAAGAGCAACAGAAAGCTATAAGTAGACATAAAACTAAATGTTTATAATTTCCTAAAAGATGTAATGATATGTAATAAGCCATAGCTAATAACGCTATAGCCATTAAACGACGGATAATAACGCTAAAACGCCCTACACGAGGAAGGTAACGTTGTCCAAAAACTCCAATAAAAACTAATGGTAGTCCCATTCCTAAACCAATAAATAAAAATAATAAACTCCCATTTAGAATGTTTCCTGATTGCATTACATAGAGCAATGCTCCTGCAAGAGGAGCGCTGGTACAAGGAGTTGATAGTAAAGCCGATATAAGCCCAAAAATGAAAGCAGAACTTATTTTTCCTTGTTCTTGGTTAGATAATTTTTTTGTTAAGAAATTATTAAAATGAGACGGAAGCTTTAGTTTTATAACCTCCATGCAATCTAGTGAAAAATAAATAAAAATCGCACAAAGGGCCATAATTACATAAGGGTGTTGTAAAAAGGCTTGTGCAGCTAATCCAAAATGAGCAAATACAAAACCTAAAATTGTATAGGTTAAACATAAGCCTAAAAGGTAACATAGGTTAAGGATAAGAGTGTTACTAAAACTCTTATGTTTACTCCCTGTAATCATGGTGGAGAAAATTGCGAGCATAGGTAGTACGCAAGGTGTAAGATCTAGACTTATGCCAAGGATAAAACTTAAAAACAAAGTTAGAAGTAAGTTTTGATCAAGGTTTGAGAAAAGGCTTTTTTGTGGGGGAGCACTAGAGAGAAGAGCTATATTATTTTCAACAACATCTATTGCTATATTCTCTTTTGCTTTAGGATAACATATTCCCTGAGCATCACATCCTTGATATGTAAGGTATAAAATACCTCCATTAGGGGCATTTATAATGTTTACAGTTACATTTAAATTTCCAAAAAAAACTTCTTTTTCACCTAGCTCATCTGAGAGAATTTCTGCATTTTTATTAAAACTTATTGAAGCTTGAATATTGCTTCCTGAAACTTTAAATGCATCTTTATAAAGATAAGCGCCTTTTGCTAGAGTAAAATTAAATATAGCCTTTTTATCTTTATATTCTTTTTTTACTAAAAAAGGTTGAGCGTTTTTTAGCTCTGTATTTATAGAGCCTTTAATTCCTGGTATTTTAAAAAGATTATCAAGATCATCAGATGATATGGCTTGGGGGATTGAGAAACAAAGCAAAATATTTAAAATTATAATAAGTTTTTTTAGCATTATTTTTAGGTTCCGTTTTTTCTTTTTATTTTAACAATCGTAATTATATGAAAAAGATCTTTATATCATTATTTTTATTATTTATTTTAGAACTTCTTGTTTTAATCAAGGTTGGCTCTGCAATTGGTGCTTTTGAGACTATAACTTTAATGTTTATTTCTATGGTTATAGGTTTTATCTTAGTTAAATTGCGATTTAAGCAGGTTATTTTGCAAATGCAGCAAATGCAACGTATAGACATATCTATAATTTGGCTTCCACTTGCTGGTTTTTTGTTTATTTTTCCTGGTTTTATATCTGACGTTTTAGCTCTTATATTATTAGTTCCTCCAGTACATAGTTTTGTTGGTGATGCTTATAAAAGAAGCCATAGTCAAACTCATTATACAAGTGACTATAAAGAAACAAATCATAAGGGCCGTACGATTGAGGGGACTGCTGTAGAAGAGAATGAAGACAATAAGTAACCTTAAATTAACAGCAGGAAGAAACAGCCATTTAGGTCACTATTTACTTTTAATTTTTGTATGCTTTATTTGGGGAGGAACTCCTGCATCAGGAAGAACATTAGTTCAGCAAGTATCCCCTATGTTAATTACCGGTGCTCGTTTCTTAGTTGCAGGTATAATCTTATTTGCCTGGTTATATCTTATTAAAGATAGGAAAGCTTTTAAACCTGGGCTATACAATTTAAAGATTATGATTCTCATGTCCGTAATGGGAATTTGCTTACACAACACTTTGCTGTTTAAAGCTTTGTCAATCACTACTGCTACAAATACAGCTTTAATTGAAAGTATTGGTCCTACTATTACTACCATTCTGGCTTTTTTATTAATCGGAGAGCGCTTAAGTTATACTGGATGGTGTGGAATTATAATTTCATGCTTAGGAGCTGTTTTTATTGTTGCACAGGGATCCTTAGATACTCTTTTATCCTTAAAATTTAACAATGGCGATCTTTTGGTAGTAATTTCTGAATCTATGTGGTCAGGCTATATAGTAGTAGGATGGCGTCTTGGAAAAAATATTAGTGCAGTAGCTTTAACCGCTTGGACTTCTATTATTGGAGGTCTTGTCTGTATTATTGCCGGGGCTTTAAGTGGAAGTCTTTATTATCATGAAATAGATTTAAGCTCTGTTATTTCTTTTTTATATCTAGTTTTTGCTTCTGGAATTTTTGCTTTTATTGCGTGGAACTATGCCGTAACTAAAGTTGGTGCTACAAAGGCTGGAGTTTTTGTATATCTCATTCCTCTTGCAGGAGCTTTTATAGGCATAACCATCCTTGATGAGGTGGTTAAAATTGCTCAGTTGTTAGGCGGTATAGTAATTATTCTGGGAATGCTAATTACAGTAAGATCTAATCTTACTTTGAAAAAGGAAAGGTCTACTTAAACTTATTTAAGAAGACCTTTAAGGATTTAGAGCTATTAAAAATCGAATAAAGAATAAATTAAATGGCAACATCTTAAATAATATGTAAAAAAAAGTTAAAAGGCCTGTTCCTGTTAATTTAAGGAACAGGCCTTAGGATCTTTAATATTGACTAGAAATTTAAGTGATAAATTTCTGTAATTAAATCTACAATGTTTGTAATTTTGCTTAGATTTAAATTAAAAGGAATTAAATTCTCTTTAAATCTAATAATACTGGCGATATCTCGCAATCCTGAGCTAAAAAGCAGCTTATACCCTGAGCCTTTAATTTTTCAAAAACATCAATAGCCTCTTTTTCTGTGTCAAAGGATATAAAGCAACTAGCACCACTACCTGACATATAACTTTTACCATATTGAGCTAAAAGAGCTAAAAGGTCTCCAATTTGAGGAAATAATGCTAAAGCTGGTGCTGTAAAACAGTTTTCAAAAGGTTTTTTTAAAAGTTCCTCATAACTAAGTTTAGGACTGTCCTTTTTTAAAAGCTCAGAATTAAACATAAGTTTTGTAGGAACTTGAACCTTTGGATTGCAAACTATATAAAAACGAGGTTTTATCTTTATAGGTTCAAGAATATCTCCTATACCTTGAGCAAAACATGGTCGCCCTTTTACAAATATTGGAACATCAGCGCCTAATGAGCGAGCTATTTGTAAAAGCTTTTCTTCTGTTAAATCAAGATGCCAGAGTTTGTTTAAAACAAGTAATGTTGTAGCTGCGTTAGATGAGCCTCCTCCTAAACCACCACCCTGTGCTAAAACTTTGTTTACTGAGATTTCACAACCTAAATTTTTTTTTGCTTCATTTTTTAAGGCTAAAGCAGCTTTATAAATTAAATTTTCAGATTGAGGAAAACCGAAATCTGTTAAAAGTTTTATTTCACCGTCATCTCTTAAATTAAAATGCATTTTGTCACCATAATTTAAGATAGTGAATAGAGTCTGCAGGTTGTGATAACCGTCAAGCCTTTTACCTGTAATGTATAAAAACAAATTTAGCTTGCAAGGGCTAGTAGTAGAAAACATTACTTTACCTCAAGTACTATATTTACTTTTAATTTTATAGTTTCAGCACTTCCCTTTAGAGTAATTTCCTTTGGAATAGCTATATCGTTGAACTCACTGAAATCTCCATATATGATTTCATAATCATTTGTTTTTGCGTAAATTATGCGACCTTGAAGATCTCTTTTTACTTCTCCTTTAGGAATTCCTAATATGATTTTATTAAGAGTATATTTATCTATAGTAAAACCTATAAGTTTATATAAAAGTAAAGATTCATTATCTTCTTTATAAATTTGTCCGTTAAAGTTTAGCAACGCTCCTTCTTTATTGACGTCTAAATTTCCAATTTGTGAACCTATAGGTGAGGTTAATTCAATATTTAGTTTGTCATTGTTAAATGTATAGTAAAAATTTGCGCTACCGCGTTCATTATGATTGATTATTCCTATACGTCCTTGCTCGGTAATATTAGTTACTTTATTTAGTTTTGATTCCATGTTTTGCCAATAATCTGCAGTAATCATTGCCTGCTTTTCTTCTAAAACTGGACTTTGACAACCTGTTATTATTAAGGTTGCTAAAGTAAATAAAGTTGCAAGTTTATTCTTGAATATTTTCAAGGTTAGCCTCTTTTATAAGGTTGTAAATTCTGATTAGCTCATGATGAGATGCAAATCCAGTTAAGTTTAGATCAGATGCTTTTAAGCCATAGAATTGAGCGCGCCCCTCTAAATGATCCTTAACGTTTTGATAAGTTTCAGCACCAAATAGATTGCTTAGTGCTTTTGCATAGTCTGCATCATTTAAGGTATTTGTTGTTTTTGCTTCTAATACCTTTATAAGACAGTTGTAGAATCTTAGTTTTTCAAGAGGAAAGTTTTCTTGATTGTAGTTAGCAGTCCAGGAAGCATAGGTTAAAGCAGGTTCATATTGTTGTGCTGCAAGAGCTATCAAGCATTTAAGTTCACCTAAACGTAAAGTCTCCCATGCTGTACCCTCATCAGGTAGAACTCCTAGAACTTGTAAAACTAAAGTTGAGTTATCAAAATCCTCATTATCAAGTTCCTCTAAATAGTTTTCATATGTTTCAGCAGATTCTTGAGATTGAGGTAGTGATAGTAATGAATCTTGAAAATCTATTGCAGCATTAAGATTGTTATAGATCAAATCATCTACTGGATAAATTTCACTCATGCCTGGAACTATAATACGATAAACTGGAATGCCTAAATTTTTATAAGCTCTGACATAGATATCAAATCCTAATTTTGCAATCATGTATCTTAAGGCTTTGTATTGATCATGAGTTGAACCTGAAAAATCCCAAGCAATAAATCGATAATCAGGAACCTCCCTAAACATTTGCATAGGAAGAAGCCCGGTTGAATCTACAAAATGACTTTCTAGATTTACTGTATCTGATGTGCGCTCAAGATCAAATGTAGGTTCTTCAAAATTATCAAGGTCACTAAAAGACCTTCCTTGCATAAGTTCAGTTAAGGTTCTATCTAAGGCAACCTCAAATATTGGATGAGCTCCAAATGACGCAGTGCAAGTGCCATTACGTTGATTGATTAGAACAACGCAAACAACAGGAAATTTGCCACCTAAGGATGCATCATAACAAATAGCTTTAATTCCACCACCTTGTAACTGAGCTAATGTTTCCTTTGATTTTGGATATTTTGAAATAATCTCTAAAGGAATTTCAGGCAGGCTTAATCCTCTACTTATAATTTCTTTTTTTACATAACGCTCAATAATCTCTGATAGTCCTTGTACTAATGCCTCATATTCTGTATTACCTGCACTCATACCATTTGAGCCATAGAGATTATCTAAAAGATTTATAGGAAAGTATACAATTTCTCCATTTCTTGCATTTACAAATGGAATAGAACATACGCCTCTGGAGAAAGAAGAGGATTGCAGATCTACAAGACCCTCCATTGTTACACCATTTTCTTGACAATAAAATCGGCGTAAGGATACATTTAAAATATCATTTGGGACAGAGTTATCATCTTTTTTTATTTCAGTCCATTTTTCATCAGGGAAATGTACAAATGATGCATTGGAATTCTCAAGACCTAAGTAGTAGTCTGAAAAGACATTGTGAGTTGAAAGACGCTCAAAAAGTTCGCCATATGCTGATGCTAATGCTGCATCATGGCTTGATCCTTTTCCATTAGAATAAATACATGGGCATGATGTTATTGCCAAATGTACGGAGAATACATTAGGTAGTGGGTTTAACCAATCTGTTTCTATAACCTCAATCTTTAATTTTTCTAAGATAGATTTAAATCTACTTAGGGTTGTTTCTAGAGGAGCATCTTTACCAATAATAGTTGTCATTGTTTTTACCAGTGAACATAAACCATAAATTTTTCTTATTGCACTATGATAGCATATTGAGAAAATGGCGTTTTTTTAAATGAGGATGGCGATGGAAAATAAGCCTTGCGATGATAGTGGGGTTATGAAGGCTGAAACTTTTATTGGAAAAGCCTTGCAATCTAAGAGACGAATTTTTGGCGATAAAAGTGGTAAAGAAAGTTTAGGGGTGCAGGATATTTTACCTGAGGAGGTAAAATTACGTATTGAGAAATTTAACAAAACACTTAATTATGAAGGGAATGAAATGAGGGGAAGAAGAGAAAAAGAAGCATTTATAAAAGATAAAAGAATGACCAAAGAGGATTCTGTACAAGTTGATACTTTATTTTATGATAAAGCAAGTAAACTCAAGGAGCGGTTAAAAAAAGAAAAAGCACATTTAGCTAACAGTAGTATGCGAAATTTACGGCTATTTATAGTAATTGTGATCTGTTTTGGTGCATTCTTTGCTTATAGATATTGGCAAGATAGAGATCCTTGGACGGCAGAGGTTATTGGCTTATCTCAAATGCTTCCCTACAAATTTGACGAAGAAACTACGCTAGTTTCAATTTCAGATAAACCATATGAATTTATTATAAATTTAGAGAAATCATCAAAAGCTTTTGATGGATTAAGTTTGGAAGATAAGGATAAAAAAATAACTAATTTTATTCAGCAAGGAAAAAATTTATGTTCAATTAGCTTGTTTTCTAGGGCTATTGATAAAGGAAAAAAGATCATAGTACACATTACAGATGATAAGAAAAGCTTTGAAAAATCTATTACTGTTGCATCATGTGAACAAACAAAATAAAATCATTTTAAGATCTGATCTGCATCTCAAAACGGGAGATTAAGATTTTAAATAAAACTCAACAAGGTTTTGTTTAATCGACAGTAAAAAATAAGATTTGAGGATCTTAATCTAAGTTACAGCTTCAAATACAGAAGCTAAAATATAAAATCTTACTACTTAAAAAAGTAGGGATTTTATGGAAATAAATGAATTTAATTTTTATCGACTAATAGTTGATATTTAGCATGTTTATTTAGGTGAGACACTATGCAAAAAGTTGGCTTAATCGGCTGGAGAGGAATGGTTGGATCTGTGCTCATGGAGCGCATGCAACAGGAAAATGATTTTGCCTTAATAGATCCTGTTTTTTTCTCAACATCTCAAGCAGGACAAAAAGCTCCATCCTATAATGGTAAGGATTATGGAACTTTGCAGGATGCTTATAATTTAGAAGCATTAATGGCTATGGATATCATTATCACCACTCAAGGTGGTGATTACACCTCGAAAATGTACAAGCCATTACGTGATGCAGGTTGGAAGGGATATTGGATTGATGCAGCTTCTACATTACGTATGGAAGAGGACACAAAGATTATCCTAGATCCAGTAAATCACGATGTTTTAGACAAAGCTTTAAATAATGGATGCTTGTCTTATATTGGTGGTAACTGCACTGTAAGTTTACTTTTGGTAGCTTTAGCTGGTTTAATTAAACAAGGTTATGTTAAGTGGATTTCCACTCAGACTTATCAGGCAGCTTCTGGTGCTGGCGCTAAGAATATGCGTGAGCTTTTAAATCAGATGGGGTGCTTACATGACTGTGTTAAGAGTGAATTAGCAGATCCTAATAGTTCTATTTTGGATATTGAGCGCAAAGTTCGTACCTGTATGAATTCAGAGAGTTTCCCAACTGATAATTTCACAGCTCCTTTGGCTGGAAGTGTATTACCTTGGATCGATAAAGAATTAGCGAATGGACAGAGTCGCGAAGAGTGGAAGTCCATGGCGGAGGCAAACAAGATCTTAGGTTATAAGGATGGCAAATTACCAATTGATGGTAACTGCGTACGAATTTCCTCTTTACGTTGCCACAGTCAGGCTTTGACTATCAAGCTGACTAAGAATATCAGTATTCCTGAGATTGAGCAGATGATAGCGGAAGATAATGATTGGGTAAGAGTAGTTCCAAATCATAAAGAGGAAACTTTACGCGAGTTAACCCCTGCTTTTGTTTCAGGTGGTCTGCAAGTTCCTATTGGACGTTTACGTAAGATGAATATGGGACCTAAATTCTTATCAGCTTTCACTGTAGGTGATCAGTTGCTGTGGGGCGCTGCAGAACCTTTGCGTTGCATGCTTAGACAGATTATTGGTAAATAATTAGGTTCCTTATAAGTTAGAAGATGGTTCGAGTAAAATCGAGCCATTTTTTTTATTTAAGAAAATCATTTATATGCCGTTAAAAAATTATCTAAGGGGGATATGATGATTTGTTCTGAACTTAATACAAAGCTATTGGTTGATGAGTCACAACTTGGAGATCGACTTAATAGATCTTTGCAAGATAATCATCGTGCTGATTTCTCGTTAATGCTGGCTATGTTATCAAAGGATGTCACAGACGCTCCAAGACTTGATAATAGCTTACCTAAAAATCATGATTATGATTTAAGATCGAAATTTAATTTAGGTCCTGAAATAAAGTTTTACGCACAAGATAATGATCTTAAAAGAGCTGAGGAAATGTCAGCCCTTTTCTTAAAAGGTAACTTGAGAGATGTTTTTTTAGCTCAATGCATAAAACAAGAACCTTTATTGAGTGCAGAGAGAATGTTAGACCCTGAGATAGAAGCAAATTTAAGTCCATTAGAACAGACAAAATTAAAAATGAATAGTGAAGGTTTAAGTTGTGAAATGATTGAAAAATCACATCATGATTTGTCTGTTCTTGATGAAATAAATGCTTCTAGAAGCTTATTATAATTTTGATATTACATTAAAAGTTCTATTTAGGGCTTCAGATAATATAGATCTAGGACAAGCTAGATTTATGCGTATAAATCCAATTCCTCCTTTGCCGTACCTATCACCATCACAGAAATAAACTTTCCCTTCTTTTAAAAGCTTTTCTGTAAGTTCAAGCGAGCTTATAGGAAGAGATCTACAATCAACCCACGCTAAATATGTAGCCTCAAGTGGAATAAGTTTTAGTTTTGGCAGTTTTGTCTTTATGAAATTACATAGGTATTGATAGTTTGTTTCTATGTAATCATTAAGTTCATAAAGCCAGGATGCACTTTCGTTATAGGCTGCAACTGTAGCCATAGCTCCTGCCTGTCCTACTTCACATATTTCGTTAATATTGATAGAACGATCAATACGCCTTCTAATTTCAGGATCTTTTGCAATAATATATGAATTTTTCAGACCTGCAAGATTAAATGCTTTACTAGCTGATTTTAAAACAACAAGCTTGTCTTTTAAAATTTCGCTCCAATTTAACATAGAGTAAAACACAGAGTTGTTAGGTCGTATATCACAATGAATTTCATCTGAAATAACAGTTATATTATATTTTGCACATAATAAAGCTAATTTATTTAACTCATCATAACTCCATAGCCTACCTGCAGGATTATGCGGGTTGCATAAAAGCAAAAATCTGGCCCTTTCATTGGAAAATTGTTGCTCTAATTTTGAAAAATCAATTGTATAGTGGCAATTTTCATCTAGGAGCAACTGATTATCTACAGTTTCAACTCCAGTGTTTCGTAAAGAAGAAAAAAAGCAATTATAGACAGGACTTTGAATAATGACTTGTTCCCCGTTTAAAGCAAGAGCCATTAAAGTTGCACTTAAAGCAGGAATAACTGCAGGACTAAGTAAAATCCACTCTTTATTTATAGATACATTATCTCTTCTTTTTATCCAATCTATAACAGCATCATAATAATCATCGCCTACATATCCGTATCCAAAAATTCCTGAAGAAACGTATTTTTCTAAGGTTTTTTGTATCTGAGGGGCAACCTTAAAGTCCATGTCCGCAACCCATAATGGAAGCGTGTCTTTAGGTACTGTGCTATATTTTTCGCACCCAATTGAACGACGATCGATTATCTCATCAAAATTATAAGTCATATTTTCCATCTAATGTATGAATGTGGCAGTTAGCATTTTTTTTGCAGAATTCATCGTTTATAAGATTTTTTATTCCATATGCTCTTATGATTCCTGAGGTTGGATTTTTTACTGATGTGATAGTATTTGTAACATCACAATTGAGGTCTTCTGAATATTCAAACGCTAAATCACAGTCACTATCCATTTCGCAATTTTCTAAAGTTAAACCTTTTGTGTAGCATAAAGGTTGTGTTCCCTTTATTTTGCAATTTATAAGATGCAGGTTTTTCGAATGCCACCCTAAGTCTTCACCATCTAGAGTGCTATTTATGACAGTAATATTCTCAGCTTCCCAGAAAGCATCTTTACTATTTAGGTTACTATTTGTAATGGTTAAATTGCTACATCCTTGGAATGAGTAATTGCCGTTTAAGGTTAAAGAATTTACGGTAATATTTTTACTGTTTAAACAAAGATAATCACCATTTTCGATTTTGCAATTATCTATAAGAACATTCTCACAGTCCCAAAGAGTTTCAAGCGCATCAGAAAGTACAAGATTTCGTAAATTTAACTTGTTCATTTTGCGAAACATTTTTGGGGCATCAATTTTACAGTCTGACATGTTAAGATTACTTGAGTACCACAGTGCAGCTCTTGCATCTTTTGTAAAAATGCAGTTTTGAATTTTAAAATAATTAACATGCCAAAAAGGATATTTTCCTTGAAACTCGCAATTTTTTGCAATTATATTAGTGCATTCTTTTAATGCAGATTCGCCTTGTGTAATAGTTACATTTTCAATACAAAGATTTTGGGAATTAAATAAGGGGCGTTCGCCACCAAATGTTTTATTAGAAATATTTTTCATATGAGTACGTCAGATCAAAATGAGATCTTATAAAGTTAAAGGCGGGCACAATTATAAGTATGGAGACGAAATTTTATAATTCAATGCCATTTAAAAATTTTTTTAACGACGAGCATGGATTTCACGATTTATTGCCTTAGCTTTATCCCCTTTTTTAAGAATAATCATTAAGGCTCCAGCACCACCTTTCCATTGTGGGGCTGAATGAAAAGCTAAAACCTCAGGGATTTGTTTTAACCAATGGGCAACGTAGCTTTTTATAATAGCTTTCTCTTTACGTAGTTCGCCTTTTCCGTGCACAATTAAAATACACCTAAACTCTTTTTCCTTTGCAAAAGATATGAAGTCCATAACCATGTCATAAGCCTTCTCAATTGTTTTACCATGTAAATCAATGTAATCAGCCTCATGGTATTCACCTGCGCGTAATCTTGACACTACATAAGGTTGAACCCCAGCTTTTCTGTATTCTAATATTTCATTAGGCCCTACCATATTAACAAAAGCTGATGATGCACCGTCAGACTCAACTTCAGGTAAGCGGGTTGCCGAGGCCTGTCTTATTTTAGCTGTACTTTTATCTAGAACTTTAGTAGTAACTGCTACTTTGTCTTGGAAAAGTGGTTTTATATCAGCAGTTTCGCGAACAAATTGTTTTAAATCATCGCTATCTTGTGCAATTTCTTCATTTAGTAGGGATAAAAATTCAGAATCTTTGTTGGGCATTATTTTTCCTCAAATTTATGGCTACTTATTTTAGCACAATAAGAACTAAGCTTAATTTATGATAATTGATAGAGATTTTTAGAAAATAGCTTTTAAATTAAGTCTATGTTAGTTTGGATTTTTTATGAAAATCTATATTGTATTGTCTGCTTTAATAAAAAATACGCTAGTTAAAGTTAGCAAAAAGACAATAAAAAGTAGGGTGTTGCGGATTTTTAAGGTTATTTTGCAAGCGCTTTCCTCTGACGGAGCTTGAGTCCCTCCTAAAATTTTAATCCTTTGTTTTATATCATTGTATATG
>CALFLJ010000055.1 GCA_937880335.1 uncultured Succinatimonas sp.
ATTGTTTTCTGTCTTAGCTTAAGTACGTTAAGTATCTTGAGTTTGTTCATGCTATTGAGAAAAGTGCCTAATTTAAAAGTCAAGCATTTAAATGAACCGGCATTTTGTGATCTTTTAGAGTATGCCACCCTTAAGGATGAATGTATTATTTTAAAAAATGGTTCGCTTTTACAGATTTATGAAATTTTTCCTGAGGACAATAATCTTAAAAACGAAGATGAACTTAACCATTTGCGCTCCTATATGGACAAGTGTCTTCTAAAACTTGACGGACACTGGAGCATAAACTGCGATGTTTTAAGATTAAAATCAGAACACTACTATCCATTCTTTCAAGGACAGAATAAAGCCGCCTTATTTTTCGATAAGGAACGCATCAAAGCCTTCAAAAATAAACCTTATTACGAAAGCAAATTCTATTTAAGTCTTTGCTACACAGGTAAAAATCGCGCACAAAGAGCTGTAAGTTCACTTTTTTTAAAACAAATGGAAGCCTCTATTAGTAAAAAAGAGCTGACACTTAAGGTAATTTCTGATTTCCGCGCTCAGACAAAAGTCATAAGTGAAAGCTTAAAGGCGTGTTTTGATCTTAAACTGCTTTCAGTAAAAAAAGACTTCTACCTTAATTCTCATGAAGCACTTTCTTTTATAAAGTACTGCATTTGTGGTAAAAAAACCCCCGTAGCTATTCCATATAACAATTGTTATCTAGACTGTCTTATTTCAAACGATGATTTCGTTTCAGGACTTACCCCTAAGATTGGAAATAAATATATAGCCTGTATTGCTATTGATGGGCTGCCATCTGAATCAAAATTTTTAATTTTGGACAAACTTTCAACCTTAGATTATGAATATAGGTTTCATACTCGCTTTATATGTATGGATGCACTGGCCTCTCGCTTTAGCCTTGAAAAATATAAAAGGCTATGGCAGCAAAAACGCAAGGGCATACTGGCGCAAATCTTCAATCAAAACAGCAGTGATTACAATGCCTTTGCGCAAGAGCAATTAGAAGATATAAATAAAGCACAAAAACTATTAGATGATGGCAGTGAGATTTTCGGTCGTTACACAGCTCTTATCTTAATTTTAGATGAGGATTTCAAAAATTTAGAGATAAAAGCGCTTAAAGCAGTGCATGCAATTGAATCCTTAGGTTTTGGAGCAAGAATTGAAACAGTAAATGCTAATGAGGCTTATTTAGGCTCTCTGCCTGGGCACAATTTTTATAATGTGAGACGCAACCTTATCTCATCTAAAATTTTATCCGATTTACTACCATTAAATGCCCCAAATCTTGGCGAAAAATACTCACCTAATCCCCTGTTTGGCACAAAAGCTTCAGCTCTTATGCAAAGCTATAGCCAAACTCTGGATCCTGTATTTATAAATCTGCACGATAAAGACTTAGGTAATAGTTTAGTTGTAGGACCTCCTGGCACCGGTAAATCAGTACTATTAGGCCAAATAATGCTTAATCTCTTACGCTATAAGGATATGCAAATTTTCTGCTTTGATAAAGGTTACTCCTTTTATGGCTTAGGTAAAGCTTGTGAGGCTAATAATATAAACTTAAGTAAAAATTTATGCTTCTGTCCTTTGGAGTTTTTAGAAACCCAAGAAGACCTAAGCTTTGCTGAAGATTTTTTAGAGACTATTTTTACTTTAAATGAAATAGAACTTAATACAGAAAACAGAGTTGAAATCTCAGATGCATTAAAAATTCTGCAAACTAATTCAAAAGATAAAAGAACCATTACCGATTTCTCATTAATGCTTTCATCAAGAAGCTTAAAGGAAGCTCTTTTAGACTATAAAATCGGCCAGAAGGCAGGATTTTTTGACAGTGAAAGTAATATTGATTTAAACAATCCTTTTACAATTTTTGAATGTGCGGAAGTTTTTGAATACCCCAAACGCTTCTTAATTCCTCTTTTAAAACATATATTCAATTTAATTAAAAGAAAGTTTACAGGCAGTACCCCCGGGGCAATTGTCCTTGATGAGGCCTGGATTATGCTTAAACATAATTTATTTGCTAAAGAACTTTTAACATGGTTTAAAACCTTAAGAAAATCAAATGTCAGTGTCATATTAGCCACGCAGTCACTTTGCGATCTTGAAAAATCAGAGATCTTCGAAACTCTTTTAGACTGCGTTAAAACACGTTTTTTCCTACCTAATCCAGATGCCGTGTCAAAACCTTTAATCGAAGCCTACCTGCATTTTGGATTAAGAGAATCTGAAATTCTACGCATAAGCCAAGGAATTAAGAAGCGAGATCTATTTCTGCAAAAACCAGATCTCTTCTTAAATATTCTAAATCTTATCGAAAATAAGGAACTGCGTTTACTTACGCAGGCGTCAGCTCAAAGTGTCCCTTATATCGATAAGCTTTTAGAAAAATATGGTCCAACCTTTTATAAGGAGGAGTTTTGATTAATTTAGTAAAAAAAGAACGCGGTCTTTATGGCGTAAATTTAGCTCTTAAGACTTTAAGAGGTGAACTTTTGCCCTATATTCTTGCGCTAGGAGGGCTTTCATTTGGTTTTTTAGGTATAGCTGCTTTTCTTTATGCAAAACTAAATTCAAATGTAATTCCCTATATTGTAACTGTTGACAGGCAGGGGGTCATTTTAGATCAAGGTGAGCTTAAGGAGGCTTTAGGTATCCCGGAGGAAATTATAGCCGTTTCTTTATGTGATTTTATTGAACAGTTACGCACCGTAACAGAAGATAAAAAACTTCAATCCCAGCATATTGAAAATATCTATGCCCATCTTAAGGCCAACAGCCAGGCAAGTGCTGCTGTGAGTGCGTATTTTAAGCAAAATAATCCGTTAGAACATAACAAGAACGTCAGCATTCACATGAAAAACATCATTAGGGTTGCCCCCTATACATTCCAATTTGATTGGACAGAAGATAGATATGATAACGGTCAGGGACCTTTGCGATACAAAATGAGAGCTCTTGTAACTTATGAGCTTATTCAAATAAAGCACCGTACCATTGACTCATTAAAACAAAATCCTTTAGGGATTTTTATAAATGAACTCAGTGTTTCAGAACGTATAAAAATCTAATCAAAAAAAAATTGTCTCATATGAAAAAATTTATTTTTATTCTATTTTTTTTTACTAATTTAGCCTATGCAGATGCAGATCTTGATAACTATCTTGATGAAAGCATAGATATAGATTTAGACAGATCTGAGGCGGCTACTTTAAATACTTTAAAACATATGCAAAAAAAGCGTTTACAAGGCTATGCCAGTGCCCCACATAAAGTCATATTTACCTTTGGACTTGATCAACCTACCATCGTATGTCGGGTTCTTGAGATCTGCGATATATCTCTTGAAGCTGGCGAAAAAATAAGAGATGTTTCCCTAGGTGACACAGCGCGCTGGGATATAGATACAGCCACCTCAGGACAAGGAGCAACTCTCACTGAGCATTTAGTAGTAAAGCCCTTTGATACAGGTCTTAATACCTCGATGATGGTAACTACCAACCGTCGAACCTACCATCTAAGACTTAAATCCTCAGCTAACGATTTTATGCCTGCTGTAAGTTTTAATTACCCGCAAAATCTAAAAGAGAAACTTAAAAAAGGGCCGTATGAACAATATTATGAAGATGAGGTTGATGATCTTAGTTATGCATCAGAGGAAAACTCTCACGAAAGTGATTACAAGGTTCATATTACAAACCCACATAAGAATAAGGACAAATATGAGATTACAGGAGATATGATGATTTGTCCTAAAAAAGTCTGGAATGATGGGAAGCGCACTTTCATAGATATACCAAAAAATAATTTAGGAAAACTACCTGTACTGCTTGCAGTTGAAAGTTCCAACTATATTTTTCAAGAGGATAAACTTCACGAATTGAATTACCGTATTTTAGGAAACACCTATGTTGTAGACGGAGTATTTGAACATGCAAGACTTATCTACGGCAGCGATGACAGGGAACTTACATCTGACATTGTTTTAAAAAGCTAAGGGAGTTTAAGTAAGGCTTTTTTTTTAAATTTTAGTCTTACGTTTTATTTATTATGAGTAACAAAAATCAACGCCTTATCAAAGGACGAGTTAATCCAAAAGCCTTAGCTTTTATCTTGCTTTTATCTTTGCTCGTGCTTTTAGGTGCTTTTTATATTAAATATTCGGAAAATCACGACCAAAAGATTACAGAAAAATCTCAGAGTATTGATATACATGAACAGAAAAAATATGCCCAAAATGAGCTTAAAAATCTGCAGGAACTTTTAGAGGAGGATCTGCAGGAAAAACGAAATGGTACAGACATAAACGAAGATTACAAAGAAAAAGACGATAATCTAAGTTTTATGAGTGAAGAGGAAATAAAAGCTTACAAAGAGGTAAAAGCCTACGAGGATTCCATCTCTACAGAGGAGGATGAGTATCGCCGTTATAAGGAGCGCCTGCAAAAAGAGCCTGTTATTCAACATTTACAACAAAACTCAAATAAAACATATCAAAATCCCCATACTACTCGTACTTTGGAAAAAAACGACCACCTAAGAGAAATCTTAAACTCTAAAAGTAGAGTTAATTTAAGGATAAACCCTGAAAAAAAAGACGAGCTTTTGGAAAAATCAGATTATAGGGAAGGTAATGTAAGACAATATAATCATCACACCCTTGAGAGCTATCAGGAGCTACTAAATCATGATGATGAATCTCAAGATAGAATGAGACAACCTAAAACCCCTTTTTGTATTCTCCAAGGATCAGTTATAAGAGCAGTTCTTATAAATGGTATAAACTCTGACCTTCCAGGACAAATCAGTGCACAGGTAAGCGAAGATGTCTTTGATACCCCTAAGGGACGATTTGTACTAATTCCCAGAGGCAGTCGCTTAATAGGACAGTATGCATCTAATCCACACTACGGTCAGGAGCGAGTCTTTTTAGCTTTTAACAGACTTATATTTCCAAACGGTAAGTCTCTGCGCCTAAATGCAATGCCAGGACAAAGTGCGGATGGCTATTCAGGCTTTGATGCTCATACAGATAATCACTTCTTTAAACTTCTAAGTGGCTGCTTTATGTTATCTGCAATTTCAACTAGCAATTATAAAATGCAAAGAAATGATAATGATTTTATGAATACACAAGAGGCCATGAGTCTTTCTATTGCACAAAACCTAAATCAGGTTATGACTAATATCGTGGAAAGAAATATGAATATCTCCCCTACCTTAAAAGTAAAACCTGGATTTCTTTTTAGTGTAGCTGTAACACAGGATCTGTATTTTGATGGTCCTTACCGTAGATCTAAAATTTAATAAAAATGTGAGTTATAAATATGAACTTAAATTTTGTTCGCTCAATAACATGTGTTTGTCTATGCTTTTGCTCTTTAAATGCTTTTGCTTCCGACAATTCAATTAAGCTTGAACAGATGTTAAGTGAGCTTAAAAGTAATACAGAAATTTTAAAAAACTGGTCATCTAAAAACGCCTTACAAACTAATAAACTTATTGAATTATCAAATCAAAGTACCAAAAGCTTAGATGACAATAGCCAAATGCCAAATCAGAAAAACTGGAATGAAATAGAGAGACTAAATAAAAAAAGCCTTATTTTAATTGAGGCCACATGTGACACTGCAAAAGGAATTGAAAATATAGGCAAAATGATTGAAACACAGGAACGAAACCGAGCTTGGAGAATTTGCCTTGAGGATGATGAATGTTCATTTAAAAAAGTAAATCACGCCTATAATCAAAAAACATTAGAGCTTGCACAAAACGCCCAGGAAAACAGCATTAAACTGCAAAATAATCTTCAGGAAGCCATAGAAAGCCTAAATCTATTTACCCTTGAGGCTCAGAACTCTAAAGGCCTTAACAGTAGTATCGACGCTCTTTCAAAGGTAAATTCAATGACAACAAACGTATTAATCTCACTTAATTCTCAAATCAGTAAGCTTTTGGAACTAAATGCAGAAGTTGTCAAAAAACAAAGCAATAAGGAAATTTCAGAAAATACCTCAGATCAAAATTATTTAAATATAAAGACCATATCATCAAAACACTTTTCCTTGGAACTAAATAATAAATCCTAGTGAATTGAGATTATTGCTTAAAAAAAGCCCTCTCTTACTCAAGAGAGGTGTATTTAGATTGCTATGAAAAGATTTTTTCTTATCTTGCTTATAATGCTCCCTTTTTGTGTCATGGCTAAAACACCTGAATTTTATACCGATCTCTCAGGAGAAAATCTTCTAAATAACCTAGCCTACAGATTTTTAGCAGGAGCTTCTGTATATGCAACCCCGCTTTATCAGGCCGCATCTCGTCTTTTCTGGTTGCTCCTTGGTATTTCTATTGTGTCAATTGGGATAAATGTGATCCTAAAAAACGATGATCTTCCATCATTTTTGGCCATATTTGTAAAACTATGTATAAATACAGGAATATTTCTGTTTTTGCTAAATAACGGTAGTGCCATAGGAGTAAGTATTATTGACTCCTTTACCTCACTTACTAATACTGAAAAAGTCGGTCCATCTGAACTTTTAGATTTAGCTTACAATACATTTTAAGTGTTGGTAAAAGCCACACAAAATCAGGATACTTCCTTTATAGTGAGCATTCTTATGTATCTTTCAGCTTACATATACATAATATTGATGTTTTTAATTGTAATTAACTATACAGTTACCTATGTAAGTGCTTATATTCTGTGTATTTTAGGTATGTTCTGTTTAGGCTTTGGTGCCTTTAACTTTACCCGTAATATTGCCATTGGTGTTTTAAGCCAAATCTTTTATTTTGCATTAAAACTAATGACGATAATTATGATCTGCAATACAGGATCTGATGTTTTAACCGAGATGAGCCAAATCATAGAAAAGTCACAAAGCATTGGTATTGCACAATTTAATACTTTAATTTTTACTTCTACCTTTATATTTATTCTGTGTCAAAAAATACCTCATCTTATAGGAAGTTTGGTTTTAAACGCAAAAAGTACAGACAGTAGCTTTTTAACAGATGCCTTTGCCTTAGGCAGTCTTGGAAAAAAAATACTAAAGTAAAAAAATGTCACTAAAATAAATACTTTACAAAAATTTTCATGTTGAAACTAAATTAGAGTAAATACGCTACAATGAAAAAGTTAATTCTTTATTTCGACGAGCATGTATTGAAGTTTTTACCCTAAAATTAAGTAAAATTCCTTTTTATCTAAAGATACTCTAACTAAGCACAGGAGGATGGCGGATCTTTAAACAATTCAGATACAAGATCAACGCCAAATTTATATGAAAGAGCTAAGAGAGCCTAAAGTTACCTGCCTTATGGAATGTTCAGTCGACGGTCGTATAGATGAATCCCGCTGGTCAGATCTTTATGACAGTGTGGGCGAAGGAAATCCTGACGTCTACTACGAGACACGTGAAATGATAGCTCCTGAGGCCATTCTCTTAGGAAGGGTTACCATTGAAAGAAACTTCTGTAATAATAAATTCACATCAGAATCCTATACAAAGCCAAAAGAATTCAAACCTTTTTTAGGAATTCGTACTTGCGAAACCGTAACATGCGTATTTGACTCTCACGGAACCTTAGCGTACGAAAATAATCTTATTTGGGATACCACTCTGCTTGTTGTTTTAGGTGAAGATTTCGTATCTGAGGAATACCTAGGTTATTTACGTAAAAAAGAAATCTCTTATACTTTTGCAGGCTCTGATGGCCACGACTTAAAAAAAGCTATAAAATCTTTTTATGAAGACTTTGGTCTTAAAAATATGTTGCTTGCAGGAGGAGGGTTACTGAATGGACAATTTTTAAAACAAGCCCTCATAGATGAGCTTTATCTTGTTATCTACCCTGGTATCGATGGCTTAAGTAGCGTAAATAGCATCTTTGAATACCAAGGTAAAGATCAAGAAAAGCCTTGTAAAGATCAAATGCTCGAACTTTGTGACTGCAAAGTTGTACGAGCTGGTGTTGTTTTATTAAATTACAAGTTCCATAAAATGTCTTAGCAGACTTTAAATCTCTTTTTTTAATACTTAAACATAAAAATATCTCTTGCAATAAAAAAATTTTTAAGTAAAATAGCTTGCGTTCCTTATGAACGGTGAGATGGCCGAGTGGCTGAAGGCGCACGCCTGGAAAGCGTGTATACGTGAAAGCGTATCTCGGGTTCGAATCCCGATCTCACCGCCACTTCTAAACACAAAATTTCATAACTAATCCCACCCAACCCAAGCTTTGCATATTTTTGTACCTACAGTTCCGTAGACAAAGGCTACATAACTTGTGAGTTTTCCTAGCAGTTACTTTCTGATTTGCCAATGTTACGTTGCTGTCATATCTGTTTGCTGGAATTTTGGCTTTAAAGAGCTTTAAACACTCTTGCTGTATCTTTGATAATGGTTTTACTGCAATAAAACCTTGTGAGAATGTTATTTCTGTTATTCCCTGTAATTCATCAACTATTTTCCTAAATGAGTTATATGGCACCTTCCTGCCTGCATTCTTCATTTTTTCTATATGATCTTGCAAGAGCATCCTTATTGATAAGGCTATAAATTCAATAAAGCATTTTCCGACAAGAGATTCCTCAGTTGAAACATAAAAACTATTGCAATTCATCTTAACTTTTAAATCTTTAAAACAATCTTCTACACTTTCTCTGTCTTTATATGCCTTGAAAGCCGTTTTGGCATCTCGTATTACATCAGATACCAGTACAAACA
>CALFLJ010000056.1 GCA_937880335.1 uncultured Succinatimonas sp.
TTACCCTAAGAAGATAGTCAAAAATTAGAAACTATGACCTACAAAGTTTGGGTTAAAAAATATAAAGTCCGAACCTTTTGGGAACGGACTTTTAAATATGTTAATCAGACGGATATATAACAAAATGTTATTAAATCCAAAATAACTATAATAAGTTAATTTTAAACGAAAGCTATTTTAACTACGCTTCATAGCTGTGAAAAATTCTTCGTTAGTCTTTGTTAAAGATAATTTGTCAATGAGGAATTCCATAGCTTCAATCTCACCCATAGGATGGAGAAACTTTCTTAAAATCCACATCTTTTGTAGCTCATCAGAAGATGTTATGAGCTCTTCGCGACGAGTTCCTGAACGGGTAACATCTATAGCTGGGTAAACTCTCTTCTCAGCAATCTTACGAGAAAGATGCAGCTCCATATTACCAGTACCCTTAAACTCTTCGTAAATAACCTCATCCATCTTTGAACCAGTATCAATTAAGGCTGTTGCAATAATAGTAAGAGAGCCTCCTTCTTCAACATTTCGAGCGGCACCAAATAAACGCTTTGGACGTTGTAAGGCATTTGCATCAACACCGCCCGTCAAAACCTTACCTGAAGGAGGAACAACAGTGTTATATGCACGAGCTAAACGAGTAATAGAATCCATCAAGATTACTACATCATGCTTATGCTCAACTAAGCGCTTTGCTTTCTCTATAACCATTTCTGCAACTTGGACATGTCGTGTAGCAGGCTCATCAAATGTAGAAGCCACAACCTCACCTTTAACCATACGTTGCATTTCGGTAACTTCTTCAGGACGCTCATCAATAAGTAAGACAATTAATGTGCATTCTGGATTATTAACCGCAATAGAGTGAGCCACGTTTTGCAATAAAACTGTTTTACCGGCTTTTGGCGGAGCTACAATTAGCCCACGCTGACCTTTTCCTATAGGAGCAACTAAATCTATAACACGAGCGGTTAAATCTTCTTTTGAACCATTTCCAAGCTCAAGTCTCATACGACTTTCTGCAAAAAGAGGAGTTAAGTTTTCAAAAAGAAGTTTGTTGCGGGAGTTTTCAGGTCTATCGAAGTTTACTGTGTCTACCTTTAGAAGGGCAAAGTAACGTTCACTTTCTTTTGGAGGACGGATCTTGCCGGAAATAGAATCACCTGTACGGAGATTAAAACGGCGGACCTGACTTGGAGAAACGTAAATATCGTCAGGACCTGCTAAATAGGAACTGTCGGCACTTCGTAAAAATCCAAATCCATCAGGCAAAATTTCAATCACACCATCGCCAAATATATCCTCACCATTTTTGGCGCAAAATTTCAGCAGTTGAAAGATAATCTCTTTTTTGCTGAGGCGGGCGACATTCTCAATGCCATTATTTTCGCACATTTCAACTAGCTGCGCGACGGGCGTGTTCTTAAGTTCGTTAAGATTCATAGATTATGTTATGGACTGACTTACTGCACTGGGAACGGCAGCAGAATAATCTCTTAAAAAAAACTAATGGAGAACCTGGTTATTCAGAATGGAGAGAGACCAGGATATAACCCTCGGAAGGTGGGTCAAATACATAATATCACATCTTTTATAAAATATGAGAAAAATTTAATAATCAGGACTATTATAATATGAAGTCCTGATTAATTATTTTTAGCATAATAAGCTAGGTGTTATAATTTCATATGGCTTTTGAGCCTGATTTTGCCTATAACGCTCGACTAATTCTCTTAAAAAATCACTAGCACCAGTGTCTGATGACATTCCATTTATAAACCTCCTTTTGGCATAAGAGACGAACAAATTATCTTTAGCTCTTGTTACGGCTACATATGCAAGTCTTCGCTCTTCATTTACCTGCTGGCTACTGCTACTAGACCTGTACAATGGCAACAATCCCTTTTCAAAACCTAGTACGAAAACATTTTTAAACTCTAATCCCTTAGATGAATGTATGGTCATAAGATTTACATTAGGAATAAGAGAATTTTCATTTTCACCTTTCTCATTTAACTCTGTATTACTTGATAAAGTAACTCTAGAGATAAAATTCAATAAAGGATCATCATCTGTATTTTCATCCTCTTCATCTAATAACTCTGCTTGAGATTCAAAATTGCAGGCATTACTTACTAACTGCTCAAGGTTTGCATGACGAAGGTTTTCAAAACTTGATTTATTTTCCTTATCATCTTTTTGTTTGTAGTAGTCAAATAAACCTGTCTTGTAAATTACGTTTTCAACTAATTCTTTAAGGCTTGAGTGATTATGAGAAAATCTTAAGTTCTCAATAAGATCATAGAAAACAGCTAACTTTTTAGCTAAAGTTTGCAAAGCTTTAGGAGCTTCAGCTTTTTTACTATATTCCATAAGAAGCATAAGCGCAGAATATAAGGAACAACCTCTCTCTTGAGATAATAATAGTAGTTGTTCTTGAACTTTACCTCCTATACGTCTTGGCGGGACGTTTATAATACGACGCAAAGCCTGATCATCATCAACATTTAAAATGAGTCTCATGTAAGCTAAAGCATCTTGAATCTCTGCTCTTTCAAAAAACTTTTGACCGCCATAAATAATAAAAGGAATTCCCATAGCAGTTAAACTTTGCTCTAACTGTAATGACTGTTGATTGGTCCTATACAACACAGCTATATCAGAATAATTAACACCTGTTTTATGTAGGCGAGAAATTTCTAACGCGCAGAAACGAGCCTCTTCAAGATCATTTGTACATTTTACAATTTTTATTTTATCGCCAACGCCATGGTTACCAACTAAAACTTTGTCAACCATACGTTCATTACCGTTTCCAATAAGGACGTTAGCAACGTCTAAAATATTTTGTGTTGACCGATAATTGTCTTCAAGAGCTATTACCTCAACATCGTAAAATTCTTTTTTAAATCTCTTAAGATTTCTATAATCAGCACCGCGCCAACCATATATAGCTTGATCATCATCTCCTACAGCCATTACATGAGATTCACTACCAGTCATAAGTTTTATAAATTCAAACTGTAACGTATTAGTATCCTGAAACTCATCAACTAAAATTTCTTTAAATCTTCGGTGCTGCAAATCCCGAATTGAACTATTGTTCTCCAGTAATTCTACTGTTCTTAAAATAATCTCTGCAAAATCAACTAAATTTTGCTCCTGACATTGCTTTTCATACTGACTGTATATTTCTGCTATCTCGAAGAAAAACTCTTGATAATCATCTTTTAATGTGTCTGCTCTTAACCTTTGCTCTTTATATTTATTTATTCTCGATGCTACCATCGAAGGTTTTAGGTCCTTAGGATATTTATCCTTTCCCATAATGTGTTTAATAAGCTCTTGTTGTGAACTTTGATCAAGAACACAAAATCCAGCTCTCAAACCAGCTTGGACACTATAGGATCTTAGCAAACGCAAACAGATAGCATGAAAAGTTCCTGTCCATAATCTATCAGCATTTTCTTTACCTACAATCAAAGCAATACGTTCTTTCATTTCATTAGCAGCTTTGTTAGTAAAAGTTAATGCTAAAATCTGCCTTGGCATTAAATTTTCAATTTGCAAAAGCCATGAAATTCTAGAAACTAAAACTCGGGTCTTTCCTGTACCTGCACCTGCTATGACTAAAATGTTTTTACAAGGAGCTGATACAGCCTTTTTCTGAGATAAATTAAGGTTATTTAATAGAAACTGTTGATTATCCATAATTACAAAAGCCAATCTTCTAGATCTAAAACAGATTTGACAATAATATTTGGTAATGACCGGACTGTTCCTTCATCAGGTGAAATTCCTGAATATCCTTTATAAACCCATGCACACATACATCCTGCATCAACAGCCCCATTTACATCAGTTATAGGATCATCACCAACATGTAAAATACTTCCTAAACCAACTCCATAATGCGCGGCACATTTATTATATAAATCAGGAAAAGGTTTTGATTTTAGTCCGTTTAAATTAGGACGAAAATCTTCTGAAAATATATTTTCAAGACCTAGAATCTCTAGATTGCAATTACCATTTGATAGTAAACAAATAGAATATCTTTCTTTTAGCTTGATCAAAAAATCTTTAATAGTAGAACATACATGCCCCTGAGATCTTTTGTTTCTAAAAATCTCTACTAAAGCGAAAGCTTCGTCTAATGTTAACTTTATCTTCAAAATATCAAAAGCAGCTTGCAGGCCGTATGCTCTTAAGGCGGTAACATCATGAGCCAATTCAGGATTTAATTTAAGGCATTTGCTTTTTATATCTCTCCAAAATCTATAATCTGAGCTTTGTCCTCCCCCCAAATTATATTTATGAGAAAGGTATCCTGCGAACCATTCCTCAGCTTGACGCAAAACGGTTTCACAATCGTAAAGGGTATTGTCTAAATCAAAAGAAATAACTTTTGGTTTAGTTGTTTGTTTTAGGAAAATCATAATCTATAAACTTATTTTTTATCTAGTGTGGAACGAGGATGAGCTTCCTTATAAACTTTCTTTAAATGCGCAAAGTCAAGATGAGTATAGATCTGAGTGGCAGCCAAATTGGCATGTCCTAGCATCTCCTGAACTGCTCTTAAATCAGCTCCACCTTGTAACAAAGATGTAGCAAAGGAATGCCGTAATTTATGCGGGTAGACATTGCAACCAAGACCAGCTTCTTTGGCTTGTGTCTTTAGGTGCTGTTCAACTGCTCTAGTAGACAAGGGTAGACCAAATCTATTTAAGAACAAATTATCACATTTAGGCTTAAATTGCTCTCTGATTTTAAGATACTGTGAAATTTTTTCTCTGGCAACACTTCCTACAGGAACAATTCTTTCTTTGCTACCCTTTCCCATTACCCTAACTTCTGAAGAATAGCTATCATAGTTTCTAAGCGCTAAAGAAACTAGCTCACTTACTCGTAAGCCAGATGAAAACAGTAGCTCACTAATTGCCCTATCACGAATATCATATATGGTTTTAGCTGGCACATCTAATAGTGCCTGTAACTCATTCTCGGTTAATACTCTTGGCAATGTTTTGTCAATATGGGGAGCAGTAATTAAAAAAAAAGGGTTTTCTCTAAGTATTCCTCGTGAAATTAAGAACTTGAAAAAGGAGCTAAGAACATAAAGATCATGAGCAACACTTCTATTTTTTAACCTATTTCCAAACTTATCAAAATTAAATTCGCGGTTAATAATACGCATTTGCTCAACACTTATCTGCGAAAATGAATTTATAGATTGGGTCTCATGCGTCAAAACATAACAAGCTTTATTTAAAATTCGTGAATAGGATGATACAGTATGCTCACTAACACGCTTTTCGTATTTTAAAAAATTTATATATGAATTTGCCTCTTCAACTAATGAACTCATAGCTATACGGAAATAACTCCTTCAAAAACCCGCTCGGATGTAGCTGTAATATATACAGGATCACAATCCCCGCTCCAAGAGATAATAATCTCTCCGCTTGAAAATGAGCACTTTGCAGGTGATGAAAGATAACCTTTTCTAATTCCCAATACACAAGCAGAGCAAAGCTCTAACTGATTTAGTTTTAATTCTTTACAATCCCTGCTGAACGCTATTGCCTTGAAATTATGAGAATTTATGACCTGTGCAAATATAATTTGTGTTTTATTAGAATAACAAGGATGACTTTCAACCTTAAAAATAATTTTCTCAGGGTCAATATCTTCAAGTTTATCAACAAAAACTATGCAATAAGATTTAACTAAAGATACAAAGTCAAAAGCGAGAATATTCTTTTCTTTTACATTGTTACAAATAAAGTTTTTCTGTTTTTTTTCTGAATAATTTTTTGCACAAAAATTTGGAATACCAACATTTAAAGTTACGGTATCATCATCGTTTAATCGTAAATTAAACGATGATGAAGAGGAACTTGCTTTTACCTCACGTTTATTTATCAAATGATGGTCTACGACAAAACGTGTAAAGCATTGAGCACTATCTAAACTAGCCTCAACCTCTTTTCCCGTACTATCAAATAATTGATAATGAAAATCCACCTCTGGATCATAAGGTGGTTCTACTAAAATTAGTTTGTCAAAACCAACTCCAAATTGTCTATTAGATAATCTTTTGATGAGCTCTGGTGAAAAGAACACCTTTTGCGTAACTCCGTTTACGACCATAAAATCGTCAACTAAGCCGTGCATCTTGGTGAATTTAAGCAACATCTTTTTTTATCCTCTAGCTATTTATATTGTAACAAAAGCTCGTCTTTCCAAATATCTGAATAGTCCTGACGCTTTCTTATAAGATATGCTTTATCGCCATCAACCATAACCTCTGCACAAAGCCTACGGCTATTATAGTTAGACGACATAGAAGATCCATATGCACCAGCTCCTCTTACAACCAGGATATCTCCATCTTTTACAGATAATGAACGATTTTTTCCAAGAAAATCGTCACTTTCGCAAATAGGTCCTACAATATCTGTATTAACAGCATCTATATCATCATATTTGTGAGCATTTATGATATTCATCCATGAACCGTATAGAGCAGGACGTATCAGATCATTCATAGCCCCATCAACAATTACGAAATGATTATCTCCATTAGATTTTTGATATTGAACCTTAGTAAGCAAAACTCCTGCATTAGCAACCATTGCGCGGCCAGGCTCAATATAAAGCTCGACATCTATATCACCCAAACACTCAGAAACTTTAGCAAAATAGTCTGCAGGCGATGGAGGGGTTTCATTATCATAGGTTACGCCTAAACCGCCTCCTAAATCTATGTGATCTATCTTTATTCCCTCTTCACATAAAGAATGATATATCTCAAGCAAACGCTCTGTAGCTTCAATAATGGGCTCACCAGATGTCATTTGCGAGCCTATATGGCAGTCAAGACCACTTATCTTAAGGTAAGGGTTATCTGCCATCTTACGATAAATTTTTATTGCTTCCTCATGGGGGATTCCGAATTTATTGTTTTTAAGCCCTGTTGAAATTGCAGGTAATGTCTTAGCATCTACGTTAGGATTAACTCGCAAAGCTACAGGGGCGACTACATTTAGTTCCTTTGCAACCTTTGCTACTAGTAAATATTCAGCCTCAGACTCGATATTTAGACAGTTTATTCCTGATTTTAAGGCAAAACGAATTTCCTCTTCCGTTTTACCTACTCCTGAGTAAACACATAAATGAGGATCTCCACCTGCGGCTATTACCCTACGCAATTCACCTTCTGAGACTATATCAAAACCTGCGCCCAACGATGCCATTATTTGTAAAATGGCTAGATTTGAATTTGCTTTTACAGCATAACAAATTTTGTGCCGCCTATTCTTTAAAGCATCTTCGAATGCTTTCATATGACGGACTAAAGTTGCTTTTGAATACACATAAAGAGGAGTACCGAACTCTTTTGCTAAATCTTCAATTAAAATATCTTCCGCATAAAGATCATTTTTGCGGTAATTAAAATAATCCATTAAATATTCCTAAAACTTTGAATAAAAAAAACTAATCGTCATCGTCTTCATCAAAATCACTCTCTTTTTGCAACTCACATTCATCATCAATAAAGTGACCACAAGGTAATTTGAGTTCATACTCAAAATCAGGCATGTAAAGCTCACCTTTAATTCCACATCCTGATAATATTAAAGCAGATAAAACAGTTAAAAAACACAAAATTTTGCTCATTTTATCTCCAACATTATATATATAGAAAACGACGTTATTACAATATCATGCTTTTTATAAATGCCATATAAAAATCAGTTCAAAGTAATAGTTTCTTTAAAGATTTATCGTAAACGGATGAAGTGATGCCCTATCTTGGCTCATTACAAAATATTGAGGTAAATTAAAATGAAGATTTCTTCCGCCACGAGATTCCTCACTCTGTCTAGAGTAGTATCGGTTAATTGAGTTTACAAGTTCAGATCTTGACCCTGTATAATCTTCAAAGATTCTTACCTCATTTCTTTCGTTCACAATATATATATCCCAACCTTTAGATGAAGGAGCAAAAAAATACTGCATAATTCCAACAGATGCAACTCTATCTACTTCAGATGGAACTTGTAATGCAAATTCAGGACGCATTCCATATCGAGTTAAAACGCTTATATCAAAATCGGCAGAGTTCAATCCTGTTCTTCTTATAATAGCAACATCTCGCTCACCTCTAAACCGAGCTATATAACTGTTTAAACCCACATCAAAATTAAACTCAGGCGAGCTTTGATTGCATGAAAAAATACTTCTTAAAGTGGCTTCAAGGTCGTAGCGAATAAGATCCCCGTGATTTTTAGAGTAAGAGCGAACAAGTTCACATGGTAAGGATTTCTCTGTATGCTCAGAGGCTAGACGATGAATTCTTAATAAGGTTGCAAATAACTCTACCACACCATCTTCACCATCTGGAAAAGATGTAGATTCAATTTCTCCCCAAGAGTTTATGGTAATCATATCAATTGAACCTATTAAACATTCTCTTTGTCTACCGCAACATAAAACAGTACCACCATCAAGATCACTTTGACTTAATCTAAAATTAACTGTTGGATCCCTTTCAAAATTAAGCACAATCAAGCATTTTTTTATATAACGACTTTGTTGTAGTGAAGACTCAGATACTATTTCAGGGGCTTTATCATTAAGCAATCGTAGATCTAAGGATAAAGCTTTAATTGTCGATGGCTTTATAGTTCCACTATCTCCACCTACATCAACCATAGTTCTTGACGTTAAAATCTTATTATATGTAGCCCAAACAACGCTTTGAGCTAAACTCTCAGAAGAATAAACGCTTCTTTTTTGCAAAATATCTAAGTTTTTACAAGATGTGGGGAAAACATGCCACCCTTTATCACATAAAGAGTGTTGTGAAGGTTTTATAAAAGAAAGATATGGTTCCTCCAAATAAGATCTACTCTCTCTATTTAATAGTAAAACCTTACCTGGATAAGCATCAAAAGCTGCATATAATTTTCTAGACAAAACACCTGCATCATCAGAGGTAATTGCATAAGCAATTCCGTGTCCAATACTGAAGTTTAGAAGTTGGCGATAACTTTTATGCAAAGCGGAAAATAATTCTGTATTTAATTTCATAACAAAACCTATTTTCCAATGTTCCTTAGATTTAAGTTCCGCCTGAAACTTTAAACTCCACCCCCAGCTTTGACATAACCTAGATAAAAACTTCTTTCTATATGCAAGAACATTTAACTCTGTTAAATGTTTTAAACCTTCATGAAGCTTGAGAAAGAAACATAATCGAACAAGCTCAAGTCGACCGAAATCTTTTTGAGCTTTCAAATAATCGCAAACCTTTTTAAACATTAAGTAGTATGCATCAAGCTGCAAAGAGTAGCGATTACTTTTATACATACGGTCCTTTAAAACTGTAGAGAGCAAACGAGTTTTAGGATATTCATTGGCATATGCTTCCATGAGCATAATTTTCATTACGGCTTTAAAAGGATGGTCTATTCCCTTATAAAGCAACCAAAGTCCAGAACCAAAATATTCAGCTGCCGAACTTTTAACCACAGAGCCAAAATCGAACCATAACTGATTATCAACTCTACCGCTCTCATATAGAGCCTTTACTGTACCGTAATAATCTTGATCTTCTTCTTGGGGGCTTACTAAATACCAAATAATGGAACGACCACAAATTTTAAATGAAGTTCTATAAAACTCATCTAACAAGAATAAAGACTGAGCACTACCACAATCCTCGGTATCTAATGTTCCATGCTGACCACTTGTAAATCTATCCTCAGCTGTTACAAATAGGTTTATATCTGCACCTAGGGTTTTAAAAAAAGTAGAAATAAAATGACACTTCTCAGTTAAAATCTCAACCTCATCCTTTGGTATATTTCGACTTATACAAACCCATATATCCAAATCAGATGAAACTCCCTGACCTATAGATGATGTGCTTCCCATAGCATATAAGGCAAATATAGAATGAGGCGCTTGAGGTCTTAAACTTGGATCAATTCCTCTATCTATTAACCACTGTTTTTGCCTTTTATTCATCACAAAGCCATCTATACCTGTTGGAACATTTGAACATCTACAACCTGGTAAATTTGGTGTATTAAAGTGCAACAGCAGAGGTAAAATATCTAGCATCTGGCGAACATTTGGACTTACTACCGACAAACCTCGCTTTAAGCGTTCTTCATTTAAAGACTTATATCGTGAAAGTCGCAAATCAAAATCTGCAGCCAGGCTATCCATGCAAATTCCTCAAAAAACGATGCTGAAACTTTTGTAATTATAACTTAAGGCAGGAATGCAATCATTTACACTTTAAATATATTACCTAATTTAATCTTTATGTTTTTAGTAAATTCAATATTTGAAAATAAAATGTGATCTACTCTAATGCTTTAATATAGAGATTAAACTTTTGCATCTGCCATTTACAAAATGCGTGCTATTATAAATAATTACTGTACTATTACTTTTTTCGCCTCACCACCTAAAGAAAGGCTGTTTATGAAAGAAGAGCAAATTAAAGTGAATACACCTGTTAATGATGACAAATCCCCAAAGAACAAATTAGAACAATATACTGAGAACACAGAGAATATGACTCAGTCTAATGAATCACAAGTTGAAGCTTCCTTAGCTAAAGAAGCTTTAGCTATTGAAGAACAAGCAAAAGTTTTAAAAGATTCTGAAATAATAGACAAAAATGCATCTCAAGCGAGCTGCCTTCCTGAAGATATAAAGAACTTAGAGAAAAAGGTGAAAAGTCTCAAGGGCTTTTCTACCTTCTTATCTATTGTTTTAATTGCTACTATCGCAGCTAGTGGATTTGGCGGATATTACCTTTATGAAATAAAAGGTCTTCAAGAAAATTACAATAACTCTTTAAATCTTATAAACAAAACAGAAAAGAATATTAAGCAATTAGAACAAGAATCATTAAACACGAAAAATGAATTTAGTGTTCTTATAGCAGAAAACAATAATATTCTTGACAGTAATAAGGATTTATCTGCAAAAGTTCAGGCATTCCAAGACGAAGTTGCAAGACTATCTACATCTGTAAATAACCGGCTTACACAATATGAATCCAGAGATCCTGATGCATGGCGTAAGGCTCACAGCTATTTCCTAGTTTCATCTGCATATCGCATGGCTATCTTCTCAAAAGACACTAAAGCTGCAGTTAATTGCTTAGAAAGTGCAGATAAGTTGCTAATCGATATTGAGGAAAAATCAATTAATAACATCCGTAAAGCCTTAAGCAATGATATTATGGCTCTAAATAGCATTCCTACAATTGACTTAAGAGGTCTTATAAACAAAATTGATGCTGTTTATAGCAATTTAAACAATCTACCTTTAAAAGAAGTTACAACACCAGAACAAAGAGCAGCATCTTATAAAAAAGAAGCTAACATATCAGAAAATATCAAACAATGGTCTTCTAACCTTCTTGAGTCACTTAAAGATTTCTCCTCCCGGTTTATTGAAATAAGACGTAGAGATGAGGGGGCAATTAATGCTTTCTTATCCGCAGACCAAGGCAAACTGCTTTTGGAAAACCTAAGATCTCAGTTATCAC
>CALFLJ010000057.1 GCA_937880335.1 uncultured Succinatimonas sp.
GGCATTAAAGTGCCTTTTTAATTGCTGTACCTAAGCTTATGAAAGATCTATGCCATTTTTACTTTAAAAATTTATATATTTGATTTTAAATATTTTTTTATATTATTTTAATTTAAAGAAAACTAAAATTTTTTTTAGTGGCAATTTATTGCCATGCTGTTTCAGACATTTTTAAATATTTACCATTTATTGATTTTCACTTTTGCTGTGGCATATGTGAAGTAAACATAATTAAATACTTACCCTTCTGCAAATACCTACCTAAAATACAAGTAAGCATATACCCCTCAAAAATAAGCATACAGAGATGTGTTTATAAGTTCTATTATAAGTGCGTCAGATCTAATGAGAAAAAGTGATTGTATGGTATGCGTAAATTGCCTCTTGTCTATGATATTTTCCATCATATTACTTTAAAACAAAAAGATGTACGACTGAGGATACTTTTTATTGTAATTTCCTTTGTTTTATTTAATATCTGTCATAACTATGCTCTTTAAAAAACTCAAACCTGTTTCTTTACCTTGCTCTAAACTTGATAATTATAAGTGTTTTTAAATTTAGATTTTTTCAACCTCTTATTAGTTTATAGGGTAAAAAAAAGATCTGCATTTTTAGTTACAGATCTTTTTCATATATTTTAATTTTAAATTGGGTTTAGTCTTAACTTAATCTTAGAAAGCAAGACCGATATTCTTATCCCAAAATGCAGCATAAATTGCTGAAACAATTAAGAGAATGGCATAAGCTGCAACGGCAAAACCGCCTGAGGTTTTAAAGGTCTTTGCTGTTAATACAATTCCCTTCTCGTCGTCATCAACCTCTGATGATGAAAGAGATACAAATATAATTACAGCATTAGTTAAGATGAAGTTATACATCATCTGATCTAAGAAGGCCATTTGTAAAGGTAAAAACTTCAAGAGGAATGCAATTACGATTGATGCTAAAACACCAACGATAGCTCCTTTTGCATTAGTTTTCTTGTAGAAAAGACCACACATAAATACGGCCAAAATACCAGGAGAGACAACGCCTGTATATTCTTGAATAAACAGGAAAGCTTGGCCTAAGGCTCCTAAGAGAGGAGCTATGAAACAAGCAATAACCAAAGCTACAACTGCAGTTAAACGACCTACATTAACTAAGGTTCTATCCTTTGCATGCTTGTGAATATATTCTCTGTAAATATCCATGGTAAAGATAGTTGCAGTAGAGTTAAGCATAGATGCTAAGGAGGATACGATAGCTGCGGCTAAAGCTGCAAATACTAAACCTTTGATACCAGTTGGAAGTAATTGAGCTAACCAAGGATATGCTCGATCAGGACGCTCTAAACTAGGAATATTCTGCTGAGCTACCTCACCTAAAGATGCTAATAAACTAGGATCTTTTACGATAATGTAATAGGCAGCCATACCAGGCAAGCAAACAATTAAAGGCATAATGCACTTTAAGAAACCTGCAAAAGCTAAACCTTTTTGAGCCTCATCAATTGACTTTGCAGCAAAGGTACGCTGAATGATGTACTGATTAAAGCCCCAGTAATAAAGGTTTGTGATCCACAAGCCACCGATTAGAACAGAAATGCCTGGAAGATTTATGTACTGAGGATTATCCTTACTTAAAATCATCTCAAAATGCTCTGGAGTCTCGGTAATCAAACGCCCCATACCAGATAAGAAACCATCGCCTCCACCAACGAAGGAAACAGCTAAATAAGTTGTAGCAACACCACCTATAACTAATACGGTTACCTGAATTACGTCAGTCCAAACAACAGCGGACAGGCCTCCGTATACAGAGTAAACCAAGGCAAATATGGCCAAACCTATAATAGAGTACATCATAGGGATACCTAATATGATCTCCAAGGCAAGACCACCTAGATAAAGAACTGATGTCAGGTTTACCAAAACGTACAAACAAAGCCAGAAGCCGGCCAGAATGGTTTTTAAGGTTTTGTTAAAACGCTTTTCAACAAACTCAGGG
>CALFLJ010000058.1 GCA_937880335.1 uncultured Succinatimonas sp.
GAACCGTCTGAAATTCCGTAATCTGGAACTTTAGTACCAAAGTAGTTGGCAATAGCACTATCATATGATGCAGTGTGCTCAAAAGCGGCAATGGCTAAATCAAAACGAGTTGCAAAAGTTAAAGCACCATCGTGCTCATCCATCTCTTTTATGACACGGTCATAGTCACAGGATCCTACAACAATTGCAACGTCGCGATTGTTTTTAGCTGCAGCTCTTACCATAGTAGGACCGCCAATATCAATATTTTCTATGGCTTTTTCAAGCGGGCAGTTTGGATCTGAGACGGTCTTTGTAAATGGGTAGAGATTTACGACAACAAGATCGATTGGCAAAATGTCATGATCAGCCATTACACCTTCGTCTATGCCACGACGACCTAAGATACCGCCGTGGATCTTAGGATGTAAGGTCTTAACGCGACCGTCCATCATCTCCGGGAATTTGGTGTAATCGGAGACTTCTACAGCAGGAATGCCGTTGTCTAAAAGCAGTTTTGCTGTACCACCTGTGGAGAGAATTTCAACATTGCGCTCATTTAAAGCGCGAGCAAATTCTACAACGCCTGTTTTATCAGAAACGCTGATTAAGGCCCGGCGGACAGGGCGTAAGAGTTCTTCCATGATAAAGATTGCTCCTGTGAACAAAAATTAGGTAAATTTAAAAATATCCTTGTTAACCTTAAAAAAGGCTTTCAACAATATAGTCTCAAGGATTTTCTCGGCGCCTATTTTAGCAATTTAAGAAGCAAAATGGGGAATAAATCACGTTTTTTGCTGTTTTTACTTAAAATTATTAACCACTTAATGAAATTTTAATAAAAAAGTTATTACGATTATAATTTAAAATAAAAGTCTTTTATATCAATAATATAAGTGTTGTTTTGGCTGATTTTTTTTATTATTTTGGAGAAATTTTTTTATTCTTTTAACGGTTTTTTATGTAAATTTAAAATTCACCAATATATACTATACAGCCGAATTAAGTTCCAAGGGGATATAAACGCATATAAAGGCGTAAAGATAAGGCCTAAGGCCAAATAAAAAAAGAAATAACCTGGTGCTTACTTTTTAAGAATTTTCATAAGATCGTTTTATGTTAGAAAACGGCAGATATTTTTAAACTTATTTTAGGAAGAAGACAGATGAACAAGTCAGAACTTGTAGAAAAGATTGCCCAGCGTGCAGGTTTACCTTTATCAGGCTCTCGTAAAGCTTTAGATGCTGTTTTAGAGTGTGTAAGTGATGCTCTTGCAGCTGGAGAAAAGGTACAATTAGTAGGCTTTGGTACCTTCAAGGTTACCGAGCGTAGTGCTCGTGAGGGGCGTAATCCTCAGACTGGTGCTGTCATCAACATCCCTGCTACAAAGACTCCATCTTTTAGTGCAGGTGCTGAGTTGAAGAAGGTTGTCAATAATAAGTAAATCTTAAGTTAAAGACAAAAGATTTAATTACGGCTGTATCTAAAGCTTTATTAGGCTCCCATAAAGTGCTCCATTTTACTGATCTATAATGGAGCTTTTATGGAAAAGGTA
>CALFLJ010000059.1 GCA_937880335.1 uncultured Succinatimonas sp.
AGATTAGATAAAAATAATGCGTCTATACTTATCTATAAACGCACTTTATGGGATTAAATCTGAGCCCGTTTTAGTTTTAGATTAGAAAGAAGTGGGATATTTTATGACAAAAAGTGCAAATAAAGGTTCAAGTCTTATCTACATTATTATTCTAGGTATGCTCTGCGCTTTTCCTCCTATTTGCTCAGATATTTATCTTCCCTCCTTACCTGAAATCACAACTTTCTATCATAGCGATCCTTCAAAGGTGCAACTCTCTCTTACCTCCTCATTCTTAGGTCTTTCGTTAGGGCAGGTGATAATAGGACCTGTATCTGATGCCTATGGTAGACGCTTACCTCTTATCATATCTTTAGTTATTTTTTCCATTGCCTCATATCTTTGTGCTAAGGCACCAACTGTTGAACTACTTATTCTAATTCGTTTCTTTCAAGGCGTAGCTGCCTCAGGCGGGGTGGTTTTAGCAAGATCAATTGCCTGTGACAAATTCAAAGGCAGTCTTTTAGCCCAGTTTATGGCATTACTGATGTCCATAAATTCCATAGCTCCTATCATGGGACCTATTTTAGGCTCTTTCATCGTTACCTATGCCTCATGGCAATACGTTTTCTATTTTTTAGCAGTATGGGGTGGTATTTTATTTTTATTAAGCTCGTTTAAGGTTCCTGAGTCACATTTTCCAAAAGATGAGGATAAGAATGTTATAAAGGCTATTTTAGATATGCTCCTTGAGCTTAAAAACATCCGTTTTCTGCTTTTTACTCTGTCTTTGTCCTTCGTTATGGGTGGATTTTTCAGTTATCTTTCAGCCTCACCTTTTGTCTTTCAGGTTATATATGGACTAAGTCCCTTGCAGTATTCCACAGGTTTTGGTCTAATCGCTGCGACAATTTCTGTAACTGCCATAATCTCAGGTCGTTTAGTTCGCCGTTTAGGAGAGATAAGAGTAGTACTTTATTCTTTTGCTCTCATGTTGATCTCAGCTATTGTGATCTTATTTTGCTCCGTCTTTAAATTTGACTCTTTTATCTATATTTATTTAGGTTTAGCTGTCTTTTGTGCCATGATGGGAGCTGTAAATACTGCAGGTTTTAGTATTGTTATTGAAAGCAGACGTGGTGGCGCTGGCGCCGCCTCTGGGATATTTGGAGTTATGACCTTTATTTTTGGTGCTATAACCACACCTTTGATGGGAATAATGGGAGAGAATTCTATGATCCCTTTAGGAATTAGTGTTTTTGTGTGTACAATATTAGCTATAGTGGTATTTAAATTAGGACTTAGCTTTAAGAACTCTTAAATAATTCAAAGTTAGGATCATTCATGCGTAAATTATTTCTCTTAGCATTAACTTGTGCTTTAGCATTTAATACAGCATTTGCACAGGAGTTTAATGACAAACAAAAATCCGAGATTGAAAGCATTATTGCAGAATATGTGTCAAATCATCCTGAGATTGTGATCAAAGCTTTACAAAAGTATGAGGCTGATGAGCAGAACAGACATCTTCAAACAGTAAGATTGGTAGGTGAGAGCTTTAGAAAAAATAAAGATCTTCCTATGATAGGTGACGAAAAGGCTCAACACTACATTATTGACTTTTATGATTACAACTGTGGCTACTGTAAGGTTATGGAGCCTTTATTTAAACAGGCTTTAAAGGAATTCAATCTGCAGCTTGTCTATGTGGATCTTCCTGTTGTCACTGAAACATCACAGCAAATTGCCGTTATAGCTCAGGCTTTATATAATCTTGACAAAGAGAAATTCTTTGCTTTTCATGATCATTTTATGTCAAAGAAAGACCGTAATGTCCCACTTGAGACCATCCAGAAAAAAATTAAAGAATTAGGTGTTAACTGGGATGATCTCCTAACTGAAATGCAGTCAGGACGGCCACAGACTCAAATCTCTGAGGTATTTAAAGCATCCGCAGGTTTAGGCATTCGTGGTACTCCTTATCTTATTATAAATGGAAAGGAATTCCGTGGTGCAATAAGGGATTATGATGATCTAAAGACACTCTTATCAAACTAATATTAAAAAACCTCGTTAAAACGAGGTTTAATCCTTTTTTACTATGTGGTTATATCTTTTAATTATCCTACCTTTTTTATTTTTACTAGGCACTATTGTTTCTGCTTTGAAAGAGCAAAAGAAACTTGAAAACGGGCTTTTAAAAAAAGTTTTAGAGCAAAGAGCTTTAGAGCGTGAGAGAGCTTTTAGGCAAAAAGCTAAATTCAATAAAAAAGATCCTGATCATAAATCCTAAAATCTCAGGTATTGGGTGTTGAAAATTTTGTGTAAACTATAAAATTTTACCGAAAACGTTTGTATTTTTAGTTTGTTTTTTCAATAGTATGCATAAGATAACTACTTGTTAAATTGTAGTAT
>CALFLJ010000060.1 GCA_937880335.1 uncultured Succinatimonas sp.
TTAGTTTCGATAAAAAGAATATTTTCAATATGTGAATGTGGATAACCCGGAACTGCTGCTTATGTATATTCGAGAGCATCGGGATCTTCTTTATAAAAATATAGAAAAAGAGGCCATACTTTTAGTTAATGAAACCTCAGTCTCCTATGTAATGCCAAAAGATGATAGCAAAAAACTTTTAAATGTTTTACAAAGTCTACATCATGGCGTTGTGCGAATGTCTGATATTGATTCAAGCATTGTTGAGACTTCTATAAATTTAGGTACTGTCAGAACATCGTCAGACGGAGTCACAGTAACATTAATGCCAAGATCACTTAAAGAGGATGCTCTTTTAGATACTATATTAAATGTTAAGGCATTAGCCTCTTTATCTAATCTTGAATTTATAACGGAACATCAGCACTCCTGCTGGCTATCACCTCAGGATAATACAGTAATTAGAGCTCTAAATAAGGCTAATCAAGAACTATATGGTAGAAAGTTTAACATCACTCTTATGCATGCTGGACTTGAAACAGCTACTTTTGCAAAAACTTGTCCAAAGTTACAATTAGTCTCTTTAGGAGCAACAATCTTATACCCACATTCACCGCAAGAATGTGTAGATATAGACGGTGTTAACCGTGTTTACAATATTTTATTAAAGACCCTATCTGAGCTATAGGAGAAAAGCTATGCGTCAAAATACCACATCCCCTCGCGCATGTTTACCGTTCCAATGCTTTCATACCTGTACAGCTCCAGGTAGAGATCATAATAGCGCTGTTTTGTTTGTGCGTGGCGCAAATCATAAGCGTCTACAAATTCATTTAATCACATTTCCCCAGCATGAAATTGTAAGAAGTCCCATGACTTACGGTGGTACTAGTTCAGGTATTCATCGCTTCACTGCTAATATAAATGTAGATAGCGGGGCTAATTTACAACGCTATGCCTTTAAAATTGCGCTTTTAAATGATGAGCTAAAGATTATTGATGTGGTTTGGTACAGCTCACTGGGTATGTCTCGTGAACGCCCTCTACTACAGCATTGTTTTGCCTATGAATTATTTAACACTCATCCGACATGGGCTTTAGATCTTATTTTATATGAGGTCTTTCCTGATAAATTTGCCTCATCACGTGGTTATTTTAATGTTGACGGAACAAAGATTGATCCTCACTCTCCTGCTAAGCCTAAAAGTTTTGAATACGTCGATCTTGAAAAAATCCACTGCGGTGGAGATTTAGATGGAGTTGGAGATATGTTGCCTTATATAAGGCAATTAGGTTGCGATGGACTTTACTTAACCCCAATCTTCAAATCAAATTCTGTACATAAATACGATACAGAAGATTATGATATGGTAGATCCCCACTTTGGAGGAAATGGTGCGCTTAAACGTCTTAGGACCTTATCTCTAGGTTATGACATAAAAATCTTATTGCACGGTACATTCAATCACACAGGTGATACCCACCCCTGGTTTGATCGTCAAGAACGTACTGGAAAAGGAGCTTTGCACCATAAAGACTCACCATATCGCGAGTACTATACCTTTAATTCAGAAGGTGAGGCTTATTACGCTGACGGCAAAGCGTCCTTTCCAAAGCTTGATTACTCAAACTATTTGACATGCCACGCAATTTTTGAGGGTGAAAACTCTGTTATAAAAAAATGGACAAGACCACCTTATGGCATTGATGGTTGGGTAATTGATGAGGCTGCCCAATTAGGCGATAACGGCAATGCTCGCAATAATTCAAAAAGACTCTCTCAGATGTGTGAATCTGCGCGTCGCACGCATATTGACGCACTAATGTTAGGTTATTTCCACTCTGATGCCCGCTATGCATTATGTTCACCTGGCAATGTAGATGGTGCCATAAATTACACTGGGTTTATTAGTCCTATCAGAGCTTTCTTCGGTGGCGTAAATCTAGTAGGAGACCCTATCCCCTACACTGGAGAGGATTTAAAACGCACATGTGAAGATTACTCAGTAGGCGTTTCACAACAGGTAAAGCTTTGCTTGGTCAATCAATTAGATAATGCCTCGTTTCTACTCGATTATTGACGGAGATAAATCCTTATATCTATCTGCTTTAGCATGTCTCTATACCTGGAGAGGAATTCCCTGTATTTATCAAGGAGACGAATTAGGTGACGCTTTGGAAAAATATGAAATAGGACCGCATGGTCTTATGCCTTTTAAAGCAATGCAAGATCATCACGTAAGTCCGATTAGTGCAGATATCCAAAACTGCTTAACTGAACTAGCTCAGATAAGAAGAAACAATCCTGCTTTAACTCGTGGTTCTATGCTCTTTGTTAATGCAGGTGGAGCTCACTTTGCCTATATCCGTATCTTTGATACACGTTTTGCAATTGTCTTTGTTAACGTATCTCGTACACAGGTTAAAATTGAACAAGGCTCCATGCTCTTCCCGCTCTTAGCTGCTATGTATTTACCTGAGGACTGTCGCGAGGATGATAGCGATGATTCAGGGGAAACTCTACTCATCCCACTTTCTGGGCGTAATGTTCGTCGAGTTGATCATGGAGAGGGCTTAGAGGCTCTCTACGAAATGCTCTCACGTGAGGAATTAACAGTTCACAGCTACGGTGCTACAAGAAACTCTGAGGAATTTACTAAGCGCTTCTTACGCGAATTAACTCAAGGCAAGAGTGTAACTATTCCTGCACGATCTACAGTGATTGTTAACTCAACAGGTAAGCCTTATTACCCTGATAGCAAATAGTTTAGGTTCAGCGTCAAATCTAAGTAATCCATGGTGAAAACGTAACAAAGTTCACCGTGGATTCTTATTAGAATCTAGGATGCATTCGTAAAATTTAATTCATAATAAACACAATATACCCCCTATTTATAAGCTTTAAGAGCTTTTGCTATTTGCTTACGCCTTCTTTGATTATTCATACCATGAAAAATGTTGATTTACATATAATTGATAAAATAAACAAGCTTTTATCATTATCAACAAGCAGCAATCCTCACGAAGCGGCAAATGCTTTAAGAAAAGCTCAGAAACTTATGGAGCACTATCATATCTCAGATGATGATCTAAGCTTACCGCAGATAAAAAAGTATGAACTCATTATACCTAGGGGGTTTAAAAGTAGAAAAGTTATCATTCCTATCTGTAATATTATTTGCAAAACTCTTGGACTAATTTCTCTTTTCAAGTTAAAAAACACAAAAAGCATAGAAATGGTTCAATTTTTTGGCTATACAGAAAGGCTTGCACAAGTTGACTACATTTTTACCTATCTTAGACGATCAGTTAACATAGCAACAGATTGTTTTAAAGAAAAGATAGAGGCTAAATTACAGGACAAAATAACTTATATAGAAAGGCTCAATAAAATGCTAGGCGCTTTTGCATATAGCAAGATAAAATCCAAAGAATATTTAGTACTTGCTGACCATCTTAAAGTTCTTAAACGAGATTTTGCCTCGCTAAAAAAGAAAATGATGCAGGCTTATTTAGATGGTTATTTATATTCAGTTTATGACGAAATTTACGAAATAAATCTAACTGAAAAAGAAAAAGAACTTACTTATGCAACTATCCAAGATAATGAAGGTGATATAGAGAAAATCAAAGGCAGGAAAAAGAAGCTTGATTCAATATCTTATAGTGCCTATCTAGACGGACTAAAAGATGGTCAAAACAATGCAATCGCAGCACCACTTTCCAGAGGAGAGGAAACTATCAAGCTTACTTTTTAATTTTATGCAAAAGTTAAAATAAGAATCTTCCGTAAACCTATAAAAATAATCTTTTTTTGATCTCTCTATTTTTACGGAAGAAACAATATTTACCTAATGTGTTTTGTTAAACTGAGAATTGTAAAGCATAGCATAAGCACCTTGCTTATCTAAAAGCTCACTATGATTACCCTCTTCAACAATATGACCATCATTTATAACCAGGATTTTATCTGCATCCATAATGGTTGACAATCTGTGAGCAATTACAATCGTAGTTCTTCCTTCCATAAGTTTATCTAAGGCCTTTTGTACAACCTTCTCCGACTTATTGTCTAATGCAGATGTAGCCTCATCTAAAATAACTAATGGAGCATTTTTTAAAATGGCACGTGCAATGGCAAGACGTTGCTTCTGACCACCTGAGAGAAGCAAGCCTCTCTCACCTATAACAGTATCAAGACCATTTGGCAATGAGTAGACAAAGTCATCAAGGTAAGCACCGCGGATTGCAGCATCAACCTCAGCCTCGCTTGCACTCATACGACCAAACATCAAATTATCCCTAATTGTTCCTTCAAATAAGAAATTATCCTGAAACACCATGGCAATTTGCTCTCGTAAAGATTCAAGAGTAAAGGCCCTTATATCCTTTCCATCGATTAATATAGAACCTTCGTCAATGTCATATAAACGAGGAATCAATGAACAAACAGTGGTTTTTCCACCACCTGAATTACCAACTAAGGCAACCTTCTGCCCCACAGGAACGTTAAAATTTATACCTTTTAAAATCTGTCGATCAGACTTATAGCTAAAGACTACGTCTCTAAACTCAATATTCTTTTTAATACTCTTGAGGGTTTCCTTTGTAGGATCATCATTAACCTCAGAATCTGCGGCTTGTAGAATCTGATAAATACGATCTAAAGCTAATAAAGACTGCTGCACACTTATATAGTTATTTCCAATACTCTTAATTGGTGTATAAAGCATAATTAAGGCAGCAAGGAATGCCACAAATCCACCAGATGTTATAACTCCTGTCATTATCAGGTGCAATCCAAAATATAAAACTCCAGCTACACCACAGGCAGTAATTAAATGCATAACTGGGGCTAACCAGTTTGTATCACGGACAATCTTAATGCTCTGGCGGAACAAAAAGTACATTGTCTCGTGAAAGTGCTTGAACATCTGATTTTTAAGATTGAAAGACTTAATCTCACGATTTCCCTGTGATGTCTCGTTATATAGGGTCATCACCTTCGCATTAGCACCTACAGTGCGACTGACAATTTTTTTAACACGTTTACGTACTATCTGCATTGGAACAAATAGTAAGAACAATACGCCTACAGCCACGATAGATAATTGCCAGGAATTATATAAAAGCACTACTACAAGTGAAACTGAAGAAAAGAATTTAGTTAAAAACAGACGAATATTAGAAATTAACCCCGAGGTGGCAAGATCAGGATCTGAGGCAAACCTATAGATAACAGAACCTGAATTGTTCGCGTCATAAAACGAGGTATTCATATTTAAAAGCTTTTTATAAAGCTTTACTTTTAAATCCATCGCAATGCGACTGCCTACATAGGTGTTTACATAGGCTGAAAAGTACAAAAATATACCTTGAGCTATGGAAAAACCAATAATGAACATTGGAACATAGTAAGCGAAGGATTTATCCTGAGAAACCATGACCTTATCCATAAATGGTTTTAAGAAAGATGCAACTACAGCATCTAAGGCTCCTACCGGAATTGTAAGTAGTAATCCTAATACAGCTAAGAAACAATAAGGTTTTAAAAATGGCCAAAACTGCTTGTAACCACGTTTGAAGCTTGTGTTTGGGTTAGCTGATACATCGCTTAGAATAATTGGATATTTTTTTAAAGAGGAATTATCTTTCATGAGGCCTTTAAATAATAAAATCCCCGTATGGAGAACATACAGGGACTTGTTCACGATACGCTCTAATCTTAAATTAGAGTACGTAAAATTGCAACTTTAAAAACTACTTAACAAACTTCATAGCAGAACGAGCAATCATTAACTCTTCGTTAGTCTGGATCATGAAGACTGCAACCTTAGAATCATCGGTTGAAACCTTACCAGAACCATTACCCTTAAAGCCCATATACTTAGCATTAGCCTCATCATCAATCTTAACGCCAAAAGGCTCCTGTAAGAGGTCGCATGTGAGCTTACGGATAATATCACTATTCTCACCAATACCGCCTGCAAATGAAATTGCATCTACGTGACCTAATGGTACATAGTAAGAAGAAATAAATTTAGCTAAACGGTAAGCATACATCTCAAATGCTAAAACACACTTAGGCTCGCCGTTTATAAAGCCCTCTTCAATAGGACGCATATCAGAGGAGATACCGGATAAGGCTAACATACCGGATTCCTTATTGAATACTTCCTTAACCTGCTCTGGGGTCATATTCAAGCGATCGCAGAGGAAGAATACTACTGAGGCATCAATAGAACCACAACGGGTACCCATAATAAGACCATCTAATGGAGTTAAACCCATAGAGGTATCCATGCACTTGCCACCCTTTACAGCTGAAACAGATGCACCGTTGCCTAAGTGGCAGGTAATTACGTTAGTATCCTCAACACTCTTACCTAAGAACTTTGCTGTTTCCTGTGCAATATACATATGAGAAGTACCATGTGCACCATACTTGCGTAAGTGTAAATCGGTGTAATACTTCTCAGGAATTGCGTAGCGGAAAGCCTTAGGAGGCATAGTCTGATGGAAAGCGGTGTCAAATACAGCAACGTGAGGAATATTCGGGAAATTCTTGCGTGCTGCATTAATACCTAAGATATGGGCTGGATTATGTAAAGGAGCAAAAGGAATAACCTTTTCGATATTAGCTACAACTTCATCGTTAACCAAAGTAGGCTCACTATAAATATCACCACCCTGAACGATACGGTGGCCGCAAGCTACTATAGAGTCATGTAACTCCTCATTAGAGGACATGATCTTCTTAACTAGGAATTCAAGAGCATAATCGTGACCTGCGTTTTCACCTAAGCTATCTTTCATCTTATCCTGGCCTTCAAAACGCCAAGAAATACGGGCCTCTGGAAGGCCTAAAGCCTCAGCAATACCACTTAGGAAAACATGACCATCCTTAGGGTCGAGGATGGCAAATTTGACAGAAGAGCTACCGCAATTAATTACCAGAGCTGTAGTACCGTATTTGTTCATTGTATTGTCCCGATTATTAAAACTTAAAAAAAGAATGTATCTTAAAAAAATAGATTATCTGGCCCTATATTCAACAGAGTCATCTTAACTAGCTATATATTAACATTTTGTAGACTAACTTGTTACCATATATCAAAAACTATCTATCGATTTTTGAATGTGATCAAGATAAAATTCCTAAGTCTTTAACATTTAAAGCTCATTTATATCATCTAGAATTTTAGAAAAAAGGTCTTTTTATGATTGATGTATCAGATCTAAGACGAAGCTATACAATGGGTGGATTGAGCGAGGAAGATCTCCCTCCCCACCCCATTGATTTATTCGAAAAATGGCTTAAACAAGCTATTGATTCAGGTTTGTATGATCCAAACGGTGTGGTTGTAAGTACAGTAGATGAAAATGGCCAACCATATTCCAGAATGGTTCTGTTAAAAGATTATGATAAAGAAAACCTTGTTTTTTATACCAACTTAGGTTCGCGAAAGGCATCACATATAAAGCAAAACCCTAAGGTTTGTCTTTTATTCCCTTGGTATTATCTTGAAAGACAGGTCATGTTTTTAGGAACAGCTCAACGACAGTCCGTTGTTGCAGATCTTAAATACTTTCACTCAAGACCACGTGGGAGCCAATTAGGAGCATGGGCATCAAATCAATCACATTTAATCTCAGCCCGAGGAATTTTAGAAAGTAAATTTATTGAAGTTAAAGAAAAGTTCGGTAAAGGAGAAATACCTCTTCCATCTTTTTGGGGGGGCTACAAAATAAAATTTAATACTGTAGAATTTTGGCAAGGTCGTGAAAACCGTCTACATGACAGATTTATATATAAATTAGAAGACAATATTTGGCAAAAACCTCAGCGTTTAGCCCCCTAAGAAACAAAAAGCCAAGAATAGTATGCCCCCCGTTATTGATCACTTCGATTTATAACGGGGTTTTAATATGAAATATACTTTTGAAGATAAACTTAAGATCGTAGAGGACTATAAAAAATACGGTCCAACAGAAACAGCGCGAAAGTGGAAATCAGATAGAAGCTATATATTAAGAATTTTTAATATATATAAAACTTCAGAACTGAAGCCTCATTCCAAAAGAAATAATAAGTACACTCCTGAATTTAAGTTAAAAGTAGTTAAAGCTTATATTAAAGGAAAAGGTTCTTTGGAGGTTCTGGCAAATAAATATAATATAAGAGCAATAACAACTATAAGAACTTGGTACCATATATATCAGTCACAAGGTGAAGAAGGATTGATAAATATGAACGCTAAAGGCCGTCAGACTAAAAAATCTTCAGTAAAGAGCACAAAAAAAAAAATTAATGTAAATAAGCTTATTGATTCAGAAAAACCGTTCTCTGAATACACTCATGAAGAAGAGAAAGCTTTAAAAATGGAGCTTTTAAGACTTCGTTGCCATGAAGAATTCTCAAAAAAATTCGAGGCCTTAACCCAAGAATTTCTAAGAAAGAAAAACAACAAATAAAAGCAAAATTAATCCTTGAGTTAAGGCCTAAATATCCATTTAAAATGCTTTTAGAAGAAGCTTCTATGAGTAGAGGATCTTACCTATACCAATTACGTAAAGCTCCTTCCAAGAGCCTTGATAATGTCTATAGTAAACAGATTGTTGCAATCAGGAAGATTCATGCCTACAGTAAGGTACGCTATGGCTATAGACGTGTTATGTACGTTCTACGCAATCAAGGCATGCCTCTCAATCACAAAACCGTACATAAGCTTATGCATCATCTGAATTTGCAAGGGGCTCATCCTAGGGCTTATAAGAAGTACAACTCCTATAAAGGAAATGTTGGAAAGGTTGCACCAAACATTCTCAACTAAGAATTCAATCCACCTAAGCCTATGACGTCCTTTGCAACAGATATATCTGAATTTGCTATTGCTCAGGGTAAATTATATTTATCTCCAATTATTGATATGTGTAAAAATGAAATTGTTGCTTATGATATTTCAAGAAGTCCTGACCTTATCCAAATAAATCGCATGCTTTCCCGTTTTGAAAAAGTCATCAGAAGCAATCACATAAAAGGAGCTTTGATTCATTTAAATCAAGGATGGCAATATCAAAATAGACGATTCACTAAATGGGTAAAACAGCATAATTTAATCCAAAGTATGTCCAGAAAGGGTTCTACACACGATAACATTATGATTGAGATATTCTTTGGTAGAATGAAGGTAGAAATGTTTTATGGAAAGGAAAAGACCTTTAAAGACTTAAATGATCTGGAGAAAGCTATTGAAGATTATATAAATTGGTATAACACTGACAGAGTATGTAAGAAGTTAAAAGGCCTGTCTCCAATTAATTTTAGGAAACAAGCCTTAAATTCTGTTA
>CALFLJ010000061.1 GCA_937880335.1 uncultured Succinatimonas sp.
ACCGCTAACATTTTCCTCTGATGTTACATCCATAGCAGGATGCCCACAGGAGATTACTCGGTGACCGTTAAAGGTAAAGATCTTACAGACTTCCTGACCTAACAAACCTTCAGCGCCAGTTACTAAAACCCTCATAAATATTCTCCAAAAGTTTTACCAAAATACCAGGCTATAAAGCTTTATCATCTTGAATAGATTAAGCTTAACTGTTAACGTTTGTAATTATAAAACTACTTTTATTAAATGTGATAAAAATGCTGTAAATTCTAAAAAATATTTTTTATATCGCAAACGTTTTCACACATTTTGCCCCAAAACTAAACTTTATTTGATCTTTTTAAGATTTAGCGCAATCCATGTATAATGTTTATATGAAGAAATTACCTATTTTATTGATTTTATTTGGTTCCTTTAAAGTATTGTCAGCTCCTGCAACAGGATTTGATGAAACTTTTGTAAAACCTGAACCACCTAATACCATAGCAGGCATCTTAAATAATGCCCGCACAAATGATTACGCTCTTTTGCGTGGTCAATTTATAAAAATAATCGATAAAGAGAATTTCTTGTTTAGCGATGAAAATAACGATGAGATTATCGTTTACTTTCCAAATGGCAATATACCAATTGATCTCACATTAAATTATGAATATTTTCTGTGGACAAAGGTTATTGAAAAAGATGGACAAATGATTTTACAAGCTGAAATCATCTCCCCTCACTTCTAACTGTTTTTCTTTGTACTACGTGAGTATTTTTTGCTTTTTTTAACCGCCACTATTTGGGGTACTGGTTTTATAGGACAAAAACTTGGCATGGATCATATAAGTCCATTTGCCTTTACTTTTTTACGTACTTTTATAGGAGGCTTATTCCTAATCCCTGTTTTAATTATTTTAAGCAAGGTAAAAGTAAAGGGACGCTCTATGATTAGAAAGTCCCATCCCCGTAAGTTTATTATGGGATCTGTGTGCTGCGGTATAGCTCTCATCTGCGCTGAATCATTTCAACAGTTTGGCCTGGTTGATACTGATGTAAACAAGGCTAGCTTTATAACCTCTCTTTATATTGTCTTTGTACCTATATGGTCACTTATTTTAGGACAGAAAAGCAATCGCAATATAGTTATTGCTCTAATAGTTTCTGTGGTGGGACTCTATCTTATGTGTATGAAAGGCAGTCTTTATCTTGAAAAAGGTGATCTCTTAGTTTTGATTGGTGCAGCCTGCTTTGCCGTACATATCCTGGTTATAGCCCACTTTGTAAACTACGTTGATGGTGTACTTTTATCTTGCGGTCAGTTCTTTGTTGCATCTTTTTTAGGACTTATAATGATGTTACTTACAGGTCTGCCAAGCTATGAGAATTTTATACTAGCAGCACCTGCATTTATATATACAGGAATTATGTCAAACGGTGTTGCCTATACCTTACAGGTTGTGGCGCAGCGAGGTGTAAATTCCACCATAGCCTCCCTTATTATGTCCCTTGAGTCAGTAATGGGAGCTATTTTTGCAGTATTACTCTTGCATGAGGTTATGACTGCAAAAGAAATCACAGGTGCCTTACTTATGTTTGTGGCCGTAGTGATAGCCCAATTGCCGGTTAAACTAAAAAAAAGACTGATTAAAAAAAATTAGTTAATGTAAAATAGTCAAAAATTTATTTATAGGATTTGAGGTTTCATAATGAGTGAAGAGAAAACACTGCTTGTGACCAATGCCTTGCCTTATGCAAATGGTCCGGTACACTTAGGTCATATGCTTGAGCATATCCAGTCTGATATTTACGTACGCTTTCAAAGAGCTATTGGCAATAAAGTAGTCTATGTCTGTGGTGATGACTGCCACGGCACTCCGGTAATGATTAAAGCTCAAGCCTTAGGCATTACTCCTGAGGAGATGATCGAAAAAGCAAGCGCCTCACATTTAGAAGATTTGAAAGGCTTTTTAGTAAATTATGATAATTACTATAAAACCCACTCAGAGGAAAACAAAGAAATCTCTGAGATGATGTATAACCGTGCAAAAGAAAAAGTTTTTATCATCACAAAAAAGATCTCCCAGCTTTTTGATCCTGAAAAAAATATGTTCCTTCCGGATCGTTTCGTAAAAGGCACCTGCCCTAAATGCGGAGCAAAAGATCAGTACGGAGATAACTGTGAGGTTTGTGGTGCAACCTATGATCCTACAGATCTAAAAGATGCCTATTCAACCGTATCAGGCGCAACTCCAGTATTAAAAGAATCTGAGCACTATTTCTTTGACCTACCTAAAGCCGAAGAGTTTTTACACGACTTTATTCGTAATAAGGGTGTAATTCCAACTGAAATGGCAAATAAACTTGAGGAGTGGTTTACTCAGGGATTAAAACCTTGGGATATCTCCCGTGATGCCCCTTACTTTGGCTTTAAAATCCCAGGCACCGAAGATAAATACTTCTATGTCTGGATGGATGCTCCTATAGGCTACTTTGCATCTTTAAAGAATTACTGCACTAAACACAATATGAATTTTGAGGACTTTATTAAGCCTGACTCAAATATTGAAATGTGCCATTTTATAGGTAAGGATATTCTTTACTTCCACTCCCTATTCTGGCCTGCAACTTTACATGCAGCATCTTTGCGTTTACCAAATCATATCTTCGTTCACGGATATGTTACTGTAAACGGAGCTAAGATGTCTAAATCTAAGGGAACATTCATAAAAGCTAATACTTTCCTTAAATTCTTAAAACCTGAGACCTTACGCTATTACTTTGCCTCTAAGATGAATTCATCTGCAGTTGATCTTGATCTTGCTCTTGACGATTTCGTTGCTAAGGTAAACTCAGATATTGTAGGCAAGGTTGTAAACTTAGCCTCCCGTACCGCAGGCTTTATCACAAAACGCTTTGACGGTAAACTTGCATCTAAGTGCTATAACGAGGAGATCATTTCTAAGATAGCATCTATTAAAGATGAGGTTATAAGAAATTTCGACAGCTTAAATTATGCAGAGGCTATCCGTACAATCATGGGATTGGCTGATGAGGCTAATCGCTATATTGATAAGGAAGCTCCTTGGGTGCTTGCAAAACAGGAAGGCTGTGAGGAAAAATTACAGCAGGTTTGTACCGATGGTCTTAACCTCTTTAGAGCTTTAATCACCTATCTAAAACCGATTTTACCTGAAGTTGCAAACAACGCATCTGCCTTCTTAAATGATGATTTAAATTTATCCTGTGTCGAAAAGCCTTTATTAGACCATAAGATAAACAAATTTACCCCACTCTTTAGTCGTATCGATCCTGTTACTATCGAGAAGATGATTGCTGCCTCTAAAGAGGATTTGAAAGAAGCTCAATCTCAGGTTAAAAAAGCAGAAGAAAAAAAAGAGAGCGTATTTGAACCTTTAGCAGAAGAAATCACCATTGATGATTTTGCTAAGGTTGATTTACGTGTCGGAACCATTGTTGAAGCACAAGAGGTACCTGAGGCTAAAAAACTTTTAAAACTTAAGGTCGATATCGGCTTTGAAACCCGTCAGGTTTTCGCCGGTATTAAAGCTGCATATACTGATGTCTCATCTTTAGTTGGACGTCAGGTTATCTTAGTTGCCAACCTAAAACCACGTCAGATGAAATTCGGTCTGTCTGAGGGTATGGTTGCAGCTGCAGGTCCCGGTGCCAGTGAGGTTTATCTCTTAGGGGTAGATAGTGGTGCTAAGAACGGCGATAGAGTTCATTAGCTGAATTTATAGTAATTTTAAAGCCCACATAATATAGGTGATACAGAAACTTAAGGGATTGCTTTCTGTTGACATACTAAAAAGTGGGCTTTTTAGTATTTATATATCGACAGATTTTCTATAGATCACACCGCTTTACATACATTCAAGGTCCCACAATTACAGTCCGTGCCAATATCTATTTCATCCAAAGATTGGTGATTGTTTTTCTAAAGATTAGTTTAAAGAAAAATATATCTGTTGTTTGCCACAGTATTGACTATAAAATTTGACCTGTTTTTTTTATTTTCTACAACTAAAACTTAAAGCTATATCAAATATAGCTTTAGATTATAGATTCTTACATAAAATAGCTTTTTACAGATGTTAGATTAAGGCTAAATTTAATCTAACAAAAAAACTCTGATCTTGATAATCAGAGTTTTTTAGGCTTTAAAAAATTATTTGAATTTAAATATAGAAAGCTTATCTAAAAGTTCATTTCCAGATTGACGAACATTGGCAATCTCTTCATTACTTTCGTTACTTAAATTAGAGCTCTGCTGTGTAAGACTACTAACTCCCTGCATATTACGTGATATCTCAGTTGTAGCAGTTGTCTGCTCTGTAGCAGCTGTTGCAATATGGCTTATTTCGTTATTG
>CALFLJ010000062.1 GCA_937880335.1 uncultured Succinatimonas sp.
CTTTAAAGTGCTGTCTAAATGAAGATAGACTCATATGAGCCATATTGGCCAAATCGTCAACCATAAGCTTTTGTTTATAGTTTTTCTTTAAAAATGAAACTGCTTTAAAGATCTGGTTTGAGTTTGATTTGGCATTGATTATTTCACAGAGTTTATCTCCATGTTTACTAAGAATGAGGCGAGTTGCGATTTCCTCTATGATGATAGGAGAGATGGCTTTTATATAAATAGGATCATCTTGACTTAGAAGCTCAATTAGGCGACAAAAGGATGATTTAAGGCCTGAATTTTCAGGCATGAAGGATAGGGCAATTGAGGTTTTGCATTCACCATTACAGCATAAAAGGTGGCTTAGCTTATTAAAAAGCTCACCTAAAAATACATGATCTAGTTTCAGATACAAGGATATAAATGGCTCATCTTTTACTTCAATTGATACTGTAGTTGGTACATCAACTAAGGTTAAAAGAGTATCTCCGGCACGTAAATTGTAGGTTTCAAAGTCTGAGATGATTTTTTTAAAGCCACTTAGTATATAGATAAGTCCTAAATCGTGAACGCAACTTACAGGACCACATGAGTCTTTAAGGTATGAAAAGCTAAGATAGGGAAGAGCTGTTGGGATTGTACAACTACAAAGATTGGGATTTTTTTTTAGTGTTTTTAGTGAGTAATTCTCAATAAACTTTTTGACATCTTCAATATTCATAGCTAAAAAGGCGCACAAATTTCTGTATTAAGGCAGTATTGAAAATAACACTGCCGGGGGATTTTTTTCTATATTCATGTTATACGCCTAAAATTAGATAATACAAGGTCATAAATTATCAAATTGTTGAAAATAGCAATTTTTAAACAGAATGGAGCAAGTTATTTTTTGGGGTTTTATAGATAATATCCTTATTAAAGGAAAGTCTGTTAAGGGCACAAAATGGTAGACCTTCTTTTAATTTATACCCCTAAGATTAATCTTAGGGGTAGGCTTTATATTAAGCTTTAAGTTTTAATTATCAAAAATTTATCGACTTATCTGAAAATGGGTAATTGTTAAATTACGCAAGACTCAAGTAAGATCAGCTTGTAGTTTAAGCAAGATAAAAGATTATTTTAAGTCTAATAATTAATAATTAAGAGATATTAGTTTGCCTAAAGAGAGCGATCTTTTGTTAACTAATTAAACGAAAATTATAGTCGTATTAAGCTTTAAAATAATATTGATGCAAAATAGAAAAAGTAATTTACTCCCCTCGTTTTTTAAACTTGGTTTGAAAAATTACATATTTGCATAGCTACACCGTCAGCCATAAGTTTGAAACCATGCTTTTCGTAAAAAGCTGCATTTTTGCTTTCCACTGGCATTACCTCAATATAAAGATAGTCTTTATATTTTTCCTTTACCATTTCCACCAATGTTCCAGCAATTCCTTGCCCTTGATAATCAGGATGGACGAGAACATAGTGCATATAGGCAAGCATCTCACTATCATCTAAAAGTACAACAAGCCCCACTAGCTTTGTTCCATCCCAAGCTGAAAGCACAGTAGATGAATTTAGTAATGCTTTGTATAATCTAGAAGGATATTTTCCTGAAATCCAACCTACAGATAAAAATAAATCCTGTATGTCTTTTAGTGTAAACTTCTTTTAATCAGTATAAGTAATCATAATTTTGAGACTTTTCCTTTTATTAAAATATTGTTCCTTAGAGACTGTTTTTTTTGCCAGCATAATACAGATAATTCTAGAATGTCTATTTGCCTCAAAAATTTTCAAGACCGTACTTAAGAGTGTGATGTGCTTGATTTTAAGTTAGAATTTATATACTGGATATAAATTTAATTCATATATATATGTCTTTATAGTTATATTAACAGTTTGTTTAATCTTGTAAAATCTTATGTAAATATTATATGTAAATTAAACAATCTTTAAAGGTGAGTAAAATATTTTTTAGGAATTTATTGAACTTTATGTGTCTATACATAAAATGAGGTTTAAATAAAATTTTAAATATCATTATAAAACCTCCCCAAGCTTAGGCTTAGGGAGGTTAAATAATGCGTTTAAAATCTATAAGCTATAGATTTCTTTCTATGCAAGAAGTTTTGCTGGATTTAACTTAAGTAGTTTGTTAATAGTACTTTCGCTAACACCTTTTTGCATTAACAAAGATACAAATACAGTTGGCACAAATATAAAGCCATTGCCACCGTTTTTAGTCCACATCTGTTTTAAGAAAACATCATGAGATAGTACAATCTGATTTTCGTATCCTTGTTTTATGAGATTGTATACATTCTCTACAGTCTCAAAAACGCTAGGTCCAATACCTTCTTTAGGGAAGGATATATCCTGAGCTATCATATCGAACTCGATAAACACTCCTCTATCTAAGAGTCGTTTTTGGTAATCAAAGTCCTTTCCAGACGGATCTGAATGAGCTAGGGATATTTTTTCAGGATTAGCCCCCATTTCAGTTACCACAATATCTAAAACCTCATCGCCAAAGCGCATCCAACCTGGCATATGAATATTTATGCTAACATCAGGATTTAACTGCTGGGCAATAGCTCCTGCTCTTAGGTTGTTTTTTTCTCCTGAGGTAAAGTTTGGAGATACACCCAGCTCACCTATAAGACCTGCTTTAATGTCTGTGCCATCTATACCTACATTGAGATCACGATCGTATTCCATTGCGATCATCTCAGGTTTACGTAAAAGTTTTTCCTCAGTCTCAAATTTAGATAGGTAGTATCCAGTTGAGGCAATTACATTGATATTTTTAGCAGAAGCAACTTCATGAATTTTCTTTATATTTCTGCCAATAGATGCAGATCCTGTTGCCTCAACAACGGTTTTGCCACCAATTTCAATGAATTTTTCAACCTCATATAAGACATCAGAGACATCTTTTTCTGACATATTATCTTTATTACAGTAAGGGTCGTAGCGCAAGCCATAAGCAATATCTGCGCTTACTTTCTTATCTGCAATAAACTTTGAGTAGGGATAAAAAGGCTCGTCTACGCATCCTGATAGGTTGTTAAAAAAGTGTTCGTGGACAAGACAGATTCCTAAATCATCTTTTTTTACTTTTCCAGTTACAGTTTGTACAAAATCTTTCATATACATAACCTCACTATTTATATCTATCCTTAGTTTGTTCCCTCAAGTTCAGCTTTAGACGGAACAGCTGTAACAATGGCACCTGCTAGTGCAAATAATGTACCTATAATAGTTAAAAGGTAGACGGTATTACCTAAAGCTGGAATTGCAATATCTATTATTACCGAGCCTAATAACTGACCTGCAGTAGAGGCTACACCCAATAATAAAAGTCCAATCCCTCTTACAAGTAAGGCCATAAGCGCAATGGAGGTAAGTCCAAGAGGGCCACCTAAGTACATCCACCATTCAGTTGGAAGGTCAAAACTAACATAACCTAAGGCCATACGGATCACTAAGGCTGTAGCTAAAACAGTGAAACCTACAATAAAGTTCCAGGTAATAGATACAAGCATTGAGCCTGTAGCCTCACCTACAGCTGAGTTACCAGCAGGCTGCCATCCGGCTAAAAGACCTGCTAAGAATGGAAGTATGGCTAGAATTAAAAGGTGAGGGGATTCCCACTGTGGCATTACTACAAATACAGTTGCAATGATGGCGAGAATAGCACCTGAAATACGCTGTAAGGTAAAAGGTTTCTTTTCTTTTACACCAATGCCAAACCTGTCGCACAGAAGACCTGATAAAATCAGTGCAGAGATTAAAGCAGTCTGAAAGGTTGCAACGCCTAACTGACTTGCAGATGCACCCTCAGAGAAGACTACCATTGCGCCACAGAGTCCGGCAAACCAGTTCCATAAAGGAATGGTTCTGTTTTTGATAAGCTTGGGAATAGAGGCGAATTGATCTCTTGTAGATTTTCTTGCAATTATAATGAAGAACATTACTACAAGACCGCTGGCAAAAGAAATAACCGCACAGGCATTACCATCGCCTAAAAATTTACCAAGCTGTCCATTTACAGCAGACTGCATAGGTGAGAGCATACCTGCTAAAACGGTTGCAAACATAAATAAAGGAACTGAAACTTTATTCATAATCTAGATCCTATTTAGAATAATTTTGATTCATTATTTTTTGGCAATATGTTTTAGGGAATTTACCCAAAGATCGGTATAGTGCTTCCAATTCATAAATTCGTGACATCCCCAGTGAGGAGAACAGTCAGACATGAAACAGGCAGTTTTACCTTTCTTATACGAACCAAAAACTAAAAG
>CALFLJ010000063.1 GCA_937880335.1 uncultured Succinatimonas sp.
ATTAGACTTAGATTGAGAAAAAAGTATTCACACTATGTTTAGTGTAATCTAGTGCATAATTTTATCACGTATCGCAGACTACTGGGCATTATTTGCCTTTTAGGACAAGAAAATTAATTTTTGATGCTTTAAAGTGCTTTATTTGCTAGCTTTGTCAGCTCTAGAGCTAGCACTGTTGTCAGATACAACTTATAAGACAAGTTGCAATGATGGTATATGGGAACTTCTATTATTCAAAGTCTTAATGCTGTAAGTTACTATAAAGTTGGACAAGATGACTTTACCCCCTCTAACGATGCTTAGACTTATGATTTTTTGCTAACATCAGTTCAGATTTTATACCTGATTCCTTGATTTTGACTTATTTAGGGTGCAAAAATCCCTCCCATTGTTTAAATAGGATACATTGGTTCCACGCCAAAGTCTTAGATACTTTGAGTTAGAAAGGAATTGGCATTTTAAGAGTGATTAGGCGTGTTAGGTTATAGCACCAGGCAACAATATGGTGATAGGCATCTGCACGCTTAATTCCGATTGATCTTATCTCGTCCGCACTCCAATGAGCTAATTGCCCGAAAACATGTTCAACTCTTGCTCTTAGCTTTGATTTTTGGCGGTTTGAAGCCTTTTGCTCATCAGTAAGAGGCTTGTTTCTTTTACCTTTTTCGCAAACTTCTGGAATCAGCTCTAATTGCTGTATCTCACTAATTTGCTTTTGTCCGCTATAAGCTGAGTCAGCGTATAATTTTCTACCTATATCACAATCCCTAATTAGAGGTGATATAACTTGTGAGTCATGCACGTGCGCAGGCGTAGTTTTGATGGCGGTTATGAGTTTTTGTTCAATAAGAATAGCAGCATGAAGCTTATAACCGAAATAATGCTGGCCACCTTTCTGTGTCCATGATGCATCAATGTCTTTTTGACGTTTCTTGGCTGGATTATCTATCCAAAGAGCTTCACCATTGCCTTCTTTAATTAGCTTGTTTTCCTCTCTTGAGTTTCGCTGGATCTCTGCTAAAGTAAAAGAAGAATCAATACCAATAGAATCACTATCTTTTACATCCTGAATCTCACCAATACACTTAGTTGCTTTCTCAAATAATTGCTGAAATAATCCTGATTCTACGAACAATTCGTTATATTTCCAGACTGTTTTAGAGTCAGGAACAACTGATTCATCAATACCCAAGAAAACCTGAAAGGATCTACGATCCTTTATAGATCTAACTACATTGTTGTCACTTAGATTGAAAATCACTTTAAGTACAATAATCTTGTACATTAGTACAGGATCATAGCCAGGACGACCTGCATTAGCTCTTGCATACTTGCTTTTTATAGGTGTATTTTGGAGCATTGGAGTTAAAATATCAGATTCACGGTTCTCATCAGCAATATTCTGCTTGTCACAGTTTGTGTTCTCATTCTCTTCCATTGCTTTTACCTTTTTAAAGGTTGCAAGGTTGCCCTCGATATCACTACGAATATTCTCAAAATCGAAGTGTTGATCTATGGCTAGCAGAGTTGGCTCATTTGCAAGTATTTCCTCTCTGGAAGCATTAATGAGAGGGGTTGCATTTTGGTGAGTAAATATATATGATCTTGACATAATATGTTATCCTTGGGGAATGTGTGTATTTAAGATAATACTAATATAGTATACCATTATACCCCAAGGTTTTCAAGAAAAATCCCCTCCGTCCAGCCGATATATATCACGTTTTTGATTTATAGAAGTGCCCTTTATTAAAAAACTACATGCTATTTGTCAACCCTTCGATATAGGATCGTTTAACAACAATGAGCAAACCATTAGGAAATTAGCCTTCTTAGCCAAGAAACGTTATGCCTATACTATAACCGAACCTTTTAACTGGCGCTTAGTAAACTTTGCGCTTGATAAACTTTATGGCTATCCTTTGACTTTACAATGGTTAAAGCTACATGCAAA
>CALFLJ010000064.1 GCA_937880335.1 uncultured Succinatimonas sp.
TATTCTCTGGCATGCCACCATCTTTAGCAGGAGCCTGGGCCTTTTCTAATTCAGCATCAAAGCCCTCAAAGAAGTGGTTTAAAACTTTTTTCCAATTCTCCTTACCCTGAGCAATCTTATCTAAGAAGGTCTCCATTGATGCTGTAAAGGAGGTATCCATTAGATCTTCAAAAGAGAAACGAAGGCGATCTGTTACAATCTCGCCCATTCGTTCAGCATAGAAACGACCATGCTCAATCTTCACATATCCACGATCAACGATGGTAGAAATAATTGAGGCATAGGTTGACGGGCGACCTATACCGTCTTTTTCCAATTCCTTAACTAAGGTTGCCTCGGAGAAACGTGATGGAGGTTGAGTAAAGTGCTGCAGAGGATCTAATCTCTCCAGATTTAAAACATCGCCCTCATTTAATTTAGGCAGGATGTTCTCCTCAGACTTACCAAAATTCCAAACACGTCTAAAACCGTCAAAAATAATATGACGGCCTGAGGCCTTAAGCTCATAATCGCCACAAACTACAGAAACTGAGGTCGACTCATAAGTTTGAGGTGGCATCTGTGAGGCTAAATAGCGAGCCATAATCAAAGCAAACAGTCTCTGACCGTCTCTGTCAATATCAGATGGAAGAGGATCCTTTGGATGAGATGGACGGATAGCCTCGTGAGCCTCCTGAGCTGATTCCTTTGATTTATAATAATTTGGCTTTTCAGGTACGTATTTTGAGCCGTACTCTTTTTCGATAATCTCTCGAGCTGATTGAATAGCCTCATTTGAGAGATTAACGCTATCAGTACGCATATATGTAATAAGACCACGCTCATAGAGACGTTGCGCTACGGTCATTGTACGTCTTACTGAAAAACCTAAACGCTGATTGGCAGCCTGTTGTAAAGTTGAGGTGGTAAAAGGAGGATTTGCAGATAATTTCCCTGGACGTTTTTCAATTTTATTTACAACATAGGTGCCATTTTGTAGATAGGAACAAATCTCGTTTGCCTTATCTCTGTTTTCAATAACACATTTTTTTCCCAGGTAATTTGCAAGAGACAGCTTTAAATCCTCTTTCTTAGGAGTTTTGGTATAGGCATCAACAGTCCAATACTCCTGCGGGATAAATGCTTTAATTTCGCGCTCTCTATCGACAATAAGTTCAACTGCGACAGACTGTACGCGACCTGCTGATAATCCTCTTGCTACCTTTTTCCACAACAAAGGCGAAACCATAAAACCTACAACACGATCTAAAAAACGTCTTGTCTGTTGGGCATTGACCAGATCCATATTAATGCGTCCTGGATTTTCAAAAGCCTTATGGATTGCAGCTTTTGTAATTTCAGGATACTTTACACGCAGATACTTATCATCATCTCCGCCTAGAACCTCTTTTAAATGCCATGCAATGGCTTCTCCTTCACGGTCCAAGTCGGTTGCAAGATAAACTTTATCTGAGGTCTTAGCAAGTTTTTTAAGCTCACTTACAACCCTCTCTTTACCTGGCATGATCTCATAGTGAGCAGCCCAATCATTATATGGATCAACCCCCATACGTGAGGCTAAGGCAGATTGTTTGGCCTCTTTGCTTCTCGCTCTGACCGTTGTTTTCTTTTTCTCGGTTGTTCCACCAGCTGGTAGATCACGGATATGACCGACACTGGCCTTAACGATATAGTCATCGCCTAAATAACGATTGATAATTGTGGCCTTAGATGGAGACTCTACGATAACCAATGATTTACCCATACTCGTCATCTGCCTTATTTTTTTTATTTTTCTAATGAATGTGCTGTGTTAAATCTTCTTTCTTAACTTCAGTTCTTAAGGCTTTAACCCAAGATTTTGCCTGAAAAAGCTTTTGTATATTTAATAACATATGCTTTTTTTTCGGTCTTGACCATACTAATTTAATAGCAGATCCTAAAGTTAAGTCAATTTTGCGGTTTATATATTCATTTGAGGTCATTATTTCATCAATAAGCCCCAGCTCTTTTGCATCTTTTGCAAGCCAGTACTCACCTGTTGCAATATTCTCAATATTGTCACCAAGCTGCGGTCGATTTGAGGTTACGATCTCTTTAAATCTGTTGTGAATAGCCTCAAGCTCTTCTTTAAACTTAGCACGGGCCTCATCTGTATTCTCCCCAAAAACTGTAAGAGTACGCTTATACTTACCTGCGGTTACTATTTCATAATCAAGATCATGCTTATCCATAATGCGATGGAAATTTGGCAATGAAGCTACCACACCAATTGATCCTATATAAGCAAAAGGTGCGGCTATAATCTTGTCAGATACACAGGCCATCAGATAACCACCTGAGGCTGCAACCTCATCCACACAAACTGTAAGTTTTATACCATGAGCCTTTATTCTTGACAATTGAGAGGATGCAAGTCCGTAAGTGTTCACAACGCCACCTGGAGACTTTAATGTCACAATGACCTCGTCCTTATCTGTGGCAATATCTAAAAGAGCATCAACAAGACGGGAAAATCTTTTAGTCTGCGAGGCTTTTGTATCACCATTGAAATTCAAGACAAAAAGATTCTGCGGACAAAACTCACCCTCGCAAGGCTTAAGTACAGTCTCTTTTAAATTCTTCTCAAACTCATCAAAGCTTTTGTTAAGTTCTTTTTCGTTTTCAGAAAGTTTCT
>CALFLJ010000065.1 GCA_937880335.1 uncultured Succinatimonas sp.
CGTCCTAGAAAATTTATAACTGAACCTTAGTACGGCGATTTGTGAAAGTTTTAGTAAAACAAAGTTTGATTTTAATTAGATGGTAGTTTCGCCGTAAATTACACTATAAAATTAGACAACTATTAAAATAATTAAAGAAGAATTAGTCATTTAATCACTTTTTAAATCTTCTGAAATTTTTTTCTCTCCTAACAAAGTTAGAGCGTTATCTTTATTTATCATATAATCCTTTGAACTTATGTCTAACTTGGAGTTATAAAACTTTCCATTAATTCCCATAATTCCCAAGAGTAAATCGAAGGTTAAATCATTGGTCCAAACCTTATTTATATTACGCTTTAGTGTTTCTACTCGTTTTGGCTCTTGTTTTATATAACTTTCTGATAATTGTACAACCATTGGTATTCTAACCATAGGAAATGTGAATTTTGTAGGATTATGGTCGTAAATGCCATTAGAAAGTTCTTCCCCATGATCTGATATAAAAATTAATCCCTTAAATTGAGAATAATTACTTATCTCCTTGTATAAGTCTTCTAAAAAACTGTCAATATAAAGTATTGATGCGTCATAATCATCAACAATCTCGTCATCTCCTAAAAAAAGTTTAAACTCATTAGGAGTACGTTGACTATACTTTTGGTGACTCCCCATAAGGTGAAAAACTATCAGAACTTTATTTTTACCATTTAAATCAGGTAGACGCTTTATAAGTTCCTTATCATAAAATACACTTTGCATGCCTGATGTCCCATTTGTCCATTCCTCAAAATCCGCAGTAGAAGAAATTACTGATATCGGGGTCTCGTAAATGCCATATTTTCGTTGATTTGAAAGCCAATAAGTTTCAAAACCTGCAACCTTTGCAACATCTAAAACAGAAAAGGCTTCGGATAGTTCTTTATCCTTATATTGATTTTTTTCTGTAAGAACATTAATTAAAGCGGGGACAGTTTGAGGGAAACAAGAATAAGCATTATTAAAAACAAATGTATTATGATGGTCTGATGCATAATTTAAATATGGAGTAGTTTCACGCTTATATCCGTAAACTTGAAAATGATCCCTACAATGGGACTCTCCTAATACCAATACAAAAATGCCATCTGAGGTGTCATCATTTATTGTAGCTTTCAGCTTCTTAAGGCGTTCCTCCCTTTTTGCAACGTTTTCAGAAAATACTTTAAACTGCTCAAGCTGGCGCCCTGTAACCTTTAAAACAGTGGTGGCAAAGTAATCTATTTTGGGAATAACAACACAAGAGTTTGAAAAAACAAATAAAGAAAGTGCAATTAAAAATAAAGCGCTTATATGATTTTTCTGTGGCTTAAGTCCAATAAAAAAAATTGCATTAAGAAAAATAAAGGACAAAACAAACAAAGACGCTAAAAACCACCCAAAACTTATATGTGATAACACGTATTCTATGCTTTCATCGTTGTTTGTTTGTGCTAACGCTAAGATGATATCAGAAGTTAAAAGTTCTCCTAATGCAAAATAATATGCCCAGATTGCAGCTGGCATCAAAACAGCAAACGATAATAGGAAAATTATGAAAAGTTTTATTGAACGACATAAGAATTTATCTTTAATAAAAGAGCACAAATATATTGATAGTGCCGTACAAGAAAATATCGCAGAAGAAAAACTTGTAGCACTGAAAAACTCTTTTAAATAAATATCAATTCCTAGAATTGACTTTACTCCCAAAACAGAAAGACACGTAAATGTAAATAAAAAAAACGCCTTTAATGCTTTGATACTAAAGTTAAACAAAGCTAATACTAAAATTGCATTAAAAGTGGTCAAAGGGAAGAAAAATAATTTTAAAGACCACTCTTTCTCAATTATTCCCCAAGACAAATAGATTAGACAAACAATCAACCAAGAAAATACCCAGGTTTTGATATTTTTTGAAGATGTTTTTATAAGAAAAGGAGCTTTAATCATTAGACTTAAAATTGCAAATAAAACTTGGAAAAATTTTTTAAGTTAAGTTGTAAAATAATAGATAAGAAATAGAATTCTACATCATTTAATCTATTATTAACTCCCTTTTAATAAATAGAAGCGACTTTATTATAAACACGGTAGTCAAAATTATGGACTTTACCTTTACATTACCAGAAGACTTTCTTACCAAAAGTCCCAAAACAGATCTAAAACTTCCAGAAGGATTTTCTGAAATTTTGTTACATAGCTGCTGTGCCCCGTGCAGTACAGCGGTATTAGAGTGTCTACTACAAAACAATATTAAAACGACTGTTCTTTTTTATAATCCAAATATTCAACCCTATGATGAATATGAAACACGCAGAGATGAATGGCAAAGATTATGTGATCTTTTAAATGTACCAACTATTGTTGGTGATTATGAAATAAAAGAATGGTTAAATTGCATAAAAGGATTTGAAGATAGCCCTGAAAGGGGAGCTAGATGCTACCAGTGCTTTACGCATCGTCTTAAGGTAACAGCCCAATATGCAAAAAAACTTAATATAAACCTTTTTACAACGACACTAGCAACATCTAGATGGAAAAACAAAAAACAAGTTGATCTAGCAGGATTTGCTGGGGAGGACTTTGTTCCTGGAACTAAATATTGGGATATAGATTGGAGGAAAGGTGGATTAGTAACAAGACGTTACGCAATTGTAAAAGAAATAGGATTTTACAATCAAACCTATTGTGGCTGCGCTTTTTCCTTAAAAGAAAGAATTAAACAGGAAAAGTTAAAGGAGGAAAGAGAAAAATCAATCCTCCCTTCAAACAACTAAGCTCCGTAAGTCTCCCTGTATTTCAGCATTGAATCAACATGCTCGGATAAATTAGTATCATGTTTTATATATGTTAAAAGATCATCAAAGCTTACAATTGATATAACTTTGATGTTAAGGCTCTCTTCAGCTTCAGTAATGGCACTCTTTTCTCCTTGTCCCCTTTCTTGACGATTTAAAGCAATAAGAGCTGCCTTAAAATTAGCACCTTCAGACTTTATAATTTCATAAGACTCTCGAATAGCTGTACCTGCAGTTATTACATCATCAACAAGTAAAATATCTCCCTTTAATGGAGCTCCTACTAAATTACCACCCTCACCATGATCTTTTTTCTCCTTACGGTTAAAACACCATGGAAGATTAACATTATGTTCTGTACTTAAAGCCATAGCTGTTGCACAAGCTAGAGGTATTCCCTTATATGCAGGCCCGAATACAACATCACAGCTAATTCCAGAATTAACTAAAGCCTGAGCATAACACTTGCCAAGAATCTGAAGATCTGCTCCTGTATTAAACCCACCTGCATTAAAAAAATAAGGGCTATTGCGTCCAGACTTTAAAACAAAACTTCCAAATTTCAATACACCTTTTTTTAAGGCTAATTCAATAAACTCACTCTGATAAGCTTGCATCTTTATTCTCCGTATAAAGCTATGAAATTATTTTATCAAAAAAATCGCTTATAACTGAGCCTTAGCCTCAGCTAAAAAGTAAGATATACTTTCTTAAAGTTTTATAAGGAGAAATTATGACATTAATCCACTCCATGACAGGTTCCGCATCTCGTCAGGTAAATTCTGAATTTGGATCTATTAGCGTCAGCGTCAACTCCGTTAATAGCAGATATATAGAAACATACTTTAGGCTGTCAGATGAGCTTAAGGGTATTGAATCTAAAATACGGAAATTAGTAAATGATAAATTTGCAAGAGGAAAGTTTGAGATAACAATTAACTTAAAATTTTCTGATAATCAGGAATTAGAAATAAACAACATACTACTTGAAAAATTAAGTTTTGCTCTAAAAAAAATACAAGCATCCGTTGGAGGGGAAATAAATCCAATGGATGTTTTAAACTATCCGGGAATTTTGGGAAATGATCCTGAAATACAAAATAAGGTAACCGAACAGGTACTTTTAGAATTTTCCAATACTTTAGATGAATTAAAACTATCTAGAGCTCAAGAAGGGCAAAGAATTAGTTTGGCGATCATGGAAAGGTTGAATGAAATTTCAGAACATCTAAATAAAATAGGATCGTACCTTGATAATTTAGTCTTACAAGAACGAGAACGTGTTTTAGATAGAATCAAAAACTTAAAATTAACTTTAGATCCTGAACGCTTAGAACAGGAAGTAGTAATCATTGCTCAAAAAGCAGACATTAGAGAGGAATACGATAGATTACGATCTCATGTAAAAAAAGCTTCCCGACTTTTACATGAAGGAGGGCTTGTTGGAAAGCGTCTTGACTTCTTAATGCAAGAGTTCAATAGAGAAGCAAATACTATGGCATCAAAAGCATCAACTTTAGCTATAACTCATATTGCAGTAGAGCTAAAAGTTCTAATAGAGCAAATGCGCGAGCAAGTACAAAACCTAGAATAATTAAATTAGGGCTTCATCTCGACCTAAGGCTCGAACTTGTTCTATCATTTGTATAAACAGAGGAGGTATACCATTAACTCCTCTTTTCTGCATGGCTTCAACTAATATTAAAGCCATGCCAGGCTTACTCTTACGCTTAAGTGCAATATCTATTACCTTATCGGAATTTATACCTTTTTTTAGTGGACCTAAAGACATCCCTGCTGCAAGCTTAAATACATCCTGATAACCATTTGCGTATATATAGTGTTCTATATCAACATGCGGCATAATCGTAAGATGTTTATTACAGTCTTCTTTTGGATCAAGCCGACTTCTAACTGATTGTGCATATTTTTGACCTGCATCATCACCGTCCGTTAAAACATGGAAATTAATACCTAAATATTTAGCTAGTTTTATTAATGGCGATAGACCACATTGAGCAAATTCAATAATACGAATACCATCACAGGGCAAACTATATCCTAATAGCGATGCAATTGTAGATAAAACCCAAACCTCGGTCTCACCTTCAACTAAAATCCAAGTTCTAGCAAATAAACTCATAGGACGATTTATACGCACATGAAATGCAATTCGCCTTACCTCCTCATCATTAAAAGATCTTTTTTGGATCTTATAGCAACGAGTATCGTAACGACGTTTATGTAAACGCCTCAACGAGTAGAGAGGCATCGCAGAAAGTAGATCACCTGAGTTTGTTGTTACAATCTTTTGAAAATCTAAAGCCTCAATTAACGACCAGAAAGATAACAAGAGCGAGGGATGAAAACGAGCTTCAATATCTTCAAATATAACAATTGGTCTGGCTTTCTTACTTATTTCAAGACCTTGTCTGCTTGTTAGTACAGCTCCAGCTAAAAGAGAAAGCAAAAATTTAACTTTATTTATACCCGGTTTTTGAAATGTATTATTTATTGTCGATAAAGTTTCAATTGAAATAGGTCTGTTTATAATATCTCCGGCGTTACGTCTATATTCCTGTGAGTAATTTATAAGTTTAGGATGATCGTAACAGGATAAATATTTTGATAGCAAGGCATTAACTGTTACCATAGCTTTACGGACTTCACTAGCACTTAAAGCCATATCTGTTGCAAGTTTTCCTATTAATTCAGAAAAGGACTCCTCAGTAGAATCTTTCTTTTCTTCACAGTTATTTGCTCCCGTACAAGAAAGCATACGGCTATCACGAATTCTAAGCACTGGATTTAAACGAATTATCATCATCAATGCTTTATCTACATTTCCGCCTGTTTTATCAAAAGATCTTCCCTGCGCATTTAATAGCTCATGTTTTGTTTTGAATTCCGTTCCCTCTTTTCTTGCAACTATATGCCAATGCAAACGATAAATTCCATCATCACCATATATCCAATACTTCCGTAACGTAGGCTCATCATCAAAATTTTGGGAAATTGTACTTTCGGAAAAAAATAAATTTACCTCAATGAAATCAGCCCTTGCACAAAAGACATCTTGGGCTAAAAAAATCTTATCCTCTTCATCTATAAAAGAAGTATCCTGAACAAAGGATTTATTTTCACATGTGCTAATACTACTATTTTTGTTTGCATCAAGGGCTAAGTTAGGTATTTTCCCTAGATTTTCGTTAACAATCAGCTCATCCCTAGGATCAATATTTTCACCGTTTATAGCAACAGGTACATAGACATCATCTAAAAGGAAATTGCACAGATTTTCCCCTTGTCCCAAAATTGTCCACAATAGTCTTAAAAGTGATGTTTTACCCCAGGCATTTTCGCCTATTAAAGCCGTACTGTCTTCCTGAAAATCTATTTTAAGATGACGAATACCTCGAAAATTTGAGACTTCTACTTGCTCAAGATACATCTTTGATCCTTAGGGGTTATATTACTCCCAATTTTATAGTTGTTCTTTTTATAATGTATAGGTCAAAGTTTTAATAAGATCCATGTTATAAAGTCAATATTTTGATTTTACAGGCAAAATATTACATCTTATCTTTTATATTTTGTGAAAATATTTGAGTGTAATTGGAAATATTTAATGGTTTAAAAATTTATCTTACGCTTAAAATTTAGTGTATTAAGACAAAAGGGCATAAAAAAAGAACCTAGTTTTAACTTCATAAGTCTTAACGAGGTTCTAATAAATTTTCTATATTTTATAAAAAGTTTTCAATCCCAAACTTTTGGCACCCTAGTTTTTAACTAGGGTGATCTATATCTAAAT
>CALFLJ010000066.1 GCA_937880335.1 uncultured Succinatimonas sp.
AAGCGGACTTTAAGGAGTTTTTTATAGTCCGCTAGTTTGTGAAAGTTTTACTTGAGAGTTGTTGTTAATTTAGTCATATTATCTACTCCAAATGATGTTCTGTTCCACTCAATGGAACAAAGCTAATTTTAGTATCAATTATTAATTAGTCTAGGGATAATGGAGTTAGTTTGTGAATATGATCACAAAGAAGAAAAGCTGATATATAAGCGATTTGGTTCAATTTTGTTCCATACAATGAAACAAAAAAAATTGTGATAAAATAACTATGTAGACAATTTGAGATAAGAAAAAATGGCTGATAATTCTAATATAAACTTATTAAATAAAGCCTTTGATATTGTAGAACTTCTTGTTAGTGAACGCCGTGAAATGGGTGTGACAGAGATTAGTCGTAAACTTAATCTTGTCAAAAGTGGCACTTTTAGAATATTAAATACTTTAAAAGAAAGAGGTTTTATATTTCAAAATCCTCAAACTAAAGCTTATGGTTTAGGTCTTAAATTCTATTTTGTTGGTGCTGAGGTTCTCTCAAAAATGCCTTTGTGTACAGCAGCTAAAAAGGTCTTAGATCCTCTAAGTGAAAAGTATCATCAGGAATTTTATTTTGCCATTCCTTTTTTAGCTTCAAAAGAAGAACCAAAAATTATCATTGTTTATGCAACAAATAATTTTGATAAGACTTTTATAAGTGCGGGAGCAATTATTTCAGCTCATGCATTAGCAATAGGACAATGTATCTTAGCAAATATGTCTGATTCTGAGCTTTTAACAATCAAGGATAGTCCGCTTGAAAAATTTACTTTAGAAACTTTGGATAATTGGAAGGATTTAGAACATAAAATAGCAAGAATTAGGGACAAGAACGTTGCAATAAGTGAAAACTCATATAAGAATAAAGTTATTGATATTGCAGTAGCTGTTTACGATTCAATGCATTACCCAATTGGTGCAGTAGGTATTATTGGTGATGCTTTAGACATTAAAGAATTAAATTATGAGCAGCCTATAAGAAAAATGCATGCTGCATCAGCTAAAATTTCTGAGAATCTTTAATCTAATAATGTATCTTTTTAGTGTGGTTACATAATTTTTAATTAAAATCAAAAACAATAGAACCACCTTAGGTCATGGATTGTAATCTACCTGGACTTCTGCTTTTGATTTGAACACTGCCTTAAGTTTAATTGTATTGAATATGGTGGATTTATGTATCCTGTTAAATCTGGTCACCATCAAAAAATCTGAACTCTGTCATCTGGTTTAGATAAGGTAATGCAGCCTGTTTTTAAAAGCTGTGCTCTTATCACGATGTAAAAAAAAACTCTGAAGTTATAAGGCATATTTATTTTTATTCCTTCTATGATCCTGCTTTAATTACTGTTACAAAAGAAACTTTTGAATAAGGTAACGGACAGGTTATATTGAATTAAGTATTTGATAAGGGATCAGTGTAAAGAAAATGCTCTTTGCAAAGGTCGGTATTAGCGATTCTGAGATCGCCACCTACGCCTTGTATGTGGAGTTCGGCTGGACTCAGACAGTCACATCTGCGCAATCTGCATATTTAAGAGCCCACACAAACGGGGGTGAGCCCAAGCCTTGAGGGGGACTGCATAATCCTCCA
>CALFLJ010000067.1 GCA_937880335.1 uncultured Succinatimonas sp.
GCAGGTATTACAGACATTTATTGTTGGTTACGTTAAAGTCGTCCGTACAGGTGGAAAAGTTTAAGTGCTATTGCTTTATTTAAAGAATTTCCTCATTTAAAGAAATTTTATGCCAGATGTGGTGTATTATGGTCAAGGGGATATTTTATTTCTACCGTAGGCACTATAAGTGCAGATACTGTAATTCAATATATCCAGGAGCAGAAAACCAATGGCCACTAGCAGCAAAAAGCATAACCCTGATGTATTAGCGGAGGATAAAACTCCTTTAATGCATACTTTATGCGTGGAAATTAAAAACGGTTCTGCTTTGACTGACAAGATATACTTGCTTTCAGATCTTGCTCGCACATGCGGCAATATCTTAGTCCATAAGCTTAATAATGAGTTACAACAGGTTCAACAAACTAAAAAATATAAAACAATTGTTAAGCTCATTAAAAATAATAATGGCAACGATAGGCCTTATCGTGCTCAATTAGAAGAGTTGTACACTAAACATAACTTAACAAAGAGTTATTGTGAAAAAACAATGACTTCTATTTATAATAAAATTAACCAAGGCAGAAAATATAAGTTACCTTCTGTTTTTGCTCAATCAAGAGCCGATGACATATTTTTAGGTCTAAGAAAAGTTCTTGACAATAAAAAATATGATCGTGTCAAGTCTTTACATTATTTACCCTTTACAAAGTTACCCGCCTTAAAAGCAAAGGCAATTAAAAGTTGTATTATTATTTCTGTTAAGGACGGAAAACTTCAATGCAAGTTTGATGGCGAAATCTTAGCTTTAGATATTAAAGATCAATTTATTAGAGAAGAAATTGATGCTATTACTAAATATCTAACTAATAGTCAGCAAATTAAAGATGATGCCGAAAAGTACAATGCTATCCCTAGAAAGAAAGGTGAAATAGTAGTTCCTTTTAGCACATATCGTCCTTGTTTTGCTTCATTTGCGCCTAAAAAAATGAAAGGCAAAAAGCGCTTATACCTTCATATATGTGTTGAGGGCGTTCCTGTCGATAAGAAAGACAAAAATGGCAACCTACGCTATAAAAAAGGCGAAGGTCGCTGTGCTTTTGACTTAGGAACACAACATGTAGCTAAAGATGGCGATACTGGGCCATTTCTAGCTAATCTTGGTGATATCGATAGATGTCTTGAAAAGAGTGCTAAAAAAGAGGCAAACCTCAAACGTAAGATTACTCACTCAATGCAAGCCATGAATCCTAATAACTACAATAGCAATGGCAAGCTCAAAAAGGGTGCCCACAATCGTAATATCTCTAAAAAGTGCAAACGCTATAAAGAAATGCTTAGAGATAGATGTCGTAAAGATGCAGCGACGCGCAAGACTGTTAATTACACCCATGTCAATGTAATGTCGGAAGATTGTTCTGAGGTAGTAACAGAGTACAATAATGTGTGCGCATGGTCTGCACGAGGCAAGCCTGCTCCTCTTCCTAATGGTCAGATTGGCCGAATACATAGGTTTGGTGGCACTGTAATAAATCATTGTCCAGGCCAGGTGAAAGCTCGTCTTCTTCAAAAGATGCGTGAGTGTGGTGGTCACTTCTATCAAGTGCCACGAGATTATCGTGCAAGTCAATATGACCATACCTCAGACAGTTATATTAAAAAAACTCTGTCTCAACGAACCTTTAATTTATCTGATGGAACCTTAGTTCAGAGGGATTGGTATTCTGCTTTTCTTCTCTATTGCTATGATAACAGCACTAACTCCATTGATAAGGTTAAGTGTAAAAAAGAGTTTCCAAAACACTATAAAAAGTTTCTTAAGTATGTTGCTGCTCTTAAAAAGAAGAAAATTAAAATTGTTAATAGCGGCATAAAGGTGTAAGATTATACCTGTCATTTTAAATTTTAAACAAATGAAAAGTTTGGCCTCGCTTTGAAAACTTCTTGTAACAAAGGAGATCTATCATAAAAGTGTTAATAAAGTGTTTTATTACACTGATAGGAGAGTCCAGCTTAAAAATAGGTTAGAAAGTGTACCCCAAAGTCGGTACCTTCTATTTTATAGAAAGGGCCAATTTATCATCTTCTTTTAGGAAGAGATATAAAATGATGTCGGGATACATGCCTCTGGCTTTGTGTTAAAAGTCTTAACTCGTTAAGATGTTTAATGCCTTGTCAGGAAAATAGGTTAACCTTGATACGCAGGAACCCCATGGGCTTGCCCATGGGAG
>CALFLJ010000068.1 GCA_937880335.1 uncultured Succinatimonas sp.
TTTTTTCTCCTTTCTTGCTAAAAGTGCTACAGAACAATTTTCAGTTGAAGTGTCAATTGCAATGAGATTCATAAGCTACCTATTGATTTAATGAGCATTTTGCTCAGAAAAAGAACCTAAGAAATTACATAAGGCGTAAAGATCATCAAACCTACGCATAGGTGGTAAACTCCTTAAAAAGATTTTACCATAATTACGATTAATTAAACGTGGATCACATATTATCATAGCTCCACGGTCATGTTCATGCCTAATTAATCTTCCTACTCCCTGACGAAGGGTAATTACAGCCTCAGGAATGGTAATAGTAGCAAAAGCTGGAGTTGCGTTTTTTTCTCGATTACGCTCAAAGCGTCTTATTCTTGCTGAAAAAATAGGATCAGATGGACTGTTAAAAGGTAATTTATCAATAATAACTAAACTTAAAGCACATCCTGGAACCCACTAAGATAGCGTGACCATCTTTCTTAAATGATTCAACCATCATGGTATTAGATAAATTCTCATACTGACATATGATTTTACGTTTAAGATCTTTTTGGCCTCTTAATTTATCTGCTATAAGGTGAGTTGCTTTAACTGATGTGGTTAAAATAAAAATACCACCTGGTGTTTTATCTATAACAGGTCTTAAGCGCTTTATGATAGCCCCTTCTCTATCAATATCATCTTGAGATGGAAAACGTCCATCCACAAATAAGGCAGCATTTTTTTCATATTCAAAATGACTTTGAATTTCTAAAAACTCACCTTTGCTCTCATCAATGCCTAAATCTAAATTAAATTTTTTAAATTTATGATCAACACTTAAGGTAGCTGATGTCATAATTACTGCAATTGCGTGCTCACTGCATTTATTTAAAAATTTACCGAACAGACCGCCAATTTCGAGTGGAGTCAAACGCATTTCATAGCGCTTTTTGTTGACAGATATTGAGGCAATGCTGTTGCCATAGCCTTGGCTTTTAATATCATCAACTTTCATAAGGCCAATTAAGGTACTCATAAGCTCTGTTGTTTTTAAAAGCAAACGAGAAAAATACTCAGGATATGAATCCTCTACATTTTTTATATAAGTATTTAAATACCTTAAAGCCTTATATAAATCACGATTTAGATCAAGGAAATCGTCGTTAGGCTCAAGAGTTTCTGGACTATTGTATTCATCGTCCTCGTGATAGTTACGATACTTATAAAATAAAAGATTTCTAGACTTGCCCTCATCTATTTTGCCTAACTTTAAAAGATATTGAAATAATTTTTGGCTGCAATCTTTTACAGCTTCAACACCTTTTCTTAATTCATTTTTTAAAGGTATATTAAATTCCTTTAAGCCTTTTTCTATACTGTCCTCAAGAATCTGCACATCATGATTGCTAATAGTAGATGAAAGATGCTCACGTCCATTATTTGCTATTTCATGAGCCTCATCAAATATTAAAAGCTGATATTTTGGAAATAAAATTTCAGGACTTTCAGGATTAAATCTATCTTCAATATTAAGATCAGAGAAAAAAAGCGCATGATTTACAACAAGCACTTTTGACTGCAAAGCAGACCTTCTGGCATGGAGAGCACAGCAATCATCATGATATTCGCACTGACCTCCCAAGCAGGATAATCTGTCGCAAGTAAAATCCTTTAAAACAGCCTTAGGAAGCTTTGCATCTATATCACCAAGTTCTGCAATTCCAGGTGGCAAAAGAGAGCTGTCATAGTAATTTCCAACAATTTTTTTTAACTTTTTTATATGCTCATCTTTAAGGCTTATCTCACCAATTTGCCCCTTATTGTTTCTATCCTGACTTTGTTCTAATGGAAGGTTTTCAAAACCTAAATCAGTTTTACGACTTTTATCATACTTTTCAAGAAAGTCGTAATATTTCTGCAGACAGATATAGTTGCTAAAGCCCTTAAGAGCCATAAAATTAGGCTCTTCTTTTAATAGATTAAAGATAAAAGGAAGATCCTTTTTTATAAGCTGATCCTGTAGAGCCTTAGATGCTGTTGATATAACTACAATTTTACGACTTAAGATGGCAGGAATTAAATAAGCAAAAGTCTTACCTGTACCAGTACCAGCCTCTGCTACTAAAAGCTTATGCTCTAAAATAGACTTCTCACAAGCCTTAGCAAGTTGCAGCTGCCCCTCACGGGGTACAAAATTCTTATGTTTAACTAAAACTCCCTCATCACCAAGAATTTGCTCAACATTTGCAAAAGGGATACTAAACGCATCTAAAGACATGAAGTACCTTATTTAATAATTTTCATGCGACATTTTTTACAATCACATTTTATGGAGAAAATATCTTTACCAATCTTAAGCTTATAATTTCCCTTCTTTCCGCCTTCTTTTATACACTTTCCGTAAGTTTTGACTAAACAATGTCTACAAGTCATAAGCACTTCATTTTGTTTATCTAAAACGACCTCAGTGCCACTATTTTTATAAAAGTCTAAGGCCTTTTTATTTAAACACAAACGAGCATCTACTTTTTTCTCAGGCCACCTAGGCAAATTTTCCTTAAGGCAAAATGGTTTTTCATCTTCACGTACATATCTCTTATGAAAGCAACTTTGCAATACCTCACGCCTTATCTGATTTAATTGTCCTAAAGGAAGAGTTAAGTCTGCAAGATCTCCTTCAATTTCAATTTTGTCCGGATATGCCTCAGGTATTAGTTTTTTTTCTAACACTCCTAAAATTCGATCTTTGCTATAGGTTACAAAATCCATGACATGGTTATAGTCGAAGGTTTTTATGGCCTCTCTTTGCATCTCATCTTTAATACTTAAAGTTAAAGAGCCCTTTTTAACTTTAAGTTTCATTTCATAGCTAAAGCTACGTTTTACTGCATTTTTAGATAATATTTCCTTTAAAAATGCACTATCTACATTACGATATAAAGTAGTACCTTGAGCTATATTTAAAAAACCTTTAACCTCTAATATATTTTCAGAAGCTTTATTTACTCTAAAGCCTTTAACTTCCCCTTTCTCAAGATAGGTAAAACCATCGCCGTTATTAAATTCAATGTTATTAAACCTTTTGACCTTAACTTTGGTGAGATCTTTATTTTTCTGAATACCTTGAACAACACCTACCTTGGGACCTAAAAATTTTGGAGTACTGTCACGTACTTTATCGTTATTACCCTGTAAAAAAGCACAGGTAAAATCACGGTTAAAAGTCTTTTTAACATCAGGTATAAAGGAAAATTCTATTTTGCCCTTAGATGATTTTTCATAAAGGCCACATGATGAGTCGATAATAGCGTCTATCTTTTGCCTAAAATAAGCGGTCTGATTTATTACATAATCTAGATCTTTAAGTCTACCTTCAATCTTAAATGAGGTGACACCAGCTTTAATTAAAGGTAAAAGTTCACTTGAGGCTAAATTATCCTTAAGAGATAAAAGATGGCCTTTGGCAAGCAGATTATTATCTAAAAAAAGCTCCATAGGCAGACGACAGATCTGAGCACAGGCCCCACGATTGGCGCTTCTTTTTGTCATAAACTCAGATATAAAGCAGTTACCACTTTCACTTACGCACAAAGCACCAGCAACAAATGCCTCAAGACGTATATTTGGGCAGGCTGTATGAAAATCTGCAATCTCAGATACAGACATCTCTCGTGGCAATACAGCCTGAGCTACACCTAACTGCTCGTAAAATTTTAATCTTTCAATTGAATTTATAAGGCATTGGGTTGAGGCATGGATCTCAATACCTTTTGGTATATTTAAGGAGAATATAGCAGGATCTTGAACAATCAAAACGTCGATTCCAAGATCCTTTATCTCATTTAAATAAGCCTCAACCTTAGGTATTTCCTCATCGTAAAAGAGAGTATTTAAAGTGAGGTGAACTCTTACCCCCATCACATGGGCAAAATTTACTAATTCTTTTAAATCATCTAAAGAATTATTTGCAGCCACGCGGGCACCAAATGCAGGACCTCCAATATAAACTGCATCAGCGCCTGCTAATATGGCAGCCTGTGCAGTTTTTAAATCACGAGCTGGAGATAAGAGCTCAAGTTTAATCTTATTCAATTGCAAATTCCGCTTCTATATATGAGCTTATAACTTGCTCATTTGGTCGGTTTTCGACATTTAAAGCTTCATTTTGTTTGTCATAACTTACATTTGAGCGCATCATCATTAAAGGGCGTGGCGCCACATTATTATTGCCAAATTTAATTGAGCAAGGTTTTAAAAGCTTTAAATTAAATCCTTGTGCAAGTCGCTGTGCCTTATCATTTGCATCCATCATGGCAAGACTATCAGCCTTTACCTGATATGATTTTAGATCTGAAATCTCATAAGAATAGCTTTCAATATTAGAAATAGAAGCATCGAAAGCAGCCTCATTTATTTTTGAGATAAGGCTAAAATCATTGGTTGTGACAGTTACACGACGATATGCCTTATAACCTTCAAACACAGTTTTATCCTTCTCATAGCGATAAGATGGACTTACTGTAATGCCTTCTGAAACAATATGCTTTTCTGAAAAATTAGGGATTTTCATGAGATTTTGATAAAACTCGCTGACTTTCAAGTCAACTATATCACTTGCTTTTTTAGCGTCCTTAGAAGTATTTGTTATAGCGTAATTAAGCTTTACTGTATCAGGTGTCGCTTTAACCTCACCGTAACCTACCACAAATATATTCCCTGATGGTGATGTGCAGTCAACTATACTATCTTGAGCAAAACATGAAACAGAGACTAATAGACCTAATGCTAAAATTGGTTTTACACTCTTTAACATATGCACTCCACAAAAAAAGATATGATAAAAAAGCTTAAAAATTTTTATAAGTTAACTATTTATCCCAAAATTAGCCTAAATAAAGCACTAAATAATTATTTTATCATAAAGAAACAAAGCTTTAAGCTTTAGATAATTTAAACTTAATCTTAATTTTAGAAAAAATAGGAACTAACTTAAATTTTTAAAGATTAAACTTAGATTATGCTTAGATATCTTTATTTCCATGAAATTTATCCTAAAAACATCAAAGATGTTCATATTATTAAGTTTTCCTCTAAGCTATCTTGTTAAACTCCGCCACAATTGTCTGCTTGTTGTATTTATATCTGTAATAAGGCACACCATTCAATCTCACTGTCAGGCATGATTCATCTGTACGCATATACGCATAACGATCTAAAAGTAGCTAAGCTTGCTCCCAAAAATCTTCATTAGAAGCTACAAGATGTGCAGATTATCATATACATACGTATGCTATATATAAAATTTACCAGCATCGATTATCTGCACATGTTCTATAACAATTGTTAAAAATTTTATAAAGCCGAGGATAAATCTTTTTGTTTCTTTAGTATTTCTATATAAGCTTAAGTTAGGAATATTCTCAGATAAGACTAAATCTATAATTTCACAAGCCTGATTTAGAAAAGCTTTTTCAACATGTATATTCTTTATTAATAGAATTTAAAAGGTAGGATAACGGGTTTTGCTTTATTTCAAAACCCGTAGAATTTAAATTAACGCTTGTGTAACTGACGAGCACCTTCTGCAGTAGAAAGCACTAAATCTAAAGAACTGTCTGCATCTGATGCAGCCTCAACTGCAGCACCCACAGTACCTTCGAGGATAGGAGCATCCGCAATCTTAACGCGCGAGCGTAAAGGCTCTTCGAGCATAGCAATAGCAGCCTGAGAGCTGATTACAGCTGAGCCTAAATCGCACAAAACAACGACACCTTCACCACTATCTGCCTTTTTAATGGCCTCTAATACTTTATGCGGATCAGTACCCATCTCACCCTGCATATTTCCACCTGCAGCATAAATAGGAAGCTTCTTGTCGTCATGAGAGCATGAGATCTCTTGCACCATATCAACAATACCTTCTGCTACCTTTGCACTATGGGATACCACCACAATACCAATCATATTTGAAACTCCCTTGGCTAAACTTAAATTCTTTGTTTAATAAAGTTTATTTGTTAGTACTATATAATTTTTTTTATAAAATTTTTAGTTAAGTATATTACATAAAAATTTCTTTATACACTCAAACTAAAGTCTTTTTATAAATATTGTGAAGCATCACGATTATGTTTCTTAAAAGCTTTATTTGACATAATCACCAACTCACCAAACTATAATTTAAGCTTCACCCAAACTACTTTTTTTTAACATAAAAAACTTTGTTCAAGTAAATAATACTCCTAAATTTAGGACTAAAAAAGTAGCATGTACAAAAATAAATATATTGTTTTTATTTAAAAATAAGATAAAGACAAAGACTTGAAAAAAAACAAATTAAGAAGTTTTTTAAATAAAATTTATTTATATAATCTTTTAAAATATAAGAAAAATTTTGCAAAATATATAATTTTACTTAAATTATAAATTCTTTAAAAAAATCTCATTTTGCGGAACTCTTAAATTAAACCTGGCGGCAAGGTCACAAACTGTTTTAGCAAACAGACCTACCTCGTTTTCACGATTAGCTCGTCTATCCTGCTCCATTGACGGGGCTCCATCAGGACTTAAAGTATCAATTAGCTTTACCCAGTTTAAATACTCTTCATCGCTTAATTTAACACCACATTTTTCTGCAACTGCCTGAGCCTCTTTCATAGCCCTAAGCATTGCCTGCCTAGGCTCTCCCTCCTTTTGTATGCCGCCATAACCTACCTTATAGTAGGCACAAGCCTGATTTACACCGCAGTTTAACATCCACTTACTCCATAACTGATGGGTAATATCACTGCTTATTTCATATTTAAGACCACTTTTATCAAATACATTGGCAACATATTTTAGATCTTCGGTATTTTTATCCTCATCTCCAAGACCAAAAGCAATATATCCCATTTTATTAAAACTTAAATGTAAATTTTCATAGGTAGCATCCATGCCTTGTACAGTGGTATATAGAAGATGTTGAGGATTTAACTTCTCTTTTATAAGTTCCTCTGATGTAACACCATTTAAAAAAGACATGACAATGGTTTTATCAGCAACAAATGGTCTTACAGTTTCGATAGCTGATAAAAGACCTGGATATTTGACAGTGAAAATTATTAGATCTAAAGCTTTGGCATCTTTTTGACTTAAATAATTTATAAAAATCTCTTTTTGATTTGAAATTATCGTTTCATTTTTATACCTAGCATAACGACTGTCATCTACTAGCATAAAAACATGATCAGATCCTAAAGCTTTAGACAGGGCCTCATAATACATTATACCTAAAGCGCCACGTCCAATAATTCCCACAAAGCCTATCATCGCCTACTCCACGAAATTTAAGAAATATAAAAAGCCCACCGCAAAGTGAGCTTAAATAAACTTAACCTAAAAAAATCTTATTTTACGAATAAGCCTTTTTGTTGCAGATAGGATTTAGAATAATCATCAGCTGGTATATAACCTTTTTCTAATAATTCTTTAATCCAGATTTTATTGAAAATAAAGCAAAAAACTAAATTTGCAAATCCCAAAGAGAGAATCTGCAGTACGAGCATTATGGCAAACCATTTAGCACTACCACGGAAAATTGGCACAAAAAAGCCAAAAAAGAAAGTAGTCCAAGAAAAGCCTGTTGGAGCACTGATTAAAGCTCCATTTGTATTTTTTAAATTAATTTTCATTTAAAAAGCCATTGAATTAAATATAATTTATTATTTTTTGACTTAATTAAGCAAATATAAAACAAGATTTGTTTTATATTTGTAATCAGGTATCAATTATATACCTGATTGTAAATCAGCTTCTATTGTAACTGTCACGTTTATATACAGACTGCTTTGATAAAAACAAATGATTAAAATCTAAAAAAGCTTAGTTTTTTTTCAATTAAATAAAATTTTACACTCTCTCATCAATTAATGATGTTTTATCTTTTTTGTTTTGAATGGACTTCTTTTGCATCAATCCTTTATTGCTGTTATCAAGTCTCTCATCTAGATCAGCCTCAAGATCTAAACTTGCCTCTTTACTTAATGTTCCCTTACTGACACGTCTGCGAAATACCAGATCTACAGGACGCATGACAGCCCTAGATATGAAATTAAAAAGAAGATCTGAACTCATAGTGGACCTCCTTAAAATATCTAATGCAACTAGCTCTTCATATATTATTAACGGCAAAAAATCATTAAAAATTTAAACTTAGATAAAAAAATCTCAAAAAAAAGATTGCTTAAGACTTTTTTGCACAAAGCTATTACATAAAGGCTTTATCTTATATCTAATCGTAATTTTGTGTTATTATCGAATTTTGTTACAACAAGACTTAAAATTTAAGTCTAAAACCAGCCTAAAAAAGCTTTAAAAAAAACTTTAATTTTATTATTTCACTTATTATTTAGAGATGGATATGAGTACCTGCACAGCATGTCAGAGTAATACCAAAGATCAAAAGCGTCTTCGTATTGCCATTCAAAAATCCGGTCGTCTCACCGATGAGACTGAGAAGTTATTTAAAAGCAGTGGCATTAAGATTGCCGAGAACCGTGATCATCTGCTGGCTCATGCTGAGAACTTGCCTATAGACATTTTAAGAGTGCGCGATGATGATATCCCAGGTCTTGTTATGGATCATGTTGTTGATTGGGGTATTGTAGGTCAGAACGTCTTAGAAGAGACCATGATGCAACGTCAGGTAGATAATCTGCATACAGGTTATAGCGAGGTTATGAAATTAAACTTCGGTGACTGTCGCCTATCTGTAGCTATTCCATCTGAAAAGCAATGGAACGGTTTGAAGGATTTAGAGGGATGTCGTATTGCTACAACCTATCCTTTCTTATTACGTCGTGTATTAAGAGAGCAGGGCATTAACTTTAAATCAGTTCTTTTAACAGGTTCAGTAGAAGTTGCCCCTCGTGCCGGTCTTGCCGATGCTATCTGTGATCTTGTTTGTACCGGTGCTACCTTACAGCAAAACGGTTTAAAGGAAGTTGAAACCATTTATACCTCAAAGGCTGTTTTAATTTCTCGTGATCAGGAACTCTATCCTGAAAAACAGGCAATAGCAGATCTTTTAATTCAACGCTTTAAGGGCGTAATGGCAGCTTACGATAGTAAGTACATTATGATGAATGCCCCTCGTTCAAAATTAGAGCAGATTCGTGCCATTTTACCTGGTGCCGAAAATCCTTCAATTATCGATCTTGAAGGTAATCCCGATCATGTTGCCCTGCACGTAGTTTCACGTGAAAAAATCTTCTGGGAAACATTAGAGCAGGTCAAGGCTTTAGGTGCTACCTCAATTCTTGTCGTACCAATTGAGAAAATGCTCGATTAATTAAAAAAAAGCCCTAGTCTCTAGGGCTTAAAGAGGTCTTCATGGAAATAAAAATTTGGAATGCTTTAACTGACTTACAAAAGCAAGAGTGTTTAACTCGTCCTGCACAAACATCTAGCGATAATATCGAGCGTATTGTTAAGGATATTATTGCCAATATTAGAAAAGATGGCGATAAAGCTCTACGTGAATACTCTAAAACCTTAGATCATTTTACAAAAGATAATTTAGAGCTTACAGAAGATGAAATTGCAAAAGCTTGTGCAAATGTACCTTCTGATTTAAAAGAGGCCATCAAAGAGGCTTATCAGAATATCCATCGTTTCCATGAGGCTCAAAAGCCAAACCATGTAGATTTAGAGACCTATCCTGGTATCTTCTGTCACACAAGAACCCATGCTATTGATGCTGTAGGTCTTTATGTTCCAGGTGGTAGTGCTCCTTTAGTATCAACAGCTTTAATGCTGGCAGTTCCAGCTCAAATTGCAGGTTGTAAAGATGTTATTCTTTGCTCACCACCTCCTATTTCTGATGCCATTATCTATGCTGCAAGCTTATGTAATGTAAAACGCATCTTCAATCTAGGAGGAGCTCAGGCTATTGCTGCTATGGCCTATGGAACTGAAACAGTACCTAAGATGTTAAAACTCTTCGGGCCTGGCAATCAGTTTGTAACTATGGCCAAACGATTGGTATCTTCCGATCCTGCAGGGGCTGCCATTGATATGCCGGCAGGTCCATCTGAGGTCTTGGTTATTGCTGATAAAGATGCAAATCCTACTTTTGTGGCAGCAGATCTTCTCTCACAGGCAGAACACGGTCCTGACTCTCAGGTTATTTTAGTTACAACCGATGAGAGCTTTGCTCACAAAGTATCCGACGCAGTTGAAATTGAGCTTTTAAAACTACCTCGTAAGGAAGTAGCCCTTAAAGCTTTGTCAAAGAGTACTGCTATTGTAGTTAATTCACTTGATGAGGCTGTTTTAGTATCAAACACTTACGCCCCTGAACATTTAATCTTGCAGATAAATGATCCTGATAGCATCTTAGATTCTCTACACAATGCAGGATCTATCTTCGTTGGCGCCTATACTCCTGAATCTTTAGGTGATTATGCCTCAGGCACCAATCATACCTTACCTACCTACGGCTATGGCCATACTTTCAGTGCCTTAGGTACTGATGATTACCGTCGTCGCTATACCGTACAAAGAGCAACCGCTCAGGGCTTAAAAGGAATTAGTAAAACTGTTGAGGCCTTAGCATCTGCAGAAAGTCTTGAGGCTCACAGATTAGCTGTAGCTTTACGTATTGAGGAATAAAAAGTGGATTTTAATAAAATTACTGTAGAACACGTACGCAATTTAGTTCCTTATCAATCAGCTCGTCGTATAGGTGGTCATGGTCATAACTTTTTAAATGCCAACGAATCACCTAAATCTGAGGGATATTTCATAAACTCAACCTCTTTTAATAGATATCCAGACTGTCAGCCTGAGGAGTTAATTGAAAGATATGCAGATTATGCAAATGTTTCAAAAGAGCAGGTTTTAGCTTCCCGTGGCTCTGATGAGGGTATAGGACTTATTGTCAGAACCTTTGTTGAGGCCGGTGGCAGTGAGGGGATTTTAATTGCTCCTCCAACCTATGGCATGTATGAGGTTGCAGCTAATACAAATAATGTCAAAGTCGCATATGCAAAACGCCGTGATGACTTTAGCATTGGAGCTTCTGAGTTCATTGATGCATACAATGAGGCACCTTTTAATGTTAAAGTAATTTTTATCGACAGCCCGGCAAATCCATTAGGTACCGTCTTTGATAAGAATGAGCTTAAAAAGCTTTTAGAGGCTTTACCTGAGACTTTGATTGTAGTTGATGAGGCCTATATCGAATTTGCAAACAAAGATGATGACTACACATCTCTTATCAACGAATACGATAATCTCATCATTACTCGTACCCTCTCTAAGGCTTTTGCTTTAGCAGGTATTCGCTGCGGCTTTGTGATTGCGAAAAAAGAAATCATAAAGACATTGCTAAAGGTTATTGATCCTTATCCAATTTGTGATCCGGTAGCTCAGATTGCAGTCCAAGCTTTAACTGATCATGGTATTCGCATGACTCATTCACGTGTTATTGAATGCAATAAACGTCGTGAGCTTTTAGATGTTGAGTTGAGAAACCTCCCATTTGTAAAGAAAGTCTTTGCAAGTTTTGGTAACTTCCTCTTAGTAGAATTTGCCGATGGTCCTGCTGTATTTAATGCCATGGCACAACGCGGTATCATCCTACGTTCTTTTGAGAACAAAGTAGGTCTTAAAAACTGCGTTCGTATTTCTATAGGCTCAGATGAGGAATTAGATGAGCTTATGCGTGGTCTTACAGCATTCGCTGAGGCTCAACCTTAACTAATTCATCCCCCCTTCTCTTTAGGGGGATTTTGAGGAATTTCATGAAAAAATATCTGTTTATCGATCGTGATGGTACTTTAGTTGCCGAACCTTCAGACTTTCAGGTAGATAGCACTGATAAAGTAGAGTTTGAGCCTTTTGTAATCCCTGCATTATTAAGATTACAGAATTATGGCTATAAATTAGTCATGGTCTCAAATCAGGATGGTTTAGGTACAGAAAGTTTTCCTCTTGAAACCTTTACTAAACCACATGAACTTATTTTAAATACCCTCGAGAGCCAGGGTATTTCATTTGAGCAGGTTTTAATCTGCCCACATAAGCCTGAGGATAACTGCGATTGTCGCAAGCCTAATTTAGGCTTGGTTATGGCTTATCTTAAAGATACATCTTGGGATAGAGATACTGCCTATTTTATAGGCGATCGTGAAACTGATGTTGCCATGGGTAAAAACATGGGCATCAAGAGTCTACGCTATGATCGCAAATATTTAAACTGGCAGATGATTGCCGATGCCTTAACATTAAAAGAGCGTTGTGCACAAGTTACACGTAATACTCGTGAAACACAGATCTCAATTAGTGTTAATTTAGATAGAATGGGTGAAAACTCTTTTGATACTGGTATAGGCTTTTTTGATCATATGCTCGATCAAATTGCCACCCATGGCGGTATTAGCATTAAGGCTAAGGTAAAAGGCGATCTTAATGTTGATGAGCACCACACCATTGAAGATGTTGGTATTGCCTTAGGTGAGGCTATCAT
>CALFLJ010000069.1 GCA_937880335.1 uncultured Succinatimonas sp.
TATAACAATTTTCACTTATAGAATTTATTCAACCACATATTTTGCGAAGAGCCTTACTTTTTAGGCTTATGCTTAAGTTAATAATATTTTTACATCTATTTTTTTGCAAATATAATTTAAATGAATTTGCTCATGTCAGGCATTGCACCTTTTTGAGTACAAACGTAAGCACTTAATTGAGCCGCCTTTTTGTGAGCTTCATTTAGTGAATAACCGTTAATTAAAAATGCAATTAAAGAGCCTGTAAAGGAGTCTCCTGCGCCTACAGTGTCAACTGCATTTACCTTAGGAGTTGGAACAATAGATATTTCTTCATTTAAAAATACTGTACTTTGAAAAGCTCCTTCAGTAAATATGAATAAATAAATGCCAATCTCTGTTAGTTTTTTATAAAATTCTTTTGCGGTAAGATTTTTATCACCAAACAGCATTAAAGCTAAAGTAGGCAGTTCAGATTCGTTGCATTTTAAAGCTTCTGAACGTTTAAGTGTTTCTTTTATGATTTCTTTTGTGTAGAAATTGCGTCGCAAGTTTACGTCAAATATACGTAATTTTTGTGGAGCGCTCATAGCATCAAGAAAACCTAAAATAGATTTGTGCGAGCAAGAATTTCTTTGAGCTAAGGTTCCATAGCAGGCAACTGTAATACTTGGTGCCAGATCTAACATAATCTTAGTTAATGGAATATGATCGTATGCAGTGTCATCTTTGAAAGTGTAGGCTGGTACTTTATTCTCATCAAGTTTTACAATTACAGCTCCGGTTTCATAGTCTACAGAATTTAGTATAGCAGGAAGCATGTGAACCGCTATTTCATTACGAGCTGTTTCTCCAAGTTCGTCCTTTCCAACAGCGCTAATTACTAGGGATTCAACGCCAGCATTTTTACAATGATAGGCAAAATTAGCAGGGGCTCCGCCTAAACGAGGTCCGGTGTCGTAAACGTCAAATAAGACTTCACCCAAACCAACAGCAATATTTTTTTGCGCAGTGAATTTTTTAAAATCAATCATTTTGTGATCCTCAAAGGAAAATTATGTAATTTATAAAGGTAAAGGCTCAGCTCCTAAGTTATATAGAAAGCGATTGATACAGTTGAGCGCTGCTCCTAAAGCAGGAACAAGATCCCCGCCTTTACCTAGAATTAGTCGGGAACGGGGTAAGGTGAAGGCATTGTTGAAATTTATGTATTCAAAAAGCAGGTTTAGATCATCTGCATTCATAAATTCAGCTAAAAGGCCACTTAAGATAATATCTCCGTCAGTAAGCTTTACTGTATTTGCTAATGCCTGTCCTAAAGTTAAAAGATAGTTTTCCCATATAAGCTTGATGTTTTGATCTTTTTTACGAAGTCTTAAGAAAAAGTTTTCAAGATCGCATTGAGCTCTTTCGGATAAGGCTAAGGCAGAACAGTAGACGTCGAGACATCCTCTTGCGCCACAATAACATAAAGGACCTTCTCGGTTTACGCATATATGTTCAATAAGTCCACCAAAATTATTTTGACCACTTATTATGTGTTTATTGATAATAAGAGCGCCACCTAGATAGCGATTTAGTAACACCACCGAGGCATCTTTTATATGGGGATGTTGCCATAGTTGGCAGAAAGCTGCAGCTTTAGAGTCATTGAACAATCTGCAGGGATAATTTAAATATGGTGTAATTTTTTCGATATTAAAACCGGTATTTTCAAAGATTCTTCCATAAGTAACACTTAGGTGATCTCTTGAGACAATACCTTGAATTGCTATGGCAATTTCTAAAATATCGGATTTGTTGCAGTTTAGGCTTTCTATAAAGGAATTGATTTTTTTTGCAACAAGTTTAATGTAGTTATTATCGTTACAATAGTCCAGTTTATGTGTTAAAGATGAGACTAATGCTCCGGAAAGAGAAACTGCAATAATATGTAAATGATGCTTTAAAATGCCAACGCCTATAGCCAGACGGTAAGTGTCATTTATTTTAAAAGCTTGCGCTTTACGTCCCCCGGTTGAATCAAGGTACCCGTCAAATTTCAGTAGATTTTCATCTATAAGTGACTTTAAATTCTTTTCTACAGTTGAAAGACTCATACAAGTAATATCTACAATTCCCATTTTAGAGATCCCAGGATGAGAATATACGGTTGCATAGACTTTGCGTCGATTTTGTTCTTTGATTGATAGTGTAGTAGTAGATTGTATTTGAGTCATAACCTAATCCTTAAATGATAGATAACTTAGGTGTAACTGTTATGCGTAAGTTTATAAGTAATTTAAAAAAAAGCAAGTTCTAAAAAATCTAATATTTTATGTAACTAATTGATTTTAAATAAAAGCAAAACTTTCCTGAATCTGAGATTTTTAAAACGTGAAGTCCTTCATATTTTTTTATTATAAAACTTATATATTTGACTTAATAGTAAGTGTTATATAAAAGATATTTTAGAGGTTTAAATGAATGATTGGTTACATTTGGGATTAGGTAGTTTTCATAGAGCTCATCAAGCTTTTTAATTTAATGAGCTTAAAAAAAGGTATTGGTGATAGGGAGATTGTTGCCGGCAATATTAGGGCTGATGCAGAACATACAGTTAAAACAATGCAGTCTCAATGTATTGAGTACATGTTAGAGACTGTAAATCCTAGAGGTAAAAAGACTTTTCATAAAATTAAGTCTATAAATCGTTTAATTCCTTACACTTAAGATTTGATGGAACTCATTTTTGTTGGAGCATCAGAAAACACTAAAGTCATTTCTTTTACTGTTACTAAGGCAGGTTATTACTTGAATCACAAGTTAGAACTTCAAATTGATAACGAGTTTATAAAAGAAGATCTAAAGGGAGGGAATAAAACCATCTATGTAACTATTTATAAAATCTTGGAGATGAGATCTTTAAATAAGGCGTCTAAGGTTACTTTATTGTGTTTTATAAACGTGCGTGAGAATGGTAAACATTTTAAGGTTGGACTTGAGCAGTTCTTAAAGTTATTAAATCGTGAAGACTTAATCTCTTACCTATAGGTGGAGTTAAACTTGTTATTTTTGTTTACACCGGCCTTTATATTTTCGCTTTCTCTTTGACTTTTTTGCTTAAAGTAAAACAAGATAGGATTTTCCTATCATGTGCTTTTAGGCTCTATAAAAAAAGATAGCAAAGAAAAATCAGTTAAATGTAGTGCTTTAATGGATTAGAACTAATTAACCTATAAAAAGGCGGATAACTCTTAAGTTTTTTTCTTTTTTGACGTTATATATATGTAAATACGGAGGAGATCATGCAAAAAAACAAAAAGATGTGCTCCGCTTTTTTAGTGGTAATAACTTTAGCTTTGTGTTATACGCCACAGGCGGCGCGTTATGATCCGCTGATTAGTGCTCAAGCGTTAGCAACTCAGAAGGCCTTATCTGACAGTGAAGATGGACAGAGTTCAAAATTTTTTAATTCGGTTATGCCTAGTAATGGTGGGGCAAATGTGAATATGTATACAACCCGTCAAATGGATTATATGATCGAAAACAGGATCTTAGACGAGGTTGTATATAGGCAAGATCGTTGCCAATTTACTGAAGATATTGAGGATAGAGCTCGTAAACTAAATATTCCTGAGTTTATGTTTGCTTGGGGATCAATGTTAATGGATGGTGTCTGTGTAAAACAGGATAGAGATCTTGGACTTGAATATATAAAAAAATCCGCAAAGGAGGCTTACCCTCCAGCCTTGGTTAGATTATCTTTTTTTTATGAGTATGGATATTATCTTAAAAAAGATACTCGTAAGGCATTAAATTTTATGCATACAGCCGCAGCGCTGGGATCTCCATTAGGTAGAATTAGATGGGCGGAGATGCTTTCAAGGGGGTTAGGTGCAGTCTCTCAATATGAAGAGGCTTATAGGTGGTTATATCACGCCTCATATGATAATAGTGAGCTACAGCAAAAACAGGCAGAATTAAGTATTTGGCTTGAACATCGAATTCCTCCATTGATAGTAGCAAGAACAAGACTTTTAAGCTACGAGTAAGATTTTTACTATTTTGCTATAATAAACCACAGTTCTGTATTTTTAGAATTGTGTGTGTTTTTTTTTTTATTTATGCTCAAAGCATCGGAATTGCTTTACTGACTATGGGGTTTGGTAAATTAAATGTTTGAAAATCTGACACAACGCCTTAATCGTACTTTAAAGAATATAAGTGGTCAAGGTCGCATAACTGAAGATAATATTAAAGATACCTTGCGAGAAGTCAGAACAGCTCTGCTTGAGGCTGATGTTGCCCTGCCTGTAGTTAAGTCATTTACTAACCGAGTTAAAGAGCGAGCTTTAGGTAAGGAAGTAAGCTTAAGTTTAAGTCCAGGTCAGGAATTTGTTCGTACCGTTTATGACGAATTAGTAAAGACAATGGGCGGTGAGACCTCAGAAATAAATCTAGCCCATCAGCCACCTGCTGTTATTTTACTTGCAGGTTTGCAAGGAGCTGGTAAAACAACATCTGCAGCTAAGCTTGCCTTGTATTTAAGAGATCGCTTGAAGAAAAAGGTATTGATGGTTTCTGTTGATACCTATCGACCTGCTGCTATGGATCAGTTAAAAACCCTAGGACAGGAAATAAACGTAGATGTTTATCCATCTGATCCTAAGGAATCCCCTCTGCAAATTGCCACAAAAGCCTTAAATGAAGGTAAGTTGCGCGCATATGATGTGTTGATTGTTGATACGGCAGGTCGTCTTGCAGTTGATGAGTTTATGATGGATGAAGTTAAGTCCTTACATAAGCATGTTGATCCTATCGAAACCTTCTTCGTAGTTGATGCTATGACAGGTCAGGATGCAGCAAATACAGCTAAGGCTTTTTCTGAGGCCTTACCGCTTACAGGTGTGATTTTGACCAAGGCTGATGGTGATGCCAGAGGAGGAGCTGCATTATCAGTAAGAGAAGTTACAGGAAAACCAATCAAATTTATTGGTATGGGCGAGAAGGTAGCAGCTCTAGAGCCTTTCCATCCTGATCGCATTGCATCCAGAATTTTAGATATGGGAGACATTCTCTCCTTAATTGAAGATTTGCAACAGAATGTTGATTTAGATAGTGCCAAGAAAATGGCAGAGAAGATTCGAAAGGGGAAAGGCTTTACCTTAGTAGACTTCCTAGATCAGTTAGGACAGATGAAAAAAATGGGAGGAGTAGGCTCTCTCATAGATAAACTTCCTGGTATAGGGGGAATGGCAGAACAGCTAAAAGGACAAGTAAACGACAAGTCTATAGCCCATATGGAGGCCATTATTCTTTCTATGACCGTAAAGGAAAGAGAACATCCTGAAATAATTAAAGCCTCACGCAAAAAACGTATTGCTCAAGGTGCTGGTGTAAAAGTACAAGAGGTAAATGAGTTATTGCGCCATCATGATATGACTCGCCGCATGATGAGTAAATTTGGTAAAGGCGGTATGAGAAAAATGGCTGGTGCTATGAAAGGCCTAATGGGCATGGGAGGCATGGGGGGAATGTCAAACTTCTTTAGACGATAAAAAAAATAAACAACGGTGCTAATTTATTTACACCGTTGCCTTGAATTTTTTGTCTAAAAGTGTATAATCCCTCCACTGTATTTTAGTAACTTGATGATTGTGTTGATCATCATTCTTTTTTTATAACATAGGTATTACGAAATGGTAGTCATTCGTTTACGCCGTTTAGGCGCTAAAAAACGTCCTTTCTATCACGTCATCGTTGCAGACTCTCGCTTTGCAGCTTCTGGCCGTTTTATTGAGCAGGTTGGTTTCTTTAATCCAATCGCTTCTGGTAAAGAAGTTCGTCTGCGTCTTGACATGGAAGCTATTAATTCCTGGATTGCTAAAGGTGCACAGCCGTCTGATCGTGTTAAGCTCCTCATCAAGCAGAATGAGATGGGCGAAGAAGCTGTTCTTAAGGCTCGTCAGGCTAAGCACGACGCTGCTGTAGCTGCTAAGAAGGCTGCTGCTGAAGCTAAGGCTAAGGAAGCCGCTGAAGCCGCTGCTGAGGCTTAATTAGCATGTCTGCAGTTATTGCAGATGATTTACCGCGTTTTATAGGGCGGTTAGGTTCGTCCTATGGCATTAAAGGCTGGATGAAAGTACAGTCTTTTGCAAGCAAACCTGAGAACCTTTTTGACTACTCGCCATGGTTTATCCGCCAGCGCGGGGCAGAATGGCGTGAGGTTCAGGTTGAAGATTGGAAACCGCACGGAAGTGGCTTTATTGTCAAACTTGTGTCGGTTCATACTCCTGAGGAGGCAAAACTCTTTGCGGGTATGGAAATCGGGATCAGGCGCTCAAGCCTCCCGCCTGCCGCTGATGGTGCAATTTATCTTATTGACCTAATAGGTTGTGAGGTAATTGGCCTAAACGGTGTAAAGCTCGGCCATGTGTCGGGAATTAGGGATCAAGGAGCTGCTCCTATTATGGAAGTATCTCCCTCTGACCACCTGGCAAGTGGAGTTAGGTTAATTCCGTTTGTCGAAGGTCCAATTGTTACAGCCGTCGATCTCGAGGCTAAGATAATTGAGACAGAGTGGGGTGAAGATTACTAACCATGTGGTTTGGTGTTGTTTCACTCTTTCCAGAGATGTTTGCTGCTATTACATCTTATGGAGTAACTAGAAGGGCATGTGAACGCGGATTGATAAGTGTTCACACATATAACCCAAGAGAGTTTACTCACGATAAGTATCAGACTGTGGATGATAAGCCGTATGGTGGAGGTCCAGGAATGCTGATGAAAGTGCAGCCTTTAAGAGATGCAATTGCGCAAGCAAGAGCACAAGCACCTGCTGGAACTAAAGTCATCTGTATGTCCCCTCAGGGAACACAGCTTACTCACTCTCTGGTCACACGATTCTCAAGCTGGGGGTCTATGATTTTGGTAGCTGGACGCTACGAAGGCATAGACGAGCGCGTCCTTCAGAAAGAAGTCGATCTGGAGGTTTCTGTCGGTGATTATGTCCTGTCAGGGGGTGAACTTCCTGCCATGTGTATCATCGATGCGGTTTCACGAATGGTGCCGGGAGTTCTCGGTGACATTCGCAATGCCGAGCAAGATACTTTTGCTGAAGGTTTGTTGCATTTTCCTCAGTACACGCGTCCTGAGGAGATTGACGGGATGAGGGTCCCTGATATTTTGTTAAGCGGCGACCACGCAAAGATTAAGCAATGGCGCTTGATGCAGGCTTTAGGTCGAACTTATGAAAGAAGACCTGATCTGCTAAAAGACCGAGAACTTGATAAAACGGAGCAAAAACTTTTAAACGAGTATCTCCGTTGCAAGGTTTAAAGATTTTAACGTTTTTAACTAGTTTAAGTAACTAAAGGTACATTAACATGGCCAGCAATCCTATCATCGACCAGCTCGAGAAAGAGCAGATCCGTACTGATATTCCTGAGTTCAATCCAGGCGATACTGTTCGCGTTGAGGTTAAAGTTGTTGAAGGCGACAAGACTCGTTTACAGGCTTTCGAAGGCAACGTAATTGCTAAGCGTAACCGTGGTCTTAATTCTTCTTTCACCGTTCGTAAGATTTCCTCTGGTGAAGGTGTTGAGCGTGTATTCCAGACCAACTCACCTCTTATCGCTTCTGTAAAGGTTACCCGTCGTGGTGATGTTCGTCGCGCTAAGCTCTACTACTTACGTGAGCGTTCTGGTAAGGCTGCTCGTATCCGCGAGAAGATTAATTAATAGGGACATAAATAAAACCAATACCCATATCGGTTTTAGTCTCAAAAAAAAAGTGCGTTTATACATTAAACGCACTTTTCCCATAAAGTGCGTTTATAGATAAGTATAGACGCATTATTTTTATCTAATCT
>CALFLJ010000070.1 GCA_937880335.1 uncultured Succinatimonas sp.
CTGCAGATGGTACTGCAACTGAAAAATTAGTATTTGAAATGGCAAAAATTGACGGACCTTGCTACATGCGTGTAGGCCGAGACAAGATGCCTGATATTTATGACGAGAATACTGAATTTAAAGCAGGTGGAAGCCATAAATTAAAAGATGGCGGTGATGTTGCTATCTTAGCTATGGGAAGCCGAGTCAAGGCTGCCTTAGATGCAGCTCAAATTCTGCAGGATAAGGGCATTAAAGCCTCTGTATATGATATGTATTCCATAAAGCCAATTGATGAGAATGCAATCTGTGAGGCTGCAAAGACAGGTCACATTATTACCTGTGAGGATCACAATGTAATAGGGGGCTTAGGTTCAGCTGTTTGTGAAACTGTCTGTTCCTTAGGTTTAAATTGCAAGGTTTCAAGAATTGGCGTTAAGGACAGTTTTGGAAGATCCGGTCCTGCATGTGAGCTTTATAAACTCTACAACATAGATGTTGATGACATCGTTAATGCTGCTGAAAATAAATAATTTATCTAAACACCATAATGGAGAAAAACCTATGAAGACTAAAACTTTGTTAGCTGCCGCTTTATGTGCAAGTTTATTTGCATCTGGTGCATCATTTGCTGATGATGACGTAACCTTACGTTTCTCAAATGCAACAAACGTTGCAGCAAAAGACGCAGCAGTTCCAATGATGGAAGTTGCAAATAAAGATTCTGATGGCACTATCACCATTAAGCACTTCCCTGACAATATGTTAGGTGATGACCGTGTTGCTACTGAGTCAACCATCATGGGCGATATTGATATCGTTTTAACTCAGCCATCTGTTTTAACCGCCTTTGTTCCTGATGCTTATGCTTGGGAAGCTCCTTTCCTTTTCAATAATGCTGAAGAAGGTATTAAGTGCTTTAATTCAGAGCTAGCCTCTAAGATTAACAACCAAGTTGAGAAGAAGGGCCTGAAGGTTTTAGCTATGGTTGGTAACGGCTTCCGTAACTACACCAATAATAAAGTAGCAGTTAAGGTTCCAAATGATGTTAAGGGCCAGAAGGTTCGTGTAATGGAAACTGATATTCAGATGGCTATGTGGCAGGCATGGGGTGCAAACCCAACTCCAATGGCTTTTGCTGAATTATTACCAGCCCTACAGCAGGGTACTGTTGACGCCCAGGAAAACCCTGTTGCAATTATCGATGCCAACAAGCTTTATGAAGTTCAGCACTACATCTCTTTAACAGGTCACCTCTATAGCCCTCAGATTTTACTTATGAACAAGGCTAAGTATGACTCTTTAAGTGAGAAGCAGCAAAAGGCAATTGACAATGCTGTTGCAGCTTTCGTTAAGAAGCAGCGTGAGCGTTCCATTGAGCTTGATAATTTAAGTATTGATAAGTTCAAGCAGGCTGGCTGTGAAGTTATTGAGTTAACTGATGCTGATCGTAAGTTATGGCAGCAAGACGCTATCGATGGTGGTGTTTATGATCTCATCAAGTCCAAGATGGAGCACCCTGAGTACTTAGATCAAATCATTAACAAGCAGTACTAATCACAATCTAAGGCCTAGGTAAGCCACCTAGGCCTCTTTAAAGGATGTTTTCTATGTTGAGCTTTGTGGATAAGAATTTTGAGAAAATCATCTGTGTGATTTTAATTTCAGTTATCTCTTTAGTCTTAGGCTTCCAGGTGTTTATGCGTTATGTTATGCAAGCATCTTTAGGTTGGTCTGAGGAGTTGGCAAGATACTGTTTTGTGTGGCTTGTATTTATGGCAATCAGCTTCGGTGCCCGTGAAATGCGTCACATCAAAATTGATGCCGGCTTATTTTGTTTCCCAAAATTCATGCGCAAGTATGTAGTTATTTTTGGTGAAACCTTATTCTTAGTTTTCTCTGTCTGGATTGCCTATTTATCAATAGGTCTTGTAGAAAAGCAGATCATGATTGAGCAGTTATCTCCTGCAATGCGTATTCCGATGTGGGTAGTTTATTCAGCTCCTTTAGTTGGTTTTTCATTAACCTCTCTTCGCGTTTTACAATCAATTTTTTATGAGATAAAACATCGCAACGATCCTGAAACTACAGAAGCGTAATTTAGGAAGATAATCATGGTTTCTATAATCTTATTTGTAGCATTAATTGCTTTTTTAATCTTCAATATGCCAGTAGGTATTGCAATTGGTCTTGCGACCTTATTATCACTGGTTTCAGGAGATTCCATTAGTTTAACCTCTGTCCCGCAAGCTATGATTAATGCTTGTGATTCATTCCCAATTTTAGCCGTACCTATGTTTATCTT
>CALFLJ010000071.1 GCA_937880335.1 uncultured Succinatimonas sp.
GCGCTACGTTACAATAAAATTGAGCAGATAGTTAAAAACTCTTGTGACAACAAGGGAGACATGAAAAGCTCATTGAGTGAAAAGATTGATAATGTACTTACCAACAGATTTTTGGCTATACCGATTTTTCTTGCGATTGTATGGTTTGTCTATTATCTTGCTGTTGAAACCATAGGTACTATGGGAACAGATTACGCCAATGACGTGATATTTGGTGAGATAGTTCCAGGCTATGCCGATATTCTGTTAAATGCAGCAAACGCCCCTGACTGGTTAAGCTCCTTAGTTAAAGATGGAATTATAGGTGGTGTTGGAGCAGTTTTAGGCTTCCTCCCTCAGATGGTTGTCATGTTTCTTTTACTTTCTTTCTTAGAACAGTGCGGTTATATGACTCGAGTAGCATTTGTTTTGGATAGAATTTTCCGTCATTTTGGTTTATCTGGGCGTAACTTTATTCCTATGGTAATTGCCACAGGTTGCGGTGTCCCAGCTTTGATGGCAAACAAGACTATTGACAATATCAATGAGCGTCGTATTGGTCTTATTACTACTACCTTTATTCCATGCAGTGCCAAGCTTCCTATCATTACCATGATTTTTGTAGCTTTCTTTGATGGAAAGGCCTGGTTCGCTCCATTTGTTTATGGAATGTCGATTTTCTCCGTTATTGTCACAGGAATTATCTTTAAAAAAGATCGTGCCTTTAAAGAGCCTGTTTCACCATTTGTTATGGAGTTACCTGATTATCATTTACCTACTTTATTTAATATCCTAAGAACTACATTTGAGCGTTGCAAAGCCTTTGTGGTAAAAGCAGGTACAGTTATTTTCGCCGTTGTGGTTGTAGTTTGGTTCCTATCAACCTTTAACTTTACAGATGAAGGCTTTTCAATGGTAGAGGTAAATGACTCCATGCTTGCTGTAATAGGCTCAGCTATATCATTTATCTTTATTCCTTTAGGCTTTGGTACCTGGCAGGCTACTGTAGCTGCCATAACCGGTCTTTTGGCAAAAGAAAATGTTGTAGGAACCTTAGCTGTAACCTTGGGCTTAGATGGAGATTTTGAAGGTGGAGAGGAGACTTTAAATCAAGCTTTACAGGGACATTTTTCCATGGGACTTGTAGCTTTATCCTATTTAGCTTTCAATATGTGGTCAACACCATGTGTTGCTGCCTTAGGAGCTATGAAAAGACAGTTAGGTAACGGTAAGTGGTTTATATTTGCTATCGTTTATTTAACTCTGTGGGCCTATTGCTTAGCCTTGGTTATCTATCAGTTAGGTGGCCTTATCCTGGGAGTTGTACCATTCTCTGTATTTACAGTAGTAGCTTTTGCAGTTCTTGTAATATTCGCATATCTACTGTTTAGACCTGAGCGTAATGCACAAACAGATCTTTTAATCCCCTCTAAAAATATCTAAATTATAGTAAACCTCTCCTAACACAGTAGGGGAGGTTTAATTATCATCTAAATCATCTTAAAGACCGCCTCTTATATCGTAATGATCTTCTCTTTTAAACTGTGCCTGATAATAGATGAACCTGACTATTAAACAAAACTACTTTCTTTTATATCTGCAATAGAGCGAAGGTATGATCTTTTGAGATAAGGTAATAACAGAAATGTTATTTTTCTTTTTTGCGCTAAGGCAAAGAGATCCTAAATCAATTTTATATAATTTTTTTCTTTGAAAATCATTATATAAAATAAGATTAAAAATGATTTAAGAAAAAATGCTTATGACATTAAAAATAAAACGTTTTAAAAATAATCTTAATTTAAAATGAAATATATTAACATTGTTATATAAAAAATTGCATACAATAAAATCTTTTTTAAAGAAAGAATATGTTTATTTAATGTATGCGTTTACATTGGCTTAAAAAAGGGTGATGCTAGATAAAAAAAAGACCCCGTAAATTTTACGGGGCTTATAAATATCTGCTTTTTTGGAGTTACATAAGCTTCAAATGAATTTGAAGTTTACGACAATCCATCAGAACACAACGTTAAGATGATGAAAATATATTACATAATTTTTATCTTACATACAATATTTTTTTTTTATTTTTTACTATTATTTTTATTTAATTTAGTGCAAAAAAAAATATGTTAAGAAAAATTAAGTATTTGTGTTAAAAATCGGTTAAAGTCACATATATACTAAAAATACAGTTTTAGATGGGTCCTTGTATTTATCTGGCTGTATACTAAAGGTTATGTGTTTATCAGTTGTGATCATAGGAGTTGAGTCAAATGGCACGCGTTCGTATGGCTGTTGTGCAAGATGCAGCCGCTACAATCGAGATCCTCAAACAATATATTGAAACCCCAATTACCCTGGAGTATGAGGTACCGTGTATTGCTGATAAAGAAACACAGATTTTAGCAATATCTCACGATTATCCTTTCATTGTAATTGAGGACGAATCTGGCGTGATTGGCTTTGCCTATGCCCATCGTAATCTTGAGCAACCAGGTTTATCTTGGAATGCTGAGCTTAGAGCTTTTATCAGTTTAAATAAGCGTGGACACGGCTATGGTTCTGTTGCCATGGAAGTTTTAAT
>CALFLJ010000072.1 GCA_937880335.1 uncultured Succinatimonas sp.
TCAATAAGTTACACTAGTCAGAAAAATAATCCTAAAATTTACTACTCAATGTCAGGTATAAGCGGTCTAGTTGAATATTTCTGACTAAAGGATCTGATGTTTTACAAAAATTTAATATGCCATTTCATTAGTTCATATTATTTGATTTCATGTTTTGAGATCATTTTAACGATTACGAAGTAATAGCCTATAAACAAATGGAATTTGCCCTACGCAATATCAAGGCGGTGGTTCAGCTTCATGAGTATGCGCAATTACTTTTGTTTTTAAACTATCACAGGTAGCTCTAATTAGTACGCAGTAAAATGCCTAAACACGTTAACCTTGCAACGTAGCCATTTTTGTAATTTCATATTTAGGCAAGATTCAACTTTCTTTTAGTTCAAGGATCAGTTTTACACGAATTTTCTTTATAAAAATTTCAATAAAACGACTTGTAATTTGCAATGAATCACATTCGTGAGATTAGTTTAAAATTTGTAAAAATGCTGTTTCTACTATAAATTAAGCAATCATTTTGATGTGAAATAAGCTCGTAAATGATCGACACCTTCAAAAAAATTAAAAGCTTCCAAAGTGTGAAACGCTTGATTATTTAACGAGAAGAAGTCAAGTTATAGACTCTTGGTTTACTACAGAGCCTTTCATAAAATAAATCAATAACCCAGGTCTTGATGTTATTGGTATGGTAAACTCATTAATCTGCAAAAACTTTATAAAGCAATCCCTAACAAGACGACCTGCGATATCATCTGTTAAACTGTTGTTTAAACAAAAAATGGAATACCTGTTAAATCGGTATTTATCAAAAATCGCACCTGTTTTCATAAATATCTTGCACTACTTATTACATATATCAACCTAGAATGAAAAAAATTGTAAAACTTTATGTTAGAAGATGGCTGTTTGAAAGCAACTTCAGAGCTTAAAATCAATACTTCAAACTAGGAACTGAAAGCTCTGCTAGAGACTACGATAACCTTTTTACCTTTATGACAATAATATCTATCAAATATATACTTTTTGAATTTATGCGAGAATCGACATTGACAAGAGAATCTTAGAAGATTTCATTCGAACTATTTGTCAACAGCTTGAGTACATACCATTCATCATTGCTATATAATCTCTTATGCTTTGCTTTAACAGCTTAGCAAAAAATAGATAAAGCAAAGCTTCTAAAGAAAGAATGTCTTTCAAAAGTACATAAAATAATCTGCAATTATATATTTGATTGGTTTATGGGTATCTGCCTATATCAAAGGCGAACACTTGGATTTTTGTTGGTCAAAAATCAATATAAGTTTTTAAAGATCTAAAATGTTAGAGTTTATCTATTTCTAGTTAAATTTCTTTATTTGGGAAACAAGGGGTATTTAACATATAATATATGATATGATATTAGTTATAGTTAATAATAGCCTTAACAAGAATTTTATAAACCAAATAATAATTTGCTAATAAAATTAATTTAATATACAACTAAAGCATTTAAATTATTATTTCTATTACTCAAGTTTTCAACTTTAAAAGTTTAAGCGAATACTGATTATTAGCGGCCCAGTAGCTCTTTAAAAATTTGATCTTGATTTACCTAGATGGTTGTGGAATGTACAATAGTGTTCTGGAACAAATTTAGTGACAACTTAAGACAATAGCCCTTGAATAAAGATATCTACGGATGATATTGCATCAAGGAAATCGTTCAATGCAATCAGTATTACCTGCTCTTCTTTTCCTGGAATGATGTCCACTTCATTGATAACATCTTCTATTGTTTATGTAAATTATTGCCGATATTTGTAATAGCGTTAACATAAGGTAGAACTCTAAAAGTTTCTTGAACTTCTAAAACAAAACTCCTAAGGTCTTTAAGTAACTTTCATATCTTTCCATCATTTCCATTAGCATGTATCTAATGAAAATAATGTTGTTGTGAGCAATGATTGGATCAAAGTTACGGAACTGACAATTCCTCCCCCATCCCAAGGTACTGTTTGGCATTTTTGTACATTACTTCGATTTGCCTGCGTATTGCATAAACATCAAATATTTTGTTATCAGAGAGCCTAGTATCTGTTGATACAATCCTAATGTACTAATTCTATTTGGAATTTGTTTTACCAGAACAATCTTCACCTATATTATAGGTGTCTGTTTAACAAAATACCGAGTCTAAAGTATTTTGTGTAGCTGAATTGATAGGACTATCTTTTAGAAGCTCAATAATATCCTTTTTCAAGAGAATATTAAACGTAATCAGCTTTAAGAGTTTTAATTACAATAACATCTCAGCTATCAGTTTTGCTTCTGAAAAGCTCCTGTCTATGCCTGTATCCTGTATTTCTCTTATCAAAGATATTCTTAACATGAAATATTTGCTTTGACTGAGGTGAGGAGCCCTACTAAACAGAAAATGCAGTAGTACCATCTGAACATATTAACCCCCGTTAGTAACGGTCTTTGTATGATTTATCAACAGTATGGTCAAGGCAGTAGCTTAATCCTTGTACATTTTTAAATCTATCTTAGTTGCTTTCTACAGTTCTAATTATAATTTTGCATTACATTGTATAAAACTATTTTAGTTATAACTATAACTTCGCTAAGTAACAACTTAACTATCTAATTTAAACTTATAAATCTACAAGCACTAAAGATGATAAGTTGTAGTTTGTTGGAAATACCTTTATCATGGCAACTCTTAAAACCACACCTGTTAATAATGGCTCCAAGGTGAATACTAAATAAAAGCTTTACAATAAGGTGCTAAAGATGAATATTTTTGTATTATATTTATTTTGTGATTACTTTCTATAGACTTTACTTTTAATGTAATTTTTTTACTATATTTATTATACCATTAATGTAGTCTGTCCTAAATCTAACTTAATGATTTATATCACATAATCAGTTTTACCATCTTAAAACATTATCTATCATTCTATATCATTTTTAATTTCCATAGAGACCCAATCTAGGTCATATTTTTTAGAGCAGCTGAGCTGCTAATAATCAGTATTTGCTTAAACTTTTAAAATCAAAAACTTAAGTTTATTATTTTAATTATAATATTATATATTTCATATATTTTGTAACCTTTTTAAGGTTTAGTTTTGCAAGAGATTACTATGATCAATTTAGTTTGTTTAATGCCTTTATTTAATCACGTAGCTTTTTTGAATAGGTCTGTAATGTCTGTTATAGACCAAAAGACAGACTTTAATATTAAATTGATCATTATTGATGATTGTTCTACTGATGGTTCTTATGAGTTAGCTTTAAATTTAGAAAAAAAATATAAAGATAAAATAATTGTTTATAAAAATAAAACAAATTTAAAATTATTAAAATCTATATATCAAGGATATGCTTATTTGAAGGGATTTGATTATTTTTGTGTTTTAGATCCTGATGACTGGTATACATCTGATGACAAATTTCAAGTTGCTGTAGATTTTCTTGAAAAACATAAAAAATATTCTATGTATATGAATAATATAAGTATTTTACAAGATGGACAAGAACATCTATTTGTTGATAATAATATCGACTCATTTGAATTTAGTTTTGAAGATTATAAGAAAAAAAAGAAAACATTATTTATTCAAACAAGTGGTGTTGTTTATAGAAATATTTATTTTAAAGAATCTTATAATAAAAAGTTTTCAGAGATTTTTAGTTATCCTTTTCCTCAATCGTTTCGAGCTGATGGATTTAGATGGTTTTGGTATTTAAAAAGTGGTCCTGCATTTTATTGCAAAACACCTAAATCTGTATATAACTATAATGGACAAGGTATTTGGTCACAGATGAAAGAGATAGATCAATCATTTGTAAATTCAAAGCTTTATATTAGTTGTAGCTATTTTTTTAAACATGAAAGAGAATTTTTTCAAAAACAAGCTTTTAGAGAGATTGTTAATTCTTTAATAAAAATTGGTGGATTAGAAAAACTAGATGAGAAAAGATTAAATCAATTAAAAGACATATTAAAGTTTATTGATTTTTTTAAATATAGTCTTTTTTTTATTTTAGGGGGAAAAATATTTTTAAAAAAAATATTTTATAGATTTTTGATTTGTTTGAATTTTAAAACTGATAAGATAAGAAATAAATTATTAGCTTTAAAAATTATTTTAAAATTAAGAAATTTGAAAATTAAATAAAAGGCAACACATATGAATATAGCTGTAATCGGTGCCGGTTATGTTGGTTTGTCTATAGGTATATTATTATCTCAACATAATAAAGTTATTATTGCAGATATAGTGGAAGAAAAAATTAATCAAATAAATCAAAAAGTAAGTCCTATTCATGATGACTACATTGAAGATTATTTGAAAAATAAAAAATTAAACTTATTTGCCACAACAGATGTTGCCTATGCATGTAGGCAAGCTGAAATTATCGTAATTGCTACGCCTACAAATTATGATACTTCTTTAAATTATTTTGATACTACTGCTGTTGAGAGTGTTATAGATTTAGCTTTAAAAGAAAGTCAAAATGCGACAATTGTAATAAAGTCTACAATACCTGTTGGATTTACAAAAAAAATTAGAAAAAAAAAGAATTCGAAAAGAATTATTTTTAGTCCTGAATTTTTAAGAGAATCTAAAGCTTTATTTGATAATTTATACCCAAGTAGAATAATTGTCGGAACTGACTTATCAGACAATTCTGTTATTGAAAGATCAAAGATTTTTTCTGACTTAATTTATGAAGGAGCGATTAAAAAAGATGTAAAAATCTTGATAACCAATTTTACAGAAGCCGAAGCAATTAAATTATTTGCTAATACATATCTTGCTTTAAGAGTAAGCTATTTTAATGAGCTAGATACTTATGCTGAATTGAAAGGTTTAGATACTAAAAGCATTATTGAGGGTGTTTGTTTAGATCCAAGAATTGGTGATTACTACAACAATCCATCTTTTGGTTATGGTGGGTATTGTCTTCCTAAAGATAGTAAACAGCTTTTAGCAAATTATAAAGATGTACCTAATAACCTCATACAAGCAATTGTAAAATCTAATAGTACTAGAAAGAACTTTATTGCAAATCAAATACTTATAAAATTAGGAGTAAATCCTGAACAATTTGATTCAGTTGTTATGGATAAAGTTGTTGGTATATATAGATTAACTATGAAAACAAATTCAGATAACTTTAGACAAAGTTCTATACAAGGAGTAATGAAAAGATTAAAGGCAAAAGGAATCAATGTAATTATTTATGAACCTACATTACCTAATGGTTCTGTTTTTTTTGATAGTAAAGTAATAAATGATTTAAATGAGTTTAAAAATAGAAGTCACATTATTTTAGCCAATAGAACTACAGAGGAATTAAGAGATGTTAAATCAAAAATATACTCAAGGGATATTTTTTCAAAAGACTAGATAATATACAGCGTGGAAGGGAAGAAGCGGTCATTATCCTTGTACGGTTTTGTCGAGAGTTGGAGATGCATACAAAATGCTATACATTAAATCTATGATAAATACTGAATAAAAAAGGTTCCCCCATAAACTGAATATTTCAGACTAAAGAATCATGGGGTAAAAAAATTAAGATGCCTTTTCACAGGAATGGATCAGTTGATTTCATGTCTTGGGATCATCCTAACGATTGTTAATGCTAATCTAATTTGTCATCAGATCTGCTCACTAAAAAGCTTATAAGCTGTTCCTAAAACTGTTTAATTTATTTGCTTATAAAAAGATCCTGTAAAACAGCCCACAATAAGTTACTTTTCCAAGACCTCAATATTTTATCTTTTAATTGCCAATCAATTTGACAGTGTTCAAAAATCTAAAATTTAATGTCTAGCTGATATACTTTTTTTTGATATAGGGAAAGCTTTTTCTTTGCTAAGATGAGTGAGAGTTTTGGAGAGCAAGCCGAGGCAACCTGCACAAATACCAACACAACAGGTTGCCTCCCTCACAACTTCCAAAGGAGGTGTAAATTATACAGCATACCACGATGGCACTGCAATTTCATTAAGGTTCTATCACAAATGGAAAATACTAAAGATCTGACGCACTTTTATTCATTAAAGCAATCACTTTTTATCATTAGGTACGTTCACTTTTTATCATCTGATCTGACGCAGTTTACCCAATTTTATGGCGAGATTTAAACTCGCTGTAAATGTCAATGTAAATGTCAACATAAAAATGTGAGGGGGGGGGGTGAGGACATTTTCATTATGCCATTCTCAATAATTTTCTTTTTATTGATAACTTTAACAAATTTTACATAGGAAACTTAGTCAGCCACAGATTTAATGAAGATGTTAAATGTTAACGAATATCACATAATTCTTAACTAACTAGTTGGTGAGTATTAAATATACAGAGTGGATCACAAAAAAAATTTTAATAATTACATATTATGTAACTAGTTGGTTGATTTTTTTTGGGGAGAAAAACATGTTCACAAAAGTAGCTTTCGTTACAGGATCTTCGCGAGGTATTGGTTACGAATGTGCAAAACAATTAGCTCAAAATGGTTATAACATAGTTATCCATGGTAGAAATTCAGAAAGCTCATTTGAACGTCTAAAAAAAATTAAGAAAGAAATTGAGCTTCTAGGCTCTAATTGCGAAATAATTCAAGGCAATATTGATAATTTAGATTTTATATCACAATCTTTACAGTTTATTAAAGATAAGTTTGGAAGATTAGATTTACTTGTAAATAATGCAGGTGTTGCGGCTTTAAGGCGAGGAGATCTTCTTGATGTAATGGAAGATAGTTATGATTATTGTTTGGACATAAATGCAAAATCATTATTTTTTAGTTGTCAAACATTTGCAAAGTATATGTTAGATCTTTCTGCTAAACTAAAAGAATATTCCCCCAAAATCATAAATATAACCTCATGTTCTTCACATATTTTGTCTCCTTCAAGGGGGGAGTATTGTGTGTCAAAAGCAGCCGCAAGTATGGTTACACAATTGTTTGCTCTTCGTCTTGCAGCAACGCCTATTAAAGTCTATGAAATACGACCTGGGATTATTAAGACAGATATGACATCAGTTGTTGAAGAGAAATATAACACCTTGATACGAAATGGACTTGTACCAGAGAAAAGGTGGGGATTACCTTTTGATATTGCAAAATGTGTTATCGGAATTACTAAAAACTATGTACCTTACACAGTTGGTCAGATCATAAATATTGATGGTGGGCTTAATATTAGAAACTTTTAGGTTTAAACAATGGAAAAATTTATTTTAAAAAAACTTACAAGTATTGACTTGACAACCAAGTTCCCAAAACCTAAAGAGATAAATGTATTAAATATTGATGGTATTAAGATTAATGTTTTTTATGATGATGTTTTGGTTGTTGGATCAGGTGCTGCAGGTTTTAGAGCTTGTGTTGAGCTGTTAAATAAAAAAATAAGTGTAAGCGCAATAACATCAATTTTATATGGAGGAACATCCGCGTGCTCAGGCTCTGATAAACAAACAATTTTTTCATGTTCAACGTCTTTAAATGGAGACAACGTAAAATCTGTAGCTGATGCAATAAGTGCTGGCGGAAGCATGGACTATGATAAAGCGTATATTGAAGCTGTGAATTCATATTTAGCATTAGAGGGCTTAAGAGTTTATGGTCTAGATATTCCAACCGATAAATATGGAACTATTTTACGTTATAAAACAGATCATGATGACAGCGGTAGAGCAACTAGTTGTGGACCTAGAACATCTCGTCTAATGGTTAAGGTTTTAGCTAAAAAAGCTTCAGAGCAGGGATTAAAGTTACTAGATTCCTCGTGTGCAATAGATATTATAAAAAATAAAGAAAACTCTGCGATAGGAGTTGTTGCCATATCAAAAGAGTTTATTAATAAAAATAATAAATATGGATTGTTTATTTTTAAAGCAAAGAATATTGTTTTAGCGGGAGGTGGTGCGGGAGATTTGTATAGAGATAGTGTTTATCCTTACAAATGCACAGGGAATGTGGGAATGGCTCTTGTCGCAGGCATTAGTGTGTGTAATATTCAAGAGCAACAATTTGGAATAGGAACACCTAGAAATAAATTTCCTTGGAATTTATCTGGTACTTACATGCAGGCTATACCAGATGTTTATAGTATTGATAATTGTGGAAAAAAATACCATTTTCTTGATGATTATTATAGCAATACTAAAGAACTATGCTCAAACATATTTCGTAAAGGCTATCAGTGGCCAATTCATGCAATGAGAACCTTAAATTATGGTTCAAGTTTATTTGATTTAGCTGTTTATTTAGAAATAAAAAAAGGGCGAAAGGTTTACTTGGATTTTAGAAGAAATTACCAGTCTAATAATCCTGATGATCTGTTTGATATTGAAAAACTTGACAGAGATGTCAAGAAATACCTTCAAGGTTCGGCATCTTTACAGGAAACTCCATATGCAAGACTAAAAAACATGAATGAGTTAGCTATTGAGCTGTATAGGATGCATGGTTACGATCTAGAAAAGGAGCCATTAGAATTTACTATAAATCATCAACATTTTAACGGTGGTATTTCAATTGACATAAACGGAAAAACTTCAATTGATAATATTTTTGCAATTGGAGAGTGTGCTGGATCTCATGGTGTAACCCGTCCAGGAGGATCTGCTTTAAATTCGGGACAGGTTTTTGCAATACGCGTGGCAAATTATATTGACTTGAGATTAAAAGAGAATAATAAGTATGTTTCACAAAATGACGAATTGCCTTATATAAGGGACTGTATTAAAAACATAAAAAACTTTATTTCTCTTTGTAATAGTCAAGAAAGTCTAGATTTTTCGGAAGTAAGAAACATTATACAAGCTCTTTTGAGTGACCATTGTGGTTTTCTTTGTAATAGGAAGGATGTTAGATATGTAAATAATGTTTTAGAACAGTTACATCAAGGTATAGAAAGCAAAGGTTTTAAAAATTTTAAATCTTATGAAGATATTTTAACTTGGCGTAGTTTGATATATGAAGCTAGAGCTATTGCATCAAGTCTTGATTTTTATATAGAAAATGGGGGCGGTAGTCGAGGTGCAAGAATTATCTTTTCAGATGAATCTTGCTTAGTTCCTAAAGCAAAAAGTGCTGATTTATCAAACTTCAAGCTTCTTGAAGAGAGGTTGGAAGACAGAAAATGGATTATAACTTCGAAATTTAAGGGTACTAAAATTGTAACAAGTCAAAGAGCTGCAGTGAAAGAACTGAAGTTAGAAAACTCATCTTTTGAAGCACAATGGAATAAATTCTTATTAGGAAAGTATAAAAGGGTGGACTAGATATGTCAGACAAACAGGTTGCGATTGTTACAGGAGCAGCAAGAGGAATTGGTAAAGGAATTGCTATTAGTCTAGCAAAAGTTGGATTTAACATTGTTGTTCATGATTATATTGACAGGGAAAGCATAGATGCCACAGCAAAAACAGTAAAATTTATTGAAAATTTAGGAGTTAAAGCTGTGGGGATAAATACTGATATCTCTGACATAAAATTACATAAAGACATATTCGATTGTGCACTGAAAAATTTTGGTCGTATAGATTGTCTTGTTAGTAATGCCGGTGTGTCTGTGAAAAATCGAGGGGATATTTTGGATGTTGAGCAAGATAGCTTTGATAGATGCATAGAAGTAAATACAAAGGCTCCATTCTTTTTGCTACAACAATGTTCAAAGATTATGCTTTCACAAAAAGAAAAAACTGGACCAAAATCTATTGTTGTTATTTCATCTTCTAATGCAGAAATGGTATCTATAAACCGCTCAGAGTATTGTGTTTCAAAGCGTGCAACAAGTATGACTGCAAAACTTTTCGCACTACGACTTATAAAAGAGGGAATTCAAGTTTTTGAAATTAGACCAGGACTTATAATGACCGATATGACAAAGCCTTCTAAAAATAAGTATGACAAACTTATTTCGGAAGGGATGGTTCCAGAAGGTCGTTGGGGATATCCTGAGGATATTGGTCAGATTGTAAGCGTTATGGCTCAGGGGTTATTACCTTATACTTGTGCCCAAGCTGTAGCAATAGATGGAGGAATGAGTATCCCTAATTATTAAAAAAAAACAATTTATTTAACTAACTAGATGGTTATTTTTTTGCAAACATAGGTGTATATATGAAACTATTTAATAAATTAACTTTTTCTGTTGCTCTTGTAACTGTTTGTGCATCTTCATTAGTTGGGTGTGGAGATAATGGAGTGGATTCTTCTAAGGAAAAAGTTCTTGTCCGTATTTCTACAAATCAAATTGAGAGCCATCCTGATACTTTAGCTTTAGGAGTGTTTAAGGAAGAGGTTGAGAAAAAATTAGGTGATAAGTTCCAGATACAGATTTATCCTAATGCTACTCTGGGGGCAAATGAGAAAGTTTTGGAATTAATTAAACAAGGATCTGTTCAATTTTTAGTTTTATCAACAGCTAATGTAGAATCTTTTGATCCTGTATATGCAATTTTTAGTATGCCATATTTATTCACTTCTCAAGATAATTATGAAGCATTTATTCAGAAGAAAGATGTTATTGATCAATTAAATGTAAATGCTAAAAAAACAGGATTTACAACTCTTGCAGCTTTTACTGCAGGTACACGTAATTTCTATACAAGAAAGCCTGTAAAAACTGTAGATGATTTAAATGGGTTAAAGATTCGTGTCCAAGCTGGACCAACGAATGTTGCAATGGTTGAAGCTTTTGGAGCAGCTGCTACTCCAATGTCGTATGGAGATGTTTACTCTGCTTTACAGCAGAGTGTAATTGATGGGGCAGAAAATTCAGAATTGGCTTTAACTGATATGAAACATGGTGAGGTTTGTAAATATTTTACATATGACATGCACCAGATGTGTCCTGATGTATTTGTAGGAAGTACAAAATTTTTAGATGGCTTGTCATCTGAAGAAAGATCAGTATTTGAAGAGGCTGCAAAAGTAGCTCAGCAGGCAGAGTTTAAGTTATGGCATGACCATACTGCAGAAGCTATTGATAAAGCAAAAAATGAAATGGGTGTAACATTTATAAATGTTGATGTAAATTCGTTCCGTGAAAAAGTACTACCAATACATGAACAATTGTTAAAAAATAACCCTGTTATTAAGGAACTGTATGAGCAAATTGATGAGGTAAATAAAAAAGGTATTTAGTTAAAAAGGGAGAATTTTTATGTCAACAATTCGTTTTTATTTAGATAAATCAATTGCAATCTTCTGCGTATTTATATTCATATTTATGACAATTGTTGGCACATATCAAATCACATCAAGATATTTTTTTAACTCCCCGAGTACCATCTCTGAGGAGTTAATCACATACTCTTTTGCTTGGCTTTCGTTACTAGCTGCAAGCTATGTATTTGGTCAACGAGGACATCTTTGTATGTCCTTTGTTTATAGTAAATTTGTTGGAAAAAGTCGTGTTGTGCTAGATATGCTGTCAGAAATAACAATTGCTTTTGTTGCATTGTTTTTATTTATATATGGTGGCCAATATATGGCATTTTCAAATCTGGAGCAGGTTACAGCTTCTTTAGGGGTAAATATGGGGGCTATATATGCTGTATTACCTATTTCAGGCGCAATTATACTAATTTACAATATTTTAAATTTGTTTGATTTATATAAACTTTTTGTTTCAGATAGAGTATCTGAATATGGCAAAAGAGAAGTTCAAGATTAAGGAGTGAAAAAATGACTTTAGTTGTTGGGCTTACAATGGCTGCCATTATGGTAATTGTGCTTATTTTAGGAATGCCTATTTGTATTGCAATTACTATGTCGGCAGTAATTGCGGGATCAATTGCTTTAGATCCTGAAATGATGCTACAAACAGCATCTCAAAGGACATTTACAGGAATTTCTATTTTCACTCTTATAGCAATACCATTTTTTATATTAGCAGGAAATATAATGAATAAAGGTGGAATTGCGTTGAGGTTAATGAATTTTGCTAGTTTGCTTGTAGGTAAACTTCCTGGTTCATATGCTCAAACAAATTCGCTAGCTAATATGATGTTTGGTGCAATATCAGGTTCCGGTGTAGCCGCTGCTTCTGCAATGGGAACTATTATAGGTCCTATAGCTAATAAAGAGGGATACAGTCGTAAATATATGGCAGCTATTAACGTTGCTACAGCACCGACTGGACTTTTAATCCCCCCATCAAATGTATTGATTACATACTCTCTTGTTTCAGGTGGAACATCTGTCGCCGCTTTATTTTTAGCTGGATATATACCTGGTTTAATGTGGGGAATTGGCTGTATGTTGGTTGCCTTAATTTATGCAAAAAGATTAGGGTATAAAGGATCAAGCGTTAAAATTTCTTTTAATAATGCTTTAGATATTATATTGAAAGCTTTACCTTCATTATTTTTAATTGTCGTTGTAATTGGAGGAATTATAACAGGCGCTTTTACTGCTACAGAAGGTGCTATTGTAGCTGTAGTATATTCTTTATTATTATCAGTTTTTTACAAGCAAATTTCTTGGAAGGAACTTTATCCAATATATAAAGAGTCTGCAGAAATGACGGGAATCATTATTTTTTTGGTAGGAGTATCCTCTATAATGTCTTGGGTTATTTCATTTGTTGATATACCAAGCGCAGTAGGTAATTTGCTTACAAATATTTCGGAAAACAAAATAATTATTTTATTAATAATTAATGTTTTCTTGTTGTTTGTTGGAACCTTCCTTGATACTACACCTGCAATTTTAATTTTTACTCCCATTTTCTTGCCTGTTGCTCATTCTTGTGGATTAAGTTCTGTTGAATTCGGCATTGTGTTGGTTTTTAATCTTTGCATTGGAACGATAACTCCACCAGTTGGAAATATTCTGTTTGTTGGGGTAAAGGTTGCAAATACATCTATTGAAAGTTTAATTAAACCACTTATTCCTTATTTTTTTGTAATATTTTTTGTGCTTATGGTGTGTACCTACTTCCCCGGTGTTTCAAGCTTCCTTCCTGAGTTGTTTGGTTATAAGGCAACAATTTAGTTGTTGTAATTAGACATAAAATTTTACTTAAAATAAGTTACCCTCCACAAAATATATAAAATTCATAGAATATAACTAATTTATTTTTTATATAGAGGGTAACTTACTAGAAATATAGTAAAATTTTTCAATGGAATAATTTTAAGATTCTAAAATAGCTAAACATTGAGATGAGAACTTATAATATTTTTTAAGTCATCTTCAGAAATTGCGTGTTTACTAAAATCGTTTTGTAATAAAGTTTCAATCTTATCTAAAAGTACCTTATCTGTACATGTCTGAACATCAGGTTTAGGAAGCAAGATATTTGCATATGATGCATTAATATAGGATAACGAACACAAACTTAAGAAAAATAAAAAGAACTTTATCATTACAATGGCCTTTTAACTCTCAAAATAGAAGAATAATTAAATTATAAAACTATAGAGAGAGATTTAAAGTAAGACTGCTCAATAAAAATAAAGCAGATAAGCTTCTCATGACGGATGACATTACTAAAATTG
>CALFLJ010000073.1 GCA_937880335.1 uncultured Succinatimonas sp.
AAAAATATTCAGAAAATCTGCCTTTACTTTCAAATAAATATTCATAAAATTTTTTAAGCCAATCTTTATCAACGTTATCCATAAACCTTGGATTTAAATATTTAGATATAGCTTCATCATCGATAATTTGAATTTTAAAATCTGATACTATGTTATAAATAACGTTACTTTGTTTCTGTCCAACATCAGGAAAGGCAACTTTCTTTGAAATTCCCAATTCATGCAGAAGCTCGGCTGAAAAAAGCTTTCTAAGTTTACTGTCTTTTAGATAAACCAAATTATCGGCACGTTCATATTCATGACCTTCTGTTGGTATAAACTCTTTATCAGCTAGACGTTTTGAAAAAACATTACGGAAAACAGGAAATACCATTTCCCCTATTTTTTTTAGAAAATAGGTACAATCATCTGGATAAATATTTTCAAGATCATTTCGATATGCCTTTAGTCTTGCAAGAACAACAATAGACATAGCAGAAAATTCAGCTAATTCCTTTAGAAGAATCTGATTGTAGTCATTACGATTAACAACTAAAGCGTTTCTACCGCTTGTGGTTTGAAAAGGAGCATGAATTATGAATTTATACTGTATGGGCAAATCCAAACTAAAATAACAGAATAATTCAGATTCCTGTTCTGTGATCTTGCTTCCATTAGAATCAGTTTTAAAAAGAACACTAGAATAATGTTTGGTATTAGGAAGTATTGAAGATATTTTATAGTAGTATTCTATTTCAGCATTAGTTTTTCGATAACTTATAAGATCCCATAAATAGTCTTGATTTTCGATATTGTATTTTCCTTTTTTTAGACAAATTACGCTGTAAAATAAGGAACTATCATCAATATAGAATTTAATCTTTATATTTTTTAAATGATTTAGAAAAATTGTTGGTTTATTTAGTGAATTGAGTTTTTCGTAGATTTCTTTGTAAGCTTCATTTAAAAGATCCTCCTTAAAAGGAAGAATAAACATTGTTTTATTTGTTAAATCAATATCATTATAATTAAACTTACTTTTAATCCATTCCTCATCATTTTTGCAATCATCCAATAAAGTTATATGATGAAGTCTAACAAAAAAAGGATCTTCTTTTAAAAAAACTTCCTTTACATATTTATATACAGAATAAAAACCAATACCAAACTTTCCTATTTTATTTGGTTCATTGATTTTAACTGACCTTGAAATCCATGAAATAGCATTTAAATCTCCAATATCTTGATTCTGAAGGTCTTGATATGGATCTGTTATACTAAATTTTCTTTTTCCATTATGAACAAAAATCAGATAATTATCATGGAGATAAAACTCAACTGAGCAAGCCTCTGCATCATCAGCATTCTGTATAAGCTCATATACAAAATGTGCCTTATCGGCGTACATGCTTGATACCAAATCAGAAAGACCAACCAGACTTTTTCCTTCCGGATTTGGATTTTCTTCTTTATTATTCTGAATAAGTTTATCTAATAAATGAAGCTCACTAATTTCCATTTATTACTCCAAAATAAACAATCTAATAAATTAATCTAACTCACTAGCATCTTATAAAGAGAAATTATCAGATTATTTCCAATTTAAGGGATATAAACACTAATAACAAAAAACACAATAAATAGAAACAACCATAGATCTTTTTATAGAAAAGTTTCCACCTACTTATAAAAAAAAAACAATAAAATAAATAACACAGCCTCAATTGATTATTTTTTTTGCTGCAAAATTTGAAACAAGAATAAACAAAAAGGATTGCATGAAATATGGCCTCATTTTTATTAAATAAAAACAAAGAAGAAATATTAAACAAAAAATTAAAAGTCTTAGTTGCCATGGACTCCTTTAAAGGAAGTTGCTCAGCTTTTGAGGCTGGTGAGGCCTGCAGAAAAGGAATTTTAAACGTAAAGGAAGATGCCTGTGTAGTAAACATACCAATCTCAGATGGAGGTGAGGGTCTAATCCAGGCACTTGAAAATCCGTTAAAAGAGGACAATTTTAAGAAAATTGAAATAAATGTAATTGGAGCTTACGGTGAGAGTACTGAGTGCAACTTTATGTGTAACACTCACAGTGCCGTCATAGAGATGGCTGAATGCTGCGGTATTTATAAATATGATAGAGAAAACCTTGATGCCCGTAATACAACTACATATGGTTTGGGACAAACTGTAGCTTATGCGTTAAAACAAGGCATACACTTCTTTAAAATAGGTCTAGGTGGAAGTGCTACTAATGATGGTGGCGCAGGATTTGCTCAGGCATTAGGCGCTAAATTCTATGACAAAGACAAAAAGCTTATTGAAGCCCCAATAAAGTCATGTGATCTTATTAGGATTGCATCTATTGATATGTCTGAGTTTAATCAAAACGTATTAACCTCAGACTTTATAGGTACATGTGACGTTACAAACCCTCTTTTAGGACCTAATGGCGCAACATATATTTTTGGTAAACAAAAAGGAGCCTCTGGAGAAGTTTTAGATAAATTAGAGGCAGGAATGCGTAATTATGCCCAGATTTTAAAAAATTACTATAAAAAAGACTGCTCTAATGTTCCAGGCTCCGGGGCTGCAGGTGGCATGGGAGCGGCTTTAATCTTCTTCTGCAATGCAAAACTTCGTCCAGGAATCGATACAGTATTAGATTTATTAAAATTCGATGAAAAGCTTTTAGACTGTGATTTGGTAATTGTAGGTGAAGGACGTATGGATGGGCAGAGCATAAATGGAAAAGCTCCTGTAGGAGTAGCTAAAAGAGCAGCTCTACATCATGTTCCAACCATTGCAATCTGCGGTTCTTATACCGACGATGCTAAATCACTATATAATTGCAATATAAAGGCGATGTTTTCAATTTGCAATGGGCCTATGACTTTAAACGACTCAATTGCAAATGCAAAAGCTCTAATAGAAACATCTGTAGAAAATGCTATAAGAATATTTTTACTTAATAAGTAAAATTTGGGAGATTAAAAATTCTTCTTTCACTTGAAATAGCCAATCAGATCGTTAAACGCTCGATGGAAATTATTTTTCATAATGTGAATGTTATACTTCCGAACGGAGAAATATTTGCATCGGGCGACAAATCTCGTATAGGCAAAATACATGAAGCAGGCCGTAAAGCGGCACTTGATAAAAAAAGAGTTAACATTTATCCACAGAATGCAAACCTCTTTAAAGGTGTTGCCCCAGGAATAAACCAACCTATCATTATAGATGGTGAAGTACAGCTTGTAATCGGTGTTACAGGAAATCCAAATGAAATTGTAAGATATGCTGAACTTGCATTTCTTACCGAAGAATTACTCATTACTCAAGCAATCTCTAACGAAAATAGTAATCGTAGATCAAGTTTGAAAGATCTGGAGTTTGCGACACTTGTTTTCGACCCTAAAACAAATCCAATAGATGAAAATAAAGAAAAAGAATTAGAGAACTACATAAAGCTCCCTAGATACGCATACCTTGTGGTAATTGAAAAAGATAGAAATTACCAAGATATTGTATACGAAGCTATAACGCAGATTAGAAAACTACCAAATCAATCAGAAATAATAGTCATTACAACAAATACACTTATTATATTAAACGAAAATAAGCTAAGTTTCTCACAAGAAAAAATTATTCTACAAGAAATAAGTAAAACTAATAAAATTAAGATATTAGTTGGCAAATACGACAAAATAAGTGCAAACATAAACCAATATGGAAGTTTACTCCCTCTTATTGGATCTGGAATAAAAGTTTTAGAAAACGAAATTAAGTGGTTCTTCGCCAAATCCGTGGAATCCCTGGAAAGAATATAACAAAATTCACCAG
>CALFLJ010000074.1 GCA_937880335.1 uncultured Succinatimonas sp.
CTGATAGATCTCAATCTCGCCTGGAGCCTCCTCAGTACCTGCGAACATGGAACCTACCATAACGCAGTTAGCGCCTGCAGCAAGTGCCTTGGCAATATCGCCTGAATAACGGATACCACCATCTGCAATAACGGTAATATCAGATCCCTTCATAGCCTCAACAGCATTTGAAACAGCTGTCATCTGTGGTACACCACAGCCAGTTACGATACGAGTGGTACAAATAGAGCCAGGACCAATACCAACTTTAACTGCATTACAGCCAGCTTCAGCTAATGCAATTGCTCCTGCTGCAGTTGCAACGTTACCGCCTATAATAGGCAGATCTGGATAAGCATTGCGAATGGCCTTAATACGATCTAAAACACCCTGAGAGTGTCCATGAGAGGAATCAACTAAAAGAACATCAACCCCGGCCTCAACTAAAGCCTTTGTACGCTCCTCATTACCTGCGCCTGCGCCTACAGCAGCACCTACGCGTAAGCGACCTAAGGCATCCTTACAGGCATTTGGTTTGTTAGTTGATTTCTGGAAGTCTTTAACGGTAATAAGTCCCTTTAAATGGAAGGTATCATCAACAACTAATACCTTCTCAATGCGATGCTTCTGCATTAAAGCCTGAACTTCTTCATGAGAGGCTTTCTCACGTACAGTTACAAGACGATCCTTAGGGGTCATCCATTGGCGAACTTTAGTTGAACCATCAGATACAAAACGAATATCGCGACCGGTAATAATACCTAAAAGGTTGTCCTCTTCGTCAATTACAGGGAAACCACCAAAACCGTATTTTGCTGCCATTGCACGAACTTCAACAATTGGCATATCTGGGTGAACGGAAACTGGGTGAGTAACCATTCCACTCTCAAAACGCTTAACGCGCGCAACTTCCTCGGCCTGACGCTCAATAGACATATTCTTGTGGATAAAACCGACACCGCCTTCTTGTGCTAAGGCAATGGCTAAATTGGCTTCGGTCACTGTATCCATTGCTGAGGAAATCATAGGAATGTTCAGCTGGATATTGGAAGTCAGACGAGTACGTAAATCTGCTGTGGCAGGCAAAACGGTTGAATGTGCAGGAACAAGTAAAAGGTCATCAAATGTTAGTGCTTCTTCCATTATACGCAGCATAAATTCCTCCAAAACTGATTTAAATTTGATCGGGCATTATACCAAAAAACGGGATCTATATTTGAAAATTTAAAAAATTTATAAAAATTTTTTCGAAGTTTTTTGATTTTTCCTAATTACTGTAATCCAAAATTTGGGCTTAATTAGAATTTGCGATCTAAAAATAAAATTTTTATAATATAGAAGAATATAAATTCTTTTATTTTATAAATTAGACAGTTAAAAACTAATTTTTAGCCTACCCCTTAATTTTTAACTTTTCTTAAAATATAGTTTTAATATATATTCTTCTTTAAAATAATTTTTTAGTTTTCTAATTTATTTAAATAATTTTTTACCGCTATTGAAGAAAAAATTCTTTTCAACTTATATTTTACTTTAGGTTTATACATCTTATATAAAAAGCATTTCTTTTGTGTAAAGTGCAATTGTGCAATACTAGGTATATATCGAGTCCTCGTTCCATAAAAGAAGGTATTTATGTCAAGTTACAATCCTATAGAACCTCCTAATGGGGATTATGAAGCCCTAATAAAAAATTTAGAAAACCAAAAAATAAATAAGATAAATACAAAAGCTGGTGAAACCATATCTAAGCAAGAACATAACCTAGATGCTACTAATATAAAAAATTCTAGTAATACTAAGACAATATTAAATCAAAGATCTAAGGTTAATTTGGCTGGTAAAAATGATTTTGATAATAAAAAATTCTTCAAGGCTCAAAAAAATTTAAACAAAAGCTCAAATGATGGTTTAAAGAAAATTTTCATACTAATTGCAATCGTACTTTTTATAATCCTAAACCTCATTTTGATTATTTTAGGTAATGCTTTAGATGAGGAATTCTTTTTCTTCTTAAGTGCTTGTAGCTTTATCTTTTCTTTTGCCTTTATAAATAACTATAAACAAAGACAAAGAAGAAAGAATACACTTATAAATAAAAAAGCATCCAAGAACAAATAATTATTTTAAAGGAAATAAAATGTCAGCTCCCCTTATTTGGCTTATTTTAGGTCTGCTTATACTTGGAGCAGAAATGCTCTTAGGTACAATCTACCTCCTGGCTTTATTTATTGGAGCATTAGGAGGGGTTTTGGCAGCCCTTTTTGATTTTTCTCTGACTACGCAATGTACACTCTCAGGAATCCTTACCATTTTAGGCGTCATAATTGCTTACTATAGTCGTAGCCACATAAAAAAGCTTCATGGGAAAAAATCAGATTTAAACAATCTAGATGAAGGTCAATTAGTTTGTGTAAATAAAGTTCTTGAAAATGGAACTGCGCAAGTAAGCTACAGAGGCACAATCTGGATAGCCTATTGTCAAAATCAAAAACTAAGTGAAGGTGTTTGGTTTATTGATCGTATTGATGGAACAAGACTTATCTTAAGTCACAAACAAGAATAAAATCTTAAGTTGGAGAAAAACTAATATGCATACATTCACATTGACATCAGGGCTTATCACGGCCTTAGTCCTTATAGTTATTGCAATTATTTTTGCAATGCAGGCTTTTAAAGTTATTCCACAGCAAAGTGCTTGGATTATTGAACGATTTGGAAAATTTCACAAAGTTTTAAATCCAGGTCTTAACTTTATTATTCCATTTATCGATCGTGTAGCATATAAGCATTCATTAAAAGAAATACCACTTGATACTCCTTCTCAGATCTGTATTACCTCTGACAATACCCAACTTTCTGTAGACGGTGTTATTTACTTTCAGGTAACTGATCCGCAAAAAGCAAGTTATGGAACCTCAAACTATTTAATTGCTATAACACAATTAGCTCAAACTACCTTACGTTCGGTAATAGGTAAAATGGTTATGGATCAGACATTCAAAGAGCGCAACCTCATAAACACTCAGGTCGTATCTGCAGTAGATGAAGCTGCGGTCAACTGGGGAGTTAAGGTACTACGTTATGAAATAAAAGATCTAACACCTCCTGATGCTGTACTTGAATCAATGCAAAGACAAATCACAGCAGAAAGAGAAAAGCGTGCCGTAATTTTTGAATCAGAGGGACGTAAGCAAGAACAGATTAATCTTGCAAACGGCGAAAGAGAGGCTGCCATTGCAAAATCAGAGGGTGAGAAACAATCAGAGATTAATATTGCCGAGGGTAAAGCTCAGGCTACCTTAACTATGGCAGCGGCCTCAGCTGAGGCAATTCGTAAAATTGCTGAGGCTACACAAACTGCAGGAGGCGATACTGCTGTAAGTTTAAAGGTTGCCGAACAATATATTCAGGCATTCTCAAAATTAGCCAAAGAAGGCAATACTCTTATTGTTCCTAATAATTTAGGCGATATGTCTTCTATGGTAAGTTCAGTTATGAAGATTGTTCAGGCTAATAACAAGCCTAAGATCTAAACTAACTTTGTTTTGTATTGAGGGGGAGTCAAAACTCCCCATTTTAGGTCTATTTTTATGGAATTTGAAAAACAATCCCCTGAAGGAAACGGGAAAAGTTATATTGTAGAGAAAAAAAACGATCACAAAATATGCAAAAGTATTTTTAAAGTTTTTTCTTTTATAGGAGCTACATTAACCTTTATCAGAAACTTTATAAGCAATGCCGTAATGCTATTGCTTTTATTAGTTGTCTATATGGCAATTCAGTTTGCTGATGATGTAAGCACTGCTACTCAAGAATTCATGCAAACTAATACAAAAGATATAGCTAAGACAAAATCACCTTTACTACATCTTAATCTTAAAGGTTTTATAAGTGAGATCCCTTTTTCAAATGGTGAACTTGATATTATAAAGAGACAATTAAATCAGAATATTACTGGAGTTGCCCCCCACTCCATTGATCGCATTGAAAAGGCTTTACTAAACGCAAAAGATGATGATTATATAAAAGAAGCCTTAGTTGATTTAAGCGGGCTAAATAATATAAGTCTTGCAATGGCAAAAAGAATCGGCAAAGCCTTAGAGAGTTTTAAAAGTTCAGACAAAAAAGTCACAGTCTTTGCAAACACCTATTCACAGACAAACTATCTTATTGCCTCATATGCCGATGAAATAGTCATGGATCCTTTAGGTCAGATAAATTTAACTGGTGTTGGGTTGAATAGTCTTTACTACAAAGGATTATTAGAACGTTTTAAGATTACCCCCTATATTTTCAGGGCAGGTGAATTTAAATCAGCCGTCGAACCTTTTATCCGTCAGGATATGTCTGAGTCTGTTAAAGAAGAATACCAAAACCTAGCAGATAGTATCTGGCAGGACTATTTGAGTGAATTAAAATCCCGTCCTCAAGCCTCAGTTGTCATAAAAAAACTTTTATCAGATACAGAAAATTATTTAAGTTTATTAAAAAAGAATAAAGGAGATCTTGCTCAATTACAGCTAAACCTAAAGCTTGTTGATAAGCTTCTACCAAAAGAAAAGCTTTTATCAAGCTTTGCACAAGTTTATGGACTAAAAAAAGACTCTGTCTATGCTCCTATTAGCTATGACTATGAGGATTACCTAAACGCTAATCCACCATTAAATGAAAAAACAGATAAAAATAAAGTTGCATTTGTTTACGGTGTAGGTGAGATTGTTGATGATAATAAAGGACCTGAGACTTTCTGTCCTGACAATATAGTACCTCTTTTAGATAAAGTTGCAAAAGATGACACTATCTTAGGTCTTGTATTCTATATAAACTCAGGTGGTGGTAGTGTTACTGCATCAGAGAAGATCCGCAATGCTTTGTTAAGAGTAAAAGAAAGCGGTAAAAAAGTTGTTGTTTCATTTAATTCAATGGGAGCATCCGGAGCCTATTGGATTGCAAGTGCTGCAGACAAAATTATTGCTACTAAAGAGACTCTTACAGGTTCAATTGGTGTATTTGGGATGAGTTTCGGTGTATCTGAACTCTTAAATGAATACGGTATCACTGAAGATGGTGTTGTAACATCTGACATGGCAAACAGGTATATAGCAAAACCTTTAAGTGAAAACGCAAAAGAATTTTTTAGCTTATCTGTAAATGCCACCTATGATCGCTTTATAAAATTAGTTAAAGATTCAAGAAAAGAACTTTTGGACAAAGATTATAAGAAATTTGCCGAAGGTCGTGTCTTTATTGCAAGTAAAGCTCTTAATTTAGGTTTGATTGATAAAGTTGGCTCTTTTAACGACGCCTATTTTGAGCTTTTAGAGCTTATAGATAAAAATGAGGATGATATTGCCACTTTAAATCTTGTTCCTTCATCAGATAAAGATCTAAGCATTATTCAAACTCTGTTTTTAAGCAAAATTGCAACCTTATTACCAGAAGAAATATGTCAGGCTCTTTTCAATTTAGCTCTGAAAAAAGACTATACAAAAGCCCCTCCTGTAATTATGGCAGTAAGTCCAATACAGCTTGAACTTTAAGTTGTAAAACCCAGGTGTTTACCTGGGTTTATGTTTTTGTATAAAGATAAATTTACATTTTTAGCTTAATTTATCCAATAAACAAAATTCACTCTCCTAAGAAAATTTCTATATATTTTTTTATTAAAATTCAACAAGTAAATCCATAGAAGTTAATTTTAATTAAGGATTACAAAATCTTTTATAAAACTTATGATGTGCATCACATTTCTTTTTTAAAGATCAACTATACTATAAATAACTTGTCAGACAATTAACAATTACACAGGTTATAAACAGGTGATAAAATGCCTACAATTAAACGGACAGCAGTTACAACTCAAATCATCGATTACATGAAAGACTGTATTAAACAGGGCTTATGGGTTGTAGGTGAAAAAATTCCGTCTGAAACAGTTTTATCATCTCAACTTGGGGTAAGTCGAGCCTCATTACGTCAGGCAATTACTCAATTTGTAACTTTAGGCATTTTAAGACCTGAGCAAGGTCGTGGTTGCTTTTTAACCTCAGATAAGGTTGATGAGCGTATGGGTAATCCTGCCATACTGCGTGAACATGACTATAAGGATTTAAATAAAGTTTTAAGGTATCGTCTGCTTATTGAGCCTGAGGCTACTCGATTGGCAGCTAATTCATCTGAAGATGAACTTAATACTCTTATAGATAAATTGCGTTCATATCACCGTATTATGAAACGCTCAATTGAAATACCAGAGCAATTTATTAAGGCTGACTTAGACTTTCATTGCGCTATAGCCTATGCCTCAGGGAACGAACTTATAGGTGATAGTTTAAGCTATATTTTTAAAAATACAGAAAAAAGTCACAAACATATAAATACCCTATTTGGGTTTAAAGATGGTTTAAATTACCACTCAAAAATCATAGAAGCACTCGAAGAAAGAGATCCAAAGCGTGCCGCTCATGTCATGGAGCGTCATTTGAAACATGCCATTGAAGAATTAAAAAATTAAAAAATTAAAAAATAAAAAAAACTAAAAAATTACAAATAAGCGTATGATTTTTTTATTCTAACTTATCAGACAACTAACAAGTTGTTGCAAGTAACATATTGAAATAAAAGATTTTATAGAAATATTTTGATAAATGTAAGCAAAAGAGTCGAAATATTTTAAACAATTTAACTTATTTATGAGGACATAAAATGAATGTAAAGATTACTGATATTGAGGTCATAAACACTGCTCCTGAGGGAATAAATCTTACTGTAGTTAAGGTAAAAACCTCAGAAGATGGATTATATGGCTTAGGCTGCGCCACCTTTGCCTATCGCTACAAAGCTGTAACTACCTATATCCTAGAGTATTTAAAACCTCTTTTAGTAGGCCGTGATGTTGAGAATATAAACGAACTTTGGCAACTTATGCACCAAAATGCTTACTGGCGTAATGGTGGTGTTGAAAATAACGCAATTGCAGGCATTGACATAGCCCTCTGGGACATTAAAGGCAAGATGGCAAATATGCCTGTCTATCAGCTCTTTGGTGGTGCTTACCGTAAAGGAGTTCCTGTTTATCGCCATGTTGATGGTGCATCTGTTAACGAAATTGCAGAGCAGGTTGATTATTATAAAGGCCTAGGTGTTAAGCACTTACGTATTCAGTCAGGCGGATACGGTGGCGGTTTAGACCTTAAAGCCCCAAAGGATGCCCCAAAAGGTGCTTTAGATGGAATTTACTTAAATTCACGCGAATATATACGCAAGACTGTCAAATTGTTTGAAGATTTACGCGATAAAGTTGGTTTTGATATCGATTTTGTCCATGATGTTCACGAAAGAATATCTCCAGCTGAGGCTATTGAACTTGCAAGAGCCCTTGAGCCTGTTCGTTTATTCTTCTTAGAAGATCCCCTTCCTTTAAATCAAACTGAATATTTCTCACAAATGCGAGCCCTAACTAGTACTCCAATTGCTGAAGGAGAGCTATTTAACAATGAGGCTCAATATCGCAGTTTAATTGTAAATCGCTTAATTGACTTTATTCGAGTACACGTAACTCAGATAGGTGGCATCACTCCTGCTTACAAATTAGCAGTATTTGCAGAACAATTTGGTGTACGTACTGCCTGGCACGGACCTGGTGATATGTCTCCATTAGCTCATGCTGCCAATATCCACATTGATATGGCTGTACCTAACTTTGGTGTACAGGAGTGGTCAGGAATTCGTCCACCTAACTTTGTGATCCAGGAATTATCAGGACCTGAGGGTGCACTTTTGGATGTATTCCACGGCATGCCTGAATTTAAGGATGGTTACGTTTATGCCAATGATAAGCCAGGTCTTGGTATTGAAATTGACGAAAAAGAGGCTGCCAAATACCCAAATCACGATGAGGTAACTACCTGGACTATGACTCGTGGCCGTGATGGTGGTTTAGTTTTACCTTAATTTAAATTTTTTAAGTTTTATTAAACAAACAAGGGGTGCTTATGAAACTTAAACTCATATGTGGAGCATTAGCTTTATGCTGCACAGCTTTAGTAAGTGGTTGCGGAGATAAAAACTCTGGAATTACTTTACGTCTAGCTCAGGCATCAGCTGCAGATGGTGCTATCGGTATTAGCTTGGATAACTTTGCTAAGGAGGTTAATGAAAAGAGTAATGGTCGCATTACAGTTTTAACCTTCCATAACGGGCAATTAGGCTCTGAGCGTGAAAATATTGAAAGTGTCCAAATGGGCGATCTTGATATGGCTGTTGTTAACCAATCTGTTTTAGTTAACTTCTTACCTCAGGTTGCAGTATTTGACCTTCCATACACCATAACCTCAGCTGAACATGCAGACAAAGTCTTCTTAGGAGAAATTGGTAACGAGTACTTAAAATCCTTAGACAAAGTTAGATTACATGGTTTCTCCATTTGGGAGTCTGGTTTCCGTAATTTAACTAACTCAAAAAAGGACATTAACTCTGTTGATGATGTTCAGGGCTTACGTATTCGTGTTATGGAAAACAAGATTCATCAGGAATTGTGGATGGCCTTAGGTGCAGATCCTGTTCCTATGTCTTGGTCAGATGCTTACACCGGTATGCAGCAAGGTGCAATTGATGGTCAGGAAAACCCTGCTACTGTTATTGATAAAAATAACGTTGTTGAGGTTAATAAACACATGGCTGTAACTGAGCACTGCTATTCCACAGTTTATATTCTATTCTCTCCTAAGATCTGGAATAAGTTAAGTAAAGAAGATCAGGATCTTTTAAACGAATGCATGAGAAAGGCTGAAGTAGATGAGCGTGCCTTATCCCGTCAAATGGATAAAGAAGCAATCACTACCTTGCAGTCAAAAGGTATGACCGTTACATATCCTGATAAAACAGGCTTTATTGAAAAGTCTGCTAAGGTTCGTGAAACCTATGGTTCCAACTTTAAAGCAATGCTTGATCGCATTGCCGCTTTAGCTAAGTAGAGGTTACCTATGGAAAACATTCGCCAAATCTTTACCAAAATTCAAAAACTAACGCGTGGCATTATTGGTATTTGTATGATCGCTATGATGACGGTGATCTTTGTGCAAACTACCACCCGCTATGTAGTTTTCTACTCAATTCCATGGTCTGAGGAGGTCTCTCGTTATCTATACGTAGCCTTAACCCTCTTAGGCTTAAATCTAGCTATCACATCAAAGCAGTTAGTACGCATTGATATTATTGATAACTACTTACAAGGCTCAGCCCTTAAAACTTTGGTTGTAGTAAGAAGTGCAGCTTGTCTGTTTATTACTATTCTGTTCTTCTACAGTTCCTTTGGCATGATCGACGTATCTCAATTCCAAAGCTCACCTGCCTTAGGTATCTCCATGCAGGTCATGTATGCGATTATCGGCATTGGCTTCTTCCTTTCCACCGTCGCATCCTTCTTTGAACTATACGATGCATTAACTGCAAAAGAGGCTTAAAACTATGGATATTGCAGCAACCTTAATGTTACTTTCCTTAGTAGCCATGATGGCTTTAGGAATGCCTATTACCTGGTCCTTAGGTGGCGCTATTATCGTCGCTTTAAGTGTTGATCCCAATTTATCTTTATCTTTAATTACCCAGAAGATGTTTGCCGGATGCAACAACTTCTCTATGTTAGCTCTGCCTGCGTTCTTCTTAGCTGGTGATATTATGGCAAAAGGAGGGCTATCCAAACGCCTTGTAGCATTTGCTGACAGTTTAGTAGGATGGATCTCAGGTGGTATCTCTCTTGTATCCTTAGTAGCATGTACTTTCTTTGCCGCAATTTCAGGCTCATCAGTTGCAACTACTGCAGCAATCGGTGGCATTATGTACCCTGAAATGGTAAAGCGTGGTTATCCTAAGGACTATGCATCTGCAGTACAGGCTATTGGCGGTACCTTAGGTATTGTTATTCCACCATCAACCGTATTTGTTATCTACGGTAATATCACCAATACCTCAGTTGCAAAGCTATTGATGGCAGGTATTCTCCCAGGCGCAATTTGCGGTGTTGCATTGTGTATTTGGGCCTACATCAAAGCTCGCAAATGCAATTTCCCTCGTGAGCAGGGCTTCTCATTCATGCGCTTCCTTAAATCCTTTAAGAGCGCTGTTTGGGCATTGCTCATGCCAATTGTTATCTTAGGCGGTATATACTCTGGTATTTTCACCCCAACTGAGTCTGCTGTTGTCGCTGTATTCTATGGCTTTGCAGTATGTGTATGCGCTTATCGCGAGTTATCAGGCAAGGATTACTGGACTATTATCCAGGATTCATCTGTAACTACAGCTAATATTATGTTCTTAGTTGTTACAGCACAGATCTTCGGCTATCTTTTAACCTACTACCGTGTTCCGGTTTATGTAACCCAAGCCTTTATGGCATTAGCCTCATCTCCTGAGATATTCATGCTCCTTATCATCGTACTGCTTTTAATCTGCGGTATGTTCATCGAGGTTGGTGCTACTAACTTAATCTTAGGTCCTATCTTAGCCCCTATTGCTCTTAAGTTTGGTATAGATCCAGTCCACTTTGGTTTAGTTTTCGTATTCTTACTTGCCTTAGGCCAAGCCACACCTCCTTTTGGTACTACTTTATTTGTAAGCTGTGGTATTTCAAAAGAACCTGTAGCCCGCGTTTCAAGACAAGTATTACCATTTATTTATGTGGAAATTGCTTGTGCAGTTCTCTTTGCCTTCGTGCCTTGGTTATCCACATGTTGGGATGCCTTCATGTAAGACAAAAGTTTAATTTTGGAGATATAAAATGACAAATTTATTTGATATTCAAGGTAAAAAAGCAATTGTTACCGGCGGTACTCGTGGTTTAGGCTACGGCATGGCTGAAGGTCTTATGGAAGCTGGTGCTGAGGTAGTTATTGTAGGAACCTCTGATAAGGTTATGTCTGTCGCTTCCGATTTTTGTGCACGTGGTTTTAAGTGCCACGGCGTAAAAGCCGATTTAAGCAAACGTGATCAAACATTCAAATGCTTTGATGACTGTTTGGAAGCTTTAGGTGGTGATTTGGATATCTTAGTTACAGCTCACGGTATTCAGCGTCGTCACAGTGCAGAGGTTTTCCCTGAAAATGATTGGAATGAGGTTATCGAGGTTAACTTAAACTCTGTATTCTTCCTCTGCCAAAAAGCTGCTAATGTTATGTTAAAGAAAGGTTATGGCAAGATCGTAACTATTGCCTCAATGGTTTCATGGTTCGGTGGTCAAACTGTTCCTGCCTATTCTGCAGCTAAAGGTGGTGTAACTCAGTTAACTAAGGAATTATCTAATGACTGGATTGCTCGTGGCATTAACGTTAACTCTATTGCCCCAGGCTATATGGCAACAGAAATGAATAAAGCCTTATTAGACAAATCAAATCCTCGTTATCAGCAAATTACTGATCGTATTCCTGCACACCGTTGGGGTACTGGCGATGATATGAAAGGCGCTGTTATCTTCTTAAGTTCACACGCCTCAGATTACCTAGGTGGCGCAATCATCCCTGTTGATGGTGGTTACTTAGTAAAATAAGCTCTGAAAGTAATAGGCCTGCAAATGCAGGCCTTAAAGTACTCTTAAGAAATTAAGAGTACTTATTTTAAGTTAGACATAGTAATAAGAACATCAGTCCTTGTTACCTGAGTTAAAACTTTTATAGAATGTGCTGCTCCTACATTGATTAAATTGTTTTTATCACTATAGCGACGCGGAATCCCATCTTCCTCACTAGTATCAATTAAAGCAGACCACATACGACCATCTGGAGCATCTTTTATAGTAAAGAAAATATCATTATTTGTTTCATTTACAAAAATTAGCCAATGCTCTCCTGAATTTATATCTCGCGTCCCCACCTCAAGCATAATGACCTTTTGATTTGGATCATTCCAATTTTCTAATCTCATAGGACGACCATTAGGCATATACCAATGAGCCTGGTATTTTCTGTTTTTAAAGTTTGAAGGATCATCCTCTAATATAAGCTCAGATAACATTTCTGAACCTTTACGCAATAGAGTTAAATTACCTATAAATTTAATTAAATTCTCATTTTCCTTGCTATAGTTCCACTTAATATAACTAATTTCGTTATCCTGGCAATAAGCATTATTATTACCATTTTGACTATTAGAAAATTCATCTCCTGCCAGTAAATGAGGTAAACCTTGAGCGATTAGGGTAGTAGCAATTAAATTGCGTTTAATCTGGGCTCTTTTAGCTAAAATAACCTTATTGTCAGTTGGTCCTTCAACTCCACAATTAGATGAGTAGTTACTATTAGTTCCGTCCTGATTGTTCTCTTTGTTAAGCTCATTATGTTTATTATCATAGGAAACAAGATCTTCTAATGTCATTCCGTCATGATAGGTTACAAAATTTACGGAGGCGTTAATAGAACGTTTACCTTTGTGGAATATATCACGAGAGCCTAGTAGTCTGGTGGCAAAATCACCAATAAGACCATTATCCCCTCGCCAAAAACGCCTTACCGTATCACGGAAAACATCATTCTGCTCGCTCCACCCTTTAGGGAACTGACCTAATCGGTAACCATCAGGGCCTAAATCCCATGGTTCGGCAATTAGTATCGCATCAGAGAACTCATCAAGACAAAAACATGCTTTAGCAAAGGCTGAATACTTCTCAAAAGCAAATTTTGAATTACCATGAGTTTCTCGAAAAACAGTGACGCCAAGATCAAAACGAAATCCATCGACCTTCATAACAGAAAGCCACCAACGCATGCTGTCTACAACAACATTAAGACCACAGAGATTATCTGAATTAAATGAATTACCGCATCCTGTAACATTTAGATAATTCTCATAATCATATGAGCCGTCATCCTTTGTAGCAAAGGCATAGTAGTTTCGATTATCAAGCCCCTTAAACGAAAGAACCGGTCCTCCAAAGCCTGCCTCAGCTGTGTGATTAAAGACTACATCTAAAATAACTGCAATATTATTTTTATGTAGAGCCTTAACCATAGTTCTAAACTCATCTAAAACATTTTCAGGTTCTACTGCAAATCTTGGATCCGGAGCCATAAACACAACTGGATTATAGCCCCAGTAATTTGAAAGCCCCTTTTCTACTAAAAAGGGTTCGGACATTCTGGCTGCAACCGGATTTAATTGTACAGCTGTAATTCCTAAGCGCTTTAAATGAGCAATTACCTGAGGCTCTGACAGACCTAAAAACTTACCACGATGTTCCTCTTTTACCTGAGGATTTAACATGGTTAAACCTTTAACATTGGCCTCATAAATAATAGTACTCTTGCGATCTAAATTTGGTTTTTCAACCCCTTCCCAATCAAAATCTTCGTAAGAATTGGGAATTATGCATTTTGGAAGGAATTTTACTTGATCGTTTAAATATAGATTTTTATCAAATTCAAACGGTCTGGAAAGAATATGTGCATAAGGATCAACTAAAAGTCGACCTTCTTTAAAATAAAAGCCTTTTTGAGGATCATTTTTACCTAAGGCCTCATAAGCGTAACGATCGCCTGGCTTTACATTAGCTCTATAACCAAACCAGACACCGCCACGCCTTTCATTCATTGCAAAGCAATCTATTTCACGATCGAATTTATCAAATAAATGAACAATAATTTTTTCAGCATAGGGAGCCCACACAGAAAAGTGGCAACCACATTCAACAGGGGTTGCCCCCAATCTAATCCGACGCAAATCAGAACATCTTGGTGGTAACTTTCCCATAAGGCTCCCTCCTTAAAAATTATTTAGCCTTAGATTTAGTTGTACGAGGTTTACGTGTAGCAGGCTTTTTAGCTGCAGTACTACTCTTTCGAGCACAAGTTCTCTTAGTTTTTGCCTTAGGTGCACTATCCTCTACCTTTACATCAACGGCTTTCTCTTCTACTTTCACCTCAGGGGTTTTCTCTTCTACCTTAAGGAAAGAAGTGTCCTTCTCAACTAAAGGTTCATCAACAGAATTTACAGAATCCTTACTTTGAGGTTCATCTTCTTTGACGTCCTTTATACGTTTTACATAAATGGTAGCTAAAGGTGGAAGATCAACTACTATAGAGTGGTACTGGTTTTGCCACGAGATATTAGAAGCAACAATCTTATCCATACCTGTACCATAACCACTGCCCCAGTACTCTTTTGCATCAGAATCAAATACCACCTCGTAAAGGCCTGGCTTAGGTACACCTAAACGATAAGCAATATATGGATTTGGAGTGAAATTAGATACAGAAATAAATATCTCATCACTATCATTTGGAATAGTACGCATCATAGCAAAAACGCTATGGTCAGCATCAGTTACATCAAGCCAGGTAAAGCTCTTAGGATCATAATCATTAGCCCACATAGCTTTATCTTTCTTATAGAGGTTATTTAAATCTTTAACCATCTTTTGAATGCCCTGATGCTTACTGTACTTAAGCAACCACCAGTCTAGCTGAGCATCATTATTCCACTCAGCCCCCTGGCCAAATTCAGAACCCATAAAGTTTAATTTCTTACCTGGGTGTGCATATTGGAAGCCTAAGTATGCACGCAAGTTTGCAGCCTGTTGCCACTCATCACCTGGCATCTTATAAAGTAAAGAATGCTTTCCGTGAGTTACCTCATCGTGAGATACAGACAAGACAAAGTTTTCGTTATAAGCGTAAATCATGGAGAATGACATTTCACCATGATGGTACTTACGGAAATAAGGATCAGTTGCCATATACTCAAGAGAGTCATGCATCCACCCCATATTCCACTTAAAGCCAAAGCCTAAACCACCTGTAAAGGTTGGACGAGAAACCCCGGTAAAGGCTGTTGATTCCTCGGCTATAGTCATAGCATTCGGGAACTTCTTATAAACTTCCTCGTTGAACCATTTTAAGAAACTTACAGCCTCATAGTTGATATTTCCACCATCAACATTAGGAATCCATTCACCTTCCTTTCGAGAGTAATCCCAATAAAGCATAGAGGCTACAGCATCAACGCGTAAACCATCGATGTGGAATAAATCAAGCCAAATTAAGGCAGATGCTATTAAGAAGCGACGAACAGTGTCACGACCAAAGTCATAAATTAAGGAATTCCAATCAGGGTGCCAGCCGCGACGAGGATCCTCGTACTCATAAAGACAAGTGCCATCAAAGCGGGCCAAGCCAAAAGCGTCTGTTGGGAAGTGAGCTGGAACCCAATCTAAAATAACACCAATTCCAGCTTGATGGAAACTATCTACAAAGAACTTAAAATCATCAATAGAACCAAAACGACTGGTTGGTGCAAAAAGACCTGTAGGCTGATAGCCCCAAGATCCTGAGAAAGGATGCTCCATAATTGGCATTAACTCAATATGGGTATATCCCATTTCCTTACAGTAGGAGACTAAGTCTTTTGCAAGCTCGCGATAACTTAGGCTCTTGCCATTTTCATTATGTTTCCAGGAACCTAAATGAACCTCATAAATAGAGATTGGTTGTTCAAGCTTGTTATTAAGCTGAGACTTTATCCACTCTTCGTCATGCCAGGTATAGGTGGTCTGATCTGAAATAATTGAAGCAAATGAAGGATATTGCTCATGGAAGAAACCTACAGGATCGGCTTTATGCGGTAAACGATTGCCGTTAGGATCTTTGATTTCGTACTTATATCTCTCGCCTGCTTTAAGTCCTGGTACAAACAGTACCCAATGACCTAAAAGACTGCGAGCCATTGGATGACGACGTCCATCCCAGAAATTAAAGTCACCAATTACAGATACAGCTGTAGCTGATGGGGCATAAACTGCAAACTTAGTTCCTTTAACTAAAACACCATCTATTTCAACTTCAATTAATTGTGCACCTAATGTCTTATAAATATTCTGAGGATCCTCATTCATGGTACTTAAACCATAAAAAGCCTCATCGCGGAACTGATATGGATCTATAACCTCAACGCTTGTATCGTTGTAACCAACTTTAAATTTATAGTGGAACAGACCTTGACAGTCAGGTAATTCACACTCAAACAGGCCATCTTGATTAGTGCAATTTAATGTGCAGATATGAGAACCATCTTTTAAAGACAAAGCTTCTACACTATGAGCTCCTGGGAGCCATGCTCTTAAAACATATCCTTGCTCCATAGGTTGTAAACCTAAGGTCTCAAAAGGATTTCCCACACGGGCATTGTTGAGATCATCAATTATCATTAGACTGTTTCTCCTTATTAAATGCGAGCTTTTGTCATAGCCGCACAAAGTTCAGCTACATATTCATTGCTAAAAATGTCTTCAAGATCGACTGTAAGTTTTCTTTTCCAATTAGGATACTCCCTATATGTTCCAGGAACATTGACCGGTTTCTCAACCCCAATCCAATCTTCAAGTTGTGTACTATATAAAGCACTTGCGCCTTTACACATGTGCACTTGTAAACCTTTAACTAGTTCTTTTGAATAAGGCACCTCTTTTGCGTCTTTGCCAATTTCATCACCAACAGACTTCAATCCATGCAGAGAATCTAAAATACGCTGTTTTGCATTCTCTCTGTCCAAACGTAATTTATTGGCCTCATCTTGAGTATAAACGCCAAGTTTTACACCTAAATCTAAATCATAACTTGACCACCAGCCCTTAATGGTTGGCATATCATGGGTGGTTAAGGCTGACATTGCGACTGGCTCATATAATTTAGGATCGATAAATCCTCCATCAGATGCTCTCTCACCAAAGAAAAGCTTATAAGAATATGCGCCTAACTCTTTTAGCGCATCTCGAAGCTCCTGAGGAATTGTTCCTAAATCCTCTGCGATAACAAGACACTTATTGCGTTGAGATTCAAGGGCAATAATGCCTAGAAGATCATGCATAGGCATTGACTCATAACATCCACTGCAGGCACTTTCGCCTTGATTTACCCACCACATGCGGTATAAACCTGCGGCATGGTCGATACGTAAAGCGCCGCAGTTGCGCATATTGCTCCTGTAAAGATTAATAAATGGACGGTAGGCAGATTTTTTCAATGAGGTTGGAGACATTGGCGCTAATCCCCAGTTCTGACCTAATGGGCCTAGTGGATCAGGCGGTGCTCCTACGGCCCCGTCCAAACGATAGACATCATTACAATCACTCCAAACATCACAACTACCAGGAGCTACACCTACAGCTAAATCACGGTATGTTCCTATGACCATGTGCTCCTCAAGTGCAACCTGATAGGCCTGCTTTAGCTGCTCTTGTGCCAAAAACTGAAGATAACAGTAAAAACGAACATCTGAAGCATGCTCTTCACGCCATTTTTCGACAAAAGGAGAATCAGATGATCTAAATTCCTTAGGGAAAGCAGGCCAGCCGTAAGCATCTATCCCCTGTTCGTATAATGAAAATTGAAGAGCATCATAGGTTGCCATATCCAAAAGGCTAATTCCGCCGTCTTGAATGAATTTTAAGAACTCTCTTCCTCTTAAGGTACGTTTATCATCCACCCTCTGAGCGTCAAAAATAGTTCTTATTACTTTAAGCTTTAATTCAAGTACTCCACGGTAATCTACGTACTCTCTTTGACGCAAAGCTTTAAGTTTTTGTTGGAATGGCTTTGAATTAAATAATGATGTAGCTTCTTTGCAATCGTTAAATTCAGGGATATTTTCAACATTTATATATATGACATTAAGCCAATTACGAGAAGATGGTGAATAAGGGCTTACAGAATCAGGATCTGGATTTGCCGGATATCCTGCGTGCATAGGATTTAAACCAACAAATTGACCTCCATTTTTAGCTACCTGTCTTAACAAATACTGTAAATCGCCAAAATCACCAATACCCCAATTATAACGACTTCTAACAGCATAAAGCTGAACACTTACCCCCCATATTTTTTTCCCAAGTGCTATATCTTTAGGAATATAAGCCCTTTTTGGAGCTCTAATAAGAGACATAACAGCACTGTTGTAAATACCATAGGAGGCGGTTAGTGAGAAGCTAAAACTGTGGTAACCATAGGGAAGATCCTTATCTAAAATAAGGCGGCGAATATCGTATTCTTCGCCTAAAACCTCTGTGTAATCAGCGATTTCTATCTCATATAAAGGTACTGTTTCAGTAATACTTTGACCATCTTCTAACTTTAAGGTCCATGTAACGGAAGCAGATTCTTCCAGAGATGCTTTTGTTCTTATATAAATAAAAGGTCTGTC
>CALFLJ010000075.1 GCA_937880335.1 uncultured Succinatimonas sp.
AAAGGGCTCATAAGCCTCAAAAGCAAGCTTCTTCTCCAAAGCTTCCTCATCATCAATAGGATAACCTAAGATTTTCAAGGTGTTTGCACGAGCCTTCTCATCAATTATTACCGTTTTACCTGTAACATCTACATACTGACGAGCTACACCACATTTATCCGCTAGGCTCTGAATATCAAGCATACATCCCCCAAGGAAAGCTCTTTTAAAGCAAATCAAAGTTTTGCAAGTAAAATTTAAAGCAAATAACCTAAATTATTTTTAATTTTTATATCAATCCAAATAAAACAAAATACTTAAGATCTTACAAATCATTTTGCCAGGATCTTCTATGTAAAATTGCTTTATTATCCGGATTTCTCGGTATTTTTTTACCTCAATATTCTATAGCTTTAAAAAAAGCTAATTTTGATATTTGGATTTTATTTAAAAAATAAAAATGAAAACAGAGCAAATTTACTGGTCAATTTTATATATTTTTTATATTGGTAGAGTTTTTAGACGCTCATAAAAAATAGATTTCAATAAATACTTGTTAAATATTAGATCGTTAAAAAATTCTTTATAGGGCGTAAAAGCTCTTTATAAACAAAGGAGGCTAAAAAGCCTTGTTTTAAAAATATAAAACAATACTTTCAAAATAAAAAAATAGATTCCTGCTTTTAATAATTGGGAATTAAGCTATCTTTTTTTATTTCAAAAAAATAACCTTAAATTTATTCTTTATAAGTTTTGTGTACCTTATAAAACTTATTTTATCCTTGAGAGTATATTAAAACTAGACAAATAAAGGTCCTAAAATAACCACAGCGCACATTTTTGAAAAAAACTCTAAACATTTTGTTAAATTCCCTCCACTCTTGCACTACAAAAAATCAAAGCGAAAATTTCAGAGATTAGCTTTAGCACTATAAATACATCTTAAATACGAAATAAATCAAAATTAATAACTATACGTAATTTAAAAGTTATGTGAGGTAATCAGAGTAAAAAAATAAAAAAAATTCAAGACAAATAAAGTAAAATTATTGTTAATAGAAAATAATTTTCAAAATTGCCTTAAAAAGGCCTCAAAAAAGCGTGCAGTTCTTGACAAAAACATGAAATGGAGTATCTTATTAAGCGTTAAATTTCTTTCAATTGTTACACTACGGGTGACATAAACTATGACTATTAAAGTTGGTATTAACGGCTTTGGCCGTATCGGTCGTTTCGTTTTCCGTGCTTCTATCTATCGTCCAGAGCTCGGTATTCAGGTTGTAGGTATTAACGACCTCCTCCCACCTGACTACATGGCCTACATGTTAAAGTACGACACCATGCACGGTGCTTTCAACGGCAGTGTTGAAGTTAAGGACGGCAATTTAGTTGTTAACGGCAACGAGATTCGTATCACCGCTGAGCGCGATCCTGCCAACCTGAAGTGGGGCGATATCGGTGCTGACTACGTAGTTGAGTCTACCGGTTTCTTCCTTACCGATGAGCTGGCCCGTAAGCACATCCAGGCTGGTGCTAAGCGTGTTGTTATGTCTGCTCCTTCTAAGGACTCCACCCCTATGTTCGTTATGGGTGTTAACAACAACACTTATGCAGGTCAGGACATCGTTTCTAACGCTTCCTGCACCACCAACTGCTTAGCTCCTTTAGCTAAGGTTATCAACGATGAGTTCGGTATCGAGCAGGGCTTAATGACCACTGTTCACTCCACCACTGCAACTCAGCGTACTGTTGACGGTCCATCCTTAAAGGATTGGCGTGGTGGCCGTGGCGCTGCAGGCAACATCATTCCTTCTTCAACTGGTGCTGCTAAGGCTGTAGGTAAGGTTATTCCTTCCTTAAACGGTCTCTTAACTGGTATGTCCATTCGTGTTCCTACCTTAGACGTTTCTGTTGTTGACTTAACCTGCACCTTAAAGAAGGGCGCTTCTTATGCTGACATCTGTGATTGCGTTAAGGCTGCTGTAGCAGGCCCTATGAAGGGTATCATGGACTACACCGATGAGGCTGTTGTATCTTCTGACTTCTTAGGCAACATCCACACCTCTATCTTCGACGAGAAGGCTGGTATTGCTTTAAATGACAAGTTCGTCAAGTTAGTTTCTTGGTACGATAACGAAATTGGTTACTCCAACAAGGTTCTTGAGTTAATCAAGTCCATGGAGTCCATCAAGCCTCTGTAATATTTACAGTTAAAGCTAGATTAAAAAAGGGAGCCTTAGGGCTCCTTTTTTAATTTCTAAACTCAAAGTTTATTTATCAACTGCAAGTTATGTTGCAGCTTAAAAGTAAGCGTCAATTAGTAAAATCACAGGATGAAAGTGGAATCGGGGCTTTCAAACTATATTTTGCTTTTTTGCCTAATACCTCTTGAATCCTATATGGTTCAAGTCCTAAAGCAGGACGGATTACCTTTACATGCTTTTTAGTTAAAATCTCACCTTCTTTTAAATCCTTAACAAGATATACACTACGTCTCCCCATTCTCAAAGGAATATCCTCTTCTAATACTCTCACTCCCTTTACACCTAAACTCTGAGCGATAATTTGTGTATCCTTCTTTAATTTTCTTAAGTCACAAGGCTCCATTGAAAATGCTGCATCCACACTGTTTTTGGTTCTGTCATCAGTAAAATGCTTTTCAATTAAAGATGCGCCTAAGGCTGTTGCCGCAATATCCAATTCATCACCTAATGCATGGTTAGATAATCCGACCTTACATTTAAAATATTCCTTGAAAAATACAATTGTATTTAAATTAAAAAATCTTGGCTCAGCTGGGTATCGACTTTCACAATGCAATAAGGTTAAATCAGTACAACCGTATTTATATGCCGTGTCAACGGCTCTTTCTACCTCATCTAACGTAGAAAGACCTGTGGACATAATCAAAGGCTTTTTTGTATTTGCACATGTGGCAATAAGATCAAGATAATTAAGTTCAAATGAGGCAATTTTATAAATAGGACATTCAACTTTTTCTAATGCTTCAACATCATACTCAGAAAAAGGAGAACTAAAAAGTGTAAAATTTCTGTTGCGGGCATAGGAGAAAAGTTCTGGTAGCCACTCCCGTGGAGTCTTAGCCTTTTTGTACAGTTCATAATAGGTCTGCCCCTTCCATAAACCATCTTTTAGCATAAACTCACTTCGAGAGGAATCAATTGTAAGAGAGTTTTCATCATAAGTTTGTATTTTGATGGCATCAGCACCATTTTCTATTGCAAGATCGCAAAGCATTAAAGCTCTGCTAAGAGAACCATCATGATTTCCTGATAATTCAGCAACAATCCTAGGACCTTTATTTTCTGACATAAACTCCCCCATACTAAAAGAAAAGCACCTAATTATAGGTGCTTTTACCTAATATCTATATAACGGCTTTAAGCTTAATATCTTAAATTACGTAAAGCCTCAATGCGCTTTTCAAGAGGTGGATGAGATGAAAGTAAATTACCTAAAGTAACTGAGTTTATACACATAGCTTGCATATTTGCACTCACATCCTGACTTGGTTGCACACCACGTCGTAAGGCCTCAAGACTACTAATCATTGTTTTGGGGCTTGTAAGCCTTGCTGATAACTCATCTGCACCAAACTCACGATGACGTGAGTACCACATCATAATTAAAGAGGCAACAAAACCAAAGAGGATCTGGCATACAGAATTTACTAGTGTAAACATAAAAAAGTTAGAAGAACTCCCACCCTCTTCACTTCTTTGATTGTTAATACTTGTAAGAGCCTGCGCTACTATATATGAAATTGCATACACAAAAGTATTTAATACACCTTGCAAAAGGCACATTGTCACCATATCTCCATTTTTAATATGTGAAATTTCGTGACCTATTACCCCTCTTACCTCTTCCTCGTTCATACTACGTAAAAGACCTGTAGAAACTGCAACTAACGCGTTATTCTTACTATATCCGGTGGCAAAGGCATTTGGATCTGCAGAGTCATAAATTCCCACCTCTGGCATAGGTAATTGTGCCTTATAAGCAAGATCACCTACCATTTTAAAGATCATCCTTTCCTCATAACTTGTAGGATTATTTATAAGCTGTACGTTATAGGCTTTTATACACATTGTCTTTGACAAAAAAAGTGAAATAAAAGAGCCGGCAAAGCCCATAACCAGGAATAAAGACCACATGCCAATGTAGCCCTGGGAACCAATTCTAATTCCAAAAAGAGAAAGTAATATAGAACCTACAATGCTAACTACAACTAATACGCCAAGTTGCATACCTAAAAAAAGTAATATGCGCATATAAAAAAAGCTCCCCAAACTAATAAACATTTGTAAATCTAGCTTAACTTTAGCAAACAAAACTTATGCAATTCTTAGAATTTTATAAAATTTATAATCTATGTATGATTTATATTGATAAAGATAAAAGTGATTTTTAAGTATCTACTAAACAATCGGTTATAATGCACAAAAAAAATTAAATATGGAGTTTTAAATGGAAGATAGTAACGAAAACCTTAAGGATAATATCACTGTAAAAGAAAATGATATTGCAATTTCAGAAAACCTTAATGTAAACGATCATAAGGTTATTGAATATAGTCAAAAGGTTGTATTAGCTTCTGAAGGAGAAACTCAAGAAGAGGCATTGTCAGCTTTAAAAGAACTAGCTTTAAAGCATCATGCCAATGCAATTTTAGACGTAAAAATTAAATGCTACACCATGAGATTATTAAACAAGAAGCGATTCGTAGTAACTGGACTTGCTGCTATTATCGATGGACCTTTGTTTAAAAGCCCTAACGGTTATCATGTAAATATTGACGAAAAACTCGCGCGTCCAAACTCCCCAAATCAAGTTAAAACTCGCTATCTTGGAGTAATGCTTATAAGTTTTTTGATTATTCTAGGTCCAGCATTAGTTAGCTTCTTTATGCGTCACAGCCTAAATCCAAACTTAGCTTTTTTTGCTTGGGGCTTTTTCCTTGTAGCTGCTATTGTTTCCTGGCTTTTCTACTTTCCAAGAAAAAAGGTAAGCTATTTACTCAGAGTAAGTAAGAGGCATTCCATTTAAACTAAAAGAACCTTTACTAAATTTAAGATTTGAATGGTAACTTTTACCATCAAAATCGATAGCTCCTCGCATAACTTGTTGTTTTAATGCATCATTATAATCAGGTCCGGCAATATCTTCTATAAGATATTGTCCACCTGTAACATCAAAATCAAAAGATATAGATTCTCCATCAATTCTATCCTTAATAATATTAGCTAAAGCCTCACCTTTAACTTTAAATAACTCCCCTTTATGCTCATAGGAAAAATTTTCAAGTCTATAAAAAGGTGTTTTTGAAACAAAGGATACAAGCTCCGATAATTCAAAAGATCCTTTTTTTAAACTGTTTATAATAGATTTGAAATCAAATCTGCCTAACACTGATTCATACTTTATATTTTGCATTTCATATAAAGGCTCAGACTTGTTATCCTTTACATAAGGAAATGCAAAAGACAGGTTTCCAACACCATCAATATAAAGTTCACGTCTTTTATCTTGATCTTCTTTATCAAGCTTAAATGTTAACCCTAAATCCTTTAGATAAAACGCCTCCCGTATGGAGGGATCTTTTACGCGCTCCTGCGGTTTAAAGCCAATTAAGTAAAGGGTGGAAGCCTCTGCATGAGCTTCTTTAAGCCCCACCTTTAAATATGGTATAAAAATTTTATTATCTACAATTTGAGGCTCTGTACTAAAAGCAAGGTTCTTTAGTAAAAGATCAAAGGCACTTTTTTGATTATAAAGAATATCCGATTTACAGCTAAATCCTGCTGATGAAAATTCAAATAATGCTCTAGTTGTACTTAAAAGTTTAAAATAAACAGAATTCTCCCCTATGTGACATAATCCGTCAGAAAAAGGCAAGTTAAAGCTGTCGCTCTTAAATGCCCCTGATAAATCTAAGCTCCATAAAGAACCATTTAAAATGGCCTTATAATTTATAGGTTCAAGATTTAAAGACTTAAAAATCTCATCTAAATTTCCAGTGCCTAAAGCTTTTTTTAATTGAGCCTTTGCTTTAAAAAGACCTAAATTTATAGAAAAATCAGCTGCCCCTGAAATGGTTTTAACATTTAAAATATTATTTTTAGGTAATGTATAAGTGTAATAAATTCGTCCGTTACGTGAGGTAAAGCTTTTATCTAAAATCTCAACCTCAAGATTTAAGTTTGGAACTCTCTGTGCTACTTTTTTAACAACACTATCTAATTTATTATCAATTAAATATCCCCCCACATAGATAGCTACGAGTGATCCTGCAAGGGCTATAATAATCAAACCTAAAAATATGTAGGATAAAATCTTAAGTTTTCTGTTCATACAAAGTCCTAAAAGCTCAGTCGCTCATCTTGCAGCTTTGCTAAAAGAGATCCGCTTTCTTTAAGAGAATTTAAAGAAAAATCCCCAAAATACTCCCGAGCTTCTAAAAACCGCTGAGTAAATGCATCCTGATCTAAGGATGCCACAGTAGATAACTCTGGTTTTAAAGATTCAATGTAAGATGAGATAAGCTCAAAATTTTGCTTTGATGACATAATAATGTCTGCATAAAGTCGAGGATCTTGAGCAAAAAGGCGCCCAACCATCATAAGTTCTAAACGATAAATAGGAGAGCTTAACTCAAGTAGCTTATGTAAATTGGGGTTCAATTTAGCCATAAAGGTTCCATAGGCATAAGTTGTAAAATGACGTAAAGCCTGAATAATACTCATAGCCTTATCATGCTCATAAGCATCACATTTAACAATTCTTGCGCCATAAAGCTTAAATTGATCGACTAAGAAGCGACTTGCCTGCTCATCTCGTGATGGTACAGTAACTATCACCTGCTTCACAAGGCTTTTAACATCAGGTCCAAACATAGGATGAAGACCTAAAACAGGTCCTTTATGATGTTTTAACATCTCATCAACTATAGGTCCTTTTACTGAGGTGAAATCGCAGAGAATCTGATCTTCCCTTAAAAGAGGAGCTAGTCTTTTAATAACATCCTTAGTGACATCAATTGGTACTGTAACTATCACGGCTTTAGCATTCTTAAGGTAAGACTCAGCCTTATCCCACCCACTATGACCAAAACAATAAACTCTATAGCCTGAGTTTTCAAAATAGCGGGTAAAGATGCGGCCCATGCCTCCATTACCACCTACTATAACTATATCCTTATCTTCCTTTAAGGTTTTAGCATAAGTCCCAATTCCAAAACCTTTATAACTTTCACGAACAATACGGCGGTAAAGATCAGATGCCAAACCTTGAGGTAGACTTAGCTCTTTTGCATAAATCTCAACGTGCTCTAAAATCTCATCCTCTCTTTGCACAGAATAAGCCGCAGCGCCTATTTTATTTTTTTCCTCACAGGCCTCTGCAACGAGATTTTCGCGTTTTTTTAATAATTCTAAAATTTCCTCATCGATTTTATCGATGCCACAACGCAACTGCTTAAGCTTATCGCTCATAAAATTCCTTACTGTTCGTCTATTTCATCTAAGAACGAATCTACATCCTCATCTACGCTGTTATCCTTAAGCGTAGCATCAGGATCAACTTTTCCCTGAGCATACATTAAAAAGATCTGTCTTGTTTGTGCATATGGATCGACTGAATTATCAACTAAAGCCTCTTGTGAAACTAGTTGTGCGCGATTATGTACCCCTTCTACAGCCCATAAAGCAGCGTCAATCCAAATATTGCTCCACAAATAATAAGGCCAGTTATCAATTAAGGTTGCATGTAAGCTACGCTCAGTATATGGACCTGCGATAGGTATCATCATATACATACCCTGATCAACACCTGCTTTGCCTAAGACCGTATCCATGCTCATAGGTCGACTCTGAAGTCCTAATTTTGAGGCAACATCAAAGAAACCTAAAATACCTGCAGTAGAATTAATCGTAAAACGCCCTAAAGATATGAATGAACTTTCAGGCTCTCCAATTAAAAGATTGTTCGGTATATTATTTATCTCATCAAGGTTTGAGAAAAAGTTTCCAACTGAACTTTGAACTCCATCAGGCAATTTTGCATATCCATGAGCAAGTGGTCTTAATATGTAACGATCAAATACATAATAATTAGGTACCCAGCCTACATAACGGAAAAAAGGATCTACAGAATCGATGGAATTTCCTGGAAGAACACTCAAACCATAGCTGTAATCTTTATTTGTGGCCTCAACTGAAATAGATCGGGGAGCCATAGGATTATAAATAGAATGTGCAGCATTTGCCCCAAAAGAGGATAGAGTCAAAACTAATGAAGTAACTGACAGCTTAATTAAATTTTGCATAAAAATTTATCCTAGAAAACCTTTATCTTACAATTGTACACTTTGAATAAATTTAATCAAAAAAATCCTTATCTAAAAAAGTTTTCTTAAAACTACACATAAGGGGTCTTACAAACAAAATAGAATCTTCTCTAATATAAAAAAATAGTTTATTGAGTTTCAAAAAACTGCTTTACCTTAGACTGACAATTTCTCTTTTTAAATAAAAAAAAGCTCAGAGCTTTTTTTATTTAAGGTCCTATTTTATAAGCAATTTGGTATCATATAGGTGAATATAAGGACTAATTTGCACAAACAAGATCCATGGATAAATTTGATGCCGACGTTAAAGCTTTAAATAAAGCTTTAACTATTGTAAATAACACAGAATCACAAAATAGTAAAAGCACCGCTCAAAAAGCAGTGCTTAATCTTAATTCATCTAAAAAATGCCTTGAGATTATCTCAAGGCAGGTAGGTTTGCTACCAAAAGATGTCAATAAAGCATTTAATTCTTTACAGACTAATTTAAATATCTATATAAAAGATCCTTCCCAAGCTAAAGACGTTGTAGCTGAACCAAATCAAGCTAAAGCATCACCTTTATATACATTAACAACTAAAGTTATAAACCGTGATCTAAAATTAGCTGATAGAATTTCACAAGATCTATCAAACGTAAACCGTCTTGTAAGGACAAAGGATGTATCGGCTGTTCTTCTTAGCAAAGTTGCAAAACTTCCTCAAGTCTTAAAGGAAGGAAGCCCTCTTGGTGACGCCTTGGGAAAAGTTGTTTTGGAAAGTGCCGTTGCACTTACCAATCAAAAAAACATGGGGGCAGGACTTGAAAGAGATCTTGCGGTAAAAAATGTTTATCTTCAGGAAAAATCTTTATCTATAAGACAAACACAAGCAGTGCAAAAAACTTTATCTGCCTCATTAGCCTATATTGAAAGCAATCAACCTGAAATATTAGCTACGATAAAGGAATCTGTAGAGCCTCCAAAGGAGGCTCATAAAAATAGCACAGCTTACGTTATGACTCGCTATTTACGCAAAGCATTAAATGAATTTCCTGAAGATTCAACCTATCTTGATATGTTCAAGCAAAAGAAAACAGAGGCAGGAGATGGTAATGGCGATGAATTATCTGAAATAACAAGTAAAAGAATTCATGATCTTATAGCAAAGGCTGCCAAAACTGCGCGCGATGGTAATTTAATTCCCACAGGCCATGAAATAAGGGAAGCAAATAGTCAAAGCAAAATCCAAGCATTATCATCAGTTCGATCACTAAATCCCCAAGAGATAGCAAAAGAGGCAAATAATCAGTCAGATCCAACGCAGTTAAGTCTAAGCCAACTTGCTGCACGAGCTGCAAAACTACAAGAACAGTTTAGAATTGAAAGACAACGTATGGTTGCTGAGGGAAAGCTTCCTGATCCAGCTCAAATGCCAGAACCACCAAAGGCCCCAACTAAACCTAATTTACCTAAAGTTTCTGAGACTTTAGATAATAACGAAACAGATGAAAGTCTATCAGCTCAAGAGCGAGTAATACAGGCGTTAAGTAAAGCTGCTAAACGCTCAAGTATTGTGGCATCATCCTTAAACGCATTAAACAATGAAAAAAACGAAACTACAAAAGTCTCAGATACGCTTTTATCATCATCAGTCAAGATAAGTTACAAAGCTATACAAAATCCAAATTTTGGACAATTAGATGCTGCACCAGGTATGACAATCCCTGTGGCAGATTTTAAATTACAACAAATTGCAGATGCATCGCAGGTTTCTGATTTTTCATCTCCAAGGACACTTTCTGAGGTTTTAAAACAGCAATCTCAATTAAACGAGATGAAAGACCATAACAATG
>CALFLJ010000076.1 GCA_937880335.1 uncultured Succinatimonas sp.
CGTGTCTTTTATGGACTAAATAAAGAGTCTCTGGCAACGGTACAACCTGCACAAGTGAGCCTATTATATTTTTTTTGACACAAAATACCAAATTTGGGGCCTTCTTTCTTGCAACGCCGATAGCCCCAAGTCTAGTGTAAACAAGCCCTATGTTGGGACAGCTTTTGCAGGGGAGAGTAAAGCTTTCGACTTTATTTGAGAGTTGAATACAACTTATATAATTGGTAACTGATATAATTGATCAAAATCTAACATACATTGAGAAGGTTTATATGTCTGAATATATTATTGCAATCCCAGCCCGTTATGCATCATCAAGATTGCCGGGTAAACCATTAGCTGATGTGGGTGGAATGCCCATGATTAAGCGTGTTGCTCTTCAAGCTTTAAGCTCAAAGGCAAGTCGCGTCATCATTTGTGTTGACGATGAGCGCGTTGCTAATGTTTTAACTGATCTTAATGTTGAAGTATGCATGACTTCAAAGGAATGCAAGTGTGGCACTGACAGAATTGCTGAAATGATTAAAAATTTAAGCATACCTGATGATACTGTTGTCGTAAATATTCAGGGAGATGAGCCTCTAATAAATCCAGAGCATATTGATGCTGTGGCTAATCTTTTAATTGAAAGCAAAGCTGATATGTCAACATTAGCCGCAAAGATTGACAATATTCACGATGTTTTCGATCCAAATTGCGTTAAGGTTGTTTTAGACAATAATAGTATGGCCTTATATTTCTCGCGTGCTCCTATTCCTTACGAGCGCGATAATTTTTCAAAGGGAGATATAAGTGAGCTTAAATTCCCTCATTACCATCATATTGGTCTTTACGCTTATAAAGCTAAGACTGTAGTTGATTACAGTGCAATGTCTCAAACAGATCTTGAGGTATGCGAGTCCTTAGAGCAGTTAAGACTTTTACAAAGAGGCTATAAGATTGCTGTTTCATTAACATCAAGGCCGCCTGAAATTGGTGTTGATACTAAAGATGATCTTATTCGTGTCAATGAGATTCTAAAAGCCAGTCACAAATAAAAAAATTGGGGGTATAGTATGACCCCCGATTTTTTCAATTAAAATATTTTATCTTCATATTGACAGAACGTTAAGGTACAAATACGTAAACCTTTAAATTTTGCTCTCATAAAAATGTTTATAAGGCAGAATTTGTCACTGTTCTTTTCACATATTTAATCTAGCGAAGTTTAATTTATTGTATCAGATATTAAAGAAATACCTGTTGTTATTGTAAATGCCTCTGTAATGTTATAGTTTTTTTTTAATTTTCACTACTCTTTCTTTAATAGATGACCAAGAGCTAAGATTGTATGCTCAAAATAAAAATATTAGATCTAACTTGTTGAAATATATTATTTTACTTATTACAAGTATGTTATTTGTTATGACAGTTAACTACCTTATTTTGCTTTGAGAATGGATCTTTTATTCTGGATTTGAAACAGAGTCAATAAATTTAAGTTCTTATCCTGAATATGTAGAGTAGTTTTATAAGCTTTTTAAATTAATAATTTTTTCAAAATTCTAATTGAACCTTTTTTAAATAGGTACGATAATAGCTTTGCTTGTCGGAGTGCCGAAAGGCTGAGATTGCATTAGCAAAATCCGTATTACCTGATCGAGATAAAGCTCGCGTAGGGAACAATCGCCTTCGGCATGCACCGGTATTTTATAAAAGAGGACCTGTTACATGCCTAAGAACACCACTTTTTCTGTTGATAAAAAGCGTATTTACATCAACGGTTCCACACCTGAAATAAAAGTTCCATTTGACAAACTTACCTTAAGTAATGGTGAGAGCCTTTTGCTTTATACAGTAGAAGGACCTGATACAAACGCCTTACAGTTGCCAAAATTACGTGAAAAATGGCAATGTAGCTCTTGTGATGGAGAGGCTCGTAAGGTTAAAAAAACTCAACTTGATTGTGCAAAGGAAGGTATTGTCACCAAAGAGATGGAGTATGTGGCAATCCGTGAGTCTTATAAATATGGCTCTGACATGACATTTACTCCAGATGATGTTAAAGCTCAATTAAGCCGTGGTACTGCAGTTATTCCTTGTAATATAAACCACCCAGAGGCTGAACCTATGATTATAGGAAAGAGCTTCTCTGTTAAGGTTAACTCAAATATTGGCGCATCATCGTTATCCTCAGGCTTTGTTGAGGAAGTTGCAAAGTTAAGATTATCAATAAAACATGGTGCTGATACCGTAATGGATCTATCAACTGGTATTGATGATTTAACCGGATTGCGTAATGCTATTTTAAGAGCATCACCTGTGCCAATAGGCACAGTTCCTGTATATGAGGCTTTAGATAGAGCTCATGGTGATATTAATTCTTTAACATGGGATCTGTTCCGTCAAACTGTAATTGATCAAGCAAAACAGGGTGTTGATTATTTCACTATTCATGCAGGTTTAGTGTCAAGTCTTCTTCCACATGCTGCAGCTCGCACCTTGGGAATCGTTTCTCGCGGTGGTTCAATCATGGCAAATTGTATGTGTCGCCGTGATGAGGAAAACATGGCCTTCACTCATTTTGACGAGCTTTTAGAAATTTGCCACGATTATGATGTTGCTTTATCTTTAGGTGATGGTTTAAGACCTGGCTGTCTTAATGATGCCTGCGATGAGGCTCAATATGGAGAGTTAAGAGAAATAGGTAAGCTTGCAACTCGCTGCTATGAGGCTGGTGTGCAGTGTTTTATTGAAGGTCCAGGTCATGTGCCTTTAAATCGTGTTAAAGAAAATCAGGAGCTTGAGGATAAATACTGTAACCATGCACCTTTCTACACATTAGGACCACTTGTAACTGATATTGCTCCAGGCTATGACCATATAACATCAGCAATAGGTGGAGCAAATATTGCCTATTACGGAACTGCAATGCTTTGCTATGTAACACCCGCTGAGCATCTTGCACTACCAACTGCAGATGATGTTAAGACCGGACTTATTACCTATAAGCTTGCAGCTCACGCAGCTGATGTAGCAAAGGGATTACCTGGCGCAATCTTGCGCGATGATGCTATGGCTCGTGCACGTGCTGAATTTAGATGGTTTGATCAATTTGCCTTATCTTTAGACCCATATCATGCCTATGAGGTCTGGAAGTCTCAAATGCCTGAGGAATGTGAAACACGTGGCCATCAGCCTTCATTCTGCTCTATGTGTGGCCCTCGTTTCTGTCCTATTCGCTTAAATCGTTACTTACAGGATAAATACAATGTCAAAAAGTAATCGTCCTTATGTTTTATTAGTAGCAGGCGTAGATTCAGGTGGCGGTGCAGGTATTACCGCCGACTGTCTTACATGTCATGATTTAGGAGCATGGCCTCTTCCTGTTGTAAGCGCTCTGACAGCTCAGTCTTTAAAACGGGTAAGTGCAGTTGAGGCGGTATCTCCTCAAATGTTTAAGACTACCTTAGACACAGTGCTTGAGGATTTTGGTAAGCCTCAAGCTGTTAAAGTCGGGGTTATTACTTCGCAGAAGATTTTAGAAATCCTACTTGAGGCATTAGAAGGAGAGCTTCGTGACGTCCCTGTAGTTTGGGATCCTGTTTTATGCGCTACTGCAGGGGGGCTGGATAGTTGTGATTTGACCTTGAATTTAGATAGAATTTTAAAGGTTTCAACTATCTTTACTCCTAATTTACCTGAAGCTTTAACTTTAAGTGGCATAAGCCATGACGAATTTAATGAAAAAGGGGCTAAGTTTTTAGGTAAGTTTTTCTTAGATAAAGGAGCTTTAGCTGTAGTTGTAAAAGGAGGACATCAGAAAGGTGGCCTTACAAGCGAAGATATCTTAGTTACTCAAAATTTAAATACCTCTTTTGTTACTCAAAAATTTCCAAATGATGGTGTTCATGGTGGCGGGTGTGCCTTATCTACAGCTTTAGCATCTCTTTTAGCTCAAGGCTATGCTATAGAAGATAGTATGCTCTTGGCAAAGAGCTATATTTATCGAGGCATAAAGGAACCTGCTTTAGCAATTGAAAGTAATAGACCTCCCTGCGGACATCACGGTTTTGATTTTAGTTTAGATGATCTGCCTAAAGTTTATGAGGATGGCTTTCCTAAAGAGTCAGAGGCTTTTTTACCGTGCCCTTTAAAACTTGGTTTGTACCCTGTTTTAGATAGTCCAAAATGGATTGAGAGACTACTTAAATTAGGGGTTAAAACAGTACAGCTACGTATTAAAGACAGAAATGCACCGAATCTTTTAGAGGATATTAAAGAAGCTGTCTCTTTAGGCCATAAATATAATGCGCGCGTTTTTATTGATGACTATTATGATTTGGCAATTGAAGCTAAAGCGTATGGCGTCCATTTGGGAATGGAAGATCTTAAAGTTGCTGATCTTAAGAAGATTAGAGAGGCAAACCTCCGTTTAGGTGTGTCAACTCATGGACCTTATGAAATGGCAAAAGCATTACAGCTTAAACCATCTTATATAGCCTTAGGTCATATATTTCCAACTTTAAGTAAGAAAATGCCATCAAAACCTCAGGGCGTTGAAAAGCTTTTAAGAGAGCAGCGCATAATAAAAGACGCAGTTCCTACAGTAGCTATTGGCGGTATAAAACTTCACAATGTTTTAGATGTTGTTAAGACTAATGTAGGCTCAGTTGCGCTGATTACTGGTATTACTAAAGCTCCAGATCCAGATGCAGAAACCCTAAAATGGTTGGAGATAGTCGGTTCTGGGGATAGTGAGGTCTAAAGTCTATGCAGATTTTTTTAAATGGAGAAAGTCATGAGATAAAAGAGGAGATGCCTTTAGAAAAACTAATTCCTCTTTTAGGTTTAGCTCCTCAGGGAATTGCCGTGTCTTGTGATGAAAAAATTGTCCCTAAGTCCAAGTGGTCTTTATTTATAGTTAAAGATGGAATGAAGCTTGATATCTACAATATGGTAGCGGGAGGTTAGATATGAATGATAAATTGGTATTAGCAGGCAAAGAATTTGATAGCAGACTTATTATTGGTACAGGCAAGTATTCATCAGGAGATGTTTTAACTGCCTCAGCTAAAGCCTCTTGTGCACAAATTGCCACTATGGCCGTAAAGAGAGTTGATACAAAGACTCATAAAGATGAAATTGTAAAACCTTTATTGGATTTAGGTATAACCTTAATGCCTAATACCTCAGGTGCTAAAAATGCCCGTGAGGCTATATTTGCAGCTCAACTGGCTCGTGAAGCTTTAGGTACTGATTGGGTTAAGGTTGAAATTCACCCTGATGTTAAATATTTATTACCAGATCCAGTCGAAACCTTTAAGGCTTGTGAGGAGCTTGTTAAAGATGGCTTTAAAGTCTTCCCATATATTCAGGCCGATCCTGTTTTGGCTCGTCGCCTTGAGGATATAGGTGTAAGTGCTGTTATGCCTTTAGGATCACCAATTGGCTCAGCACGCGGAATTGAGACAGCATCAATGATAAAGATCATAATTGAGCAGTGCCACGTTCCTGTAATCGTTGATGCTGGTATTGGTGCACCATCAGATGCTGCTTTAGCCTTTGAAATGGGAGCTTCTGCTGTGATGGTTAATACCGCAATTGCAGCTGCAGGTGATGCAGTTTTGATGTCTGAGGCATTCGCATTTGCAGCAAAGGCAGGACGCATGGCTTATAAGGCAGGTTTAGCCGGTCGCACGGAGACTGCAAAGGCAACCTCCCCTATGGAGGCTTTCTTAAAGGAAGCTATGAAATAGGGAGTAGATTATGAGTTTTTTTGATGAGATCTCAAAGCTTGATATTGATAAATTTGAAGCTTTAGTTGATAGTCGCACTGACTCTGATGTAGAGAGAGCAATAGCCAAAGAAGGAAAACATACTTTAGAGGATTTTGCTGCCTTAATTTCAGAAAATGCCCGCAAACATTATTTAGATGTTATGGTTCAAAAGTCCATGCAGTTGACTCGCAAACGTTTTGGTCGCTGCCTTAACATGTACTTACCATTATATTTAAGTAATTTATGTTCAAATAAGTGTACATATTGTGGTTTCTCAGTATTAAATAAATTCAAGCGCGTAGTGTTGACCATGCAAGAGGTTGAAGAAGAATTAGTCGCTATGAATGAGCTTGGTTACTACAATATACTTTTAGTATCAGGTGAGAATGAACACCGTTGTGGTATGCCTTATTTTAGAGAGGTTTTACCTATTACCCGTAAGCATGCTACATATTTGCAGATGGAAGTTCAGCCATTAGGTACAGAGGATTATGCTGAACTTAAAACCTTAGGTTTAGATGCTGTATCTGTTTATCAGGAAACATACCACCCTGAAACCTATAAAGCTTGCCATTTAGGTGGAAAAAAAGCTGATATGCGTTGGCGTATGGAAACCCCTGATAGATTAGGTCAGGCTGGTATTGATAAAGTTGGTATGGGCGCGTTATTAGGCCTCTATTCATGGAAGACAGATCTTTGCGCTTTAGCTTTACATGTGCTCTATATGCGTGAGCACTATTGGCAGAGTAATCTTAGTATTTCGTTCCCTAGAATTAGACCTAATGCAGGAGGATTCCAACCCCATTCTCCTGTATCAGATGCTAAATTGTTGCAAATAATTTGTGCCTGGCGTATTTTTGATAATGAGCTTGACTTAACTATTTCAACTCGTGAAAGTGCTCAGTTCCGTGATTTACTTTTACCTGTAGGTATTACTGCATATTCAGCAGGTTCTTCAACAGAGCCTGGTGGATATGCTCACAAGGGTAAATATCTTGAACAATGGACTGTAAATGATGATCGTAGTGTGGATGAGGTTGTCAAAGTTATGCAAGAGCAAGGCTTTGAGGCTGTATTCCAAAACGCATCAACAACCTATTTTAAAAATATAGGAGCCTAAATTTTTTGTCCCTTACAAAAGTGGGGGACATTATAGTCCTAATTATTTGTTTTTAAGTAAAAAAAGTCCTAGTAGAAGAACACAGAACTTAACTACTAGGACAAACTTTTTGAGAGTATAGATAAGTAATCTTAAAAAAACTAGAGATTAAACTTTAACCACTTTCCTCTAAGTAATACAGCTTTAAGGTTTAGATCTTTATCTACTAAAAGCAGATCTGCTTTTTTGCCTTCCTCAATGCTTCCTGCTTTATCTAAAATACCTATTGAGCGTGCAGGGTTATAACTTGCGCATCTTACTGCATCCTCAAATGGAATATCCATTTTTTGGACACATGTTTTCATGCAGTCAAAGAGGTTTGTAGCTGATCCTGCAATTGTCCCACTTTCAAGAGTTGCAAGGCGACCCTTTACAATGACTTTTTGCCCGCCTAACTCATATTCACCATCATTTAAACCTACAGCCATCATAGAATCTGAGATTAAAATCATACGTTCTTTTGAGAAAAGCTTAAAAGCAGCTCTTACTGCAGACGGATGGATGTGAATACCATCACATATGATCTCAGCATCACAGTCCTTTGCATCAGCACCAGCTGCAATAGGACCTGGGTCACGATGATGTAAAGGTGGCATTGCATTGTATAAGTGTGTTATATGCTTTGCACCACATGCGATGGCTTCTTTAGCAGTTTCATAATTTGCTGTAGTATGAGCAATTGAACATAAAACCTCGCCTTTGAGATCTTTTATGGTTTGCATGGCTCCATCTACCTCAGGAGCAATGGCTACAAGTTTAATAAGACCGTTTGCAACTTTTTGTGCTCTTCTGAAAAATTCTGCAGAACTTGGGATTACAAAACGAGGGTTTTGTGCTCCTACTTTATTGTGGGAGACAAAAGGTCCTTCCATGTTAATTCCAACAAGCTCAGCCTCACTGTCAGATGCCACAAAATCAGCACCTGCTTTGCAGGCTTTGTGAATATCTTCCTCTCCCATCGTCATAGTGGCAGGGCAGATAGAGGTGATACCACAAGATGCTTGGTAGGCTGCAATTTTTTTTATGGATGAAACTTCTCCATCCATAAAATCACAGCCTACGGAGCCGTGGAAGTGGATATCAACAAGACCTGGGATGGCGTAAAGGCCTTTTGCGTCAAAAATCTCGCTATCATTTTCATCTGCAGCTGTGGCAAATTTACCTTCTTTAATATAGAGATTTTTATCCTCAAAGATGAAATCTTTGGTAAAAACTTTTGCATTTTTTATCTGCATAAATTATTAGGGCTTTCTATTTAAGTTTGCCCTCTCCTTTTAAATATGGTGCCTTTTGCCATAGGCACCTTCTGATTTATTTTTATTTAAAAGTTAGTCATGCTTGCGAATTAAAGATAATGCTTTTTCGTCAGCAACAATGGTTACATCCTGATGTAACTGTAAAACGGATGCAGGGACCTCAGGTGTTACCGGGCCAAAGAAGGACTTATATAATGCCTCTGCTTTATCTTCACCGTTTGCAATCAGTAAGATTTTACGAGCATGCATGATAGAGCGAATACCCATAGTATAAGCTTGGCGAGGAACATCATCAGCTGAAGCAAAGAAACGCTTGTTAGCCTCAATGGTACTTTCTGTAAGATTTACGCAGTGGGTATTCTTTTCAAATGCAGAATTTGGCTCATTAAATCCTATATGACCATTACGACCTATACCTAAGAGTTGTAAATCAACGCCACCTAAGTCACTTATGACTTTTTCATAACGTGCGCACTCAGCTTTGTCATCAAGATTTTTTCCATCAGGAATATTGATATTATTTGGATCAATATTTATATGATCAAAGAAGTTGTGATGCATAAAGTAAACATAACTTTGATCACTGGAAATATCTAAGCCTCGATATTCATCTAGATTTACGGATCTTACTTCGCTGAAGTCTAAATCACCTTTTTTGTACCATTCAATTAACTGTTTGTAAGTACCAATAGGACTTGATCCGGTGGCTAAACCTAAAACACAATTTGGCTTGATAATTACCTGAGCTGAGATGATATTTGCAGCTTTACGGCTTAAATCATTGTAATCTTTTTCTTCATAAATA
>CALFLJ010000077.1 GCA_937880335.1 uncultured Succinatimonas sp.
ACGGCAAAAGGAGAATAGAAGTTCTCGATCTGCTGACCGCCACACATACTAATATCCAAGGCGCCATTTAAAACCTGCTCGGCCATTTCGCGCTCAGAACCTAACTGAGAGTTGGCATAAACAGTAACAGTGATCTCTCCGCCTGAAAGCTCATTTAATTTTTTACCGAACTCTTTTAATGACAAGTCGGTAGCCTCATTCTCAACGTGAGAGTGACCGGCTTTAAGTTCTAAGGCCTGAGCCTGAAGAGAGGCAAACCCCAAGGTACTAGCTAATACAGCAACGGTTAAATAACTCAATTTCATATTTTATATCTCCCCAAGATTTGTAAGATGTTTTTAGTTTAGATGAAAAGAATCAAAAAAAATTTTATCTACGTCACGATTTCCAACTAATAATATATATTTCAAATATATTGGATAAGTTTTGTTAAAAATTGCGAGCAAGGTTTGATTTATTAATTTATTTAATAATGAACCGTTTCTTATATCAAAAGCGTTATTTAAGGCATTTATATGGGATTTATCAGAATAATTTCTTTCTTGTATCTTATAAGATAAAAAATAGTTTAATCGGGCAGGCTTTTAATGAATTTAAAAAACATGATCTGTTTTCTTTTGTGATTTTTTTAGATTTTATGTATTTATTGTTTTAATAAGATATTGAAATATATGTATATATTTGTATTTTATTTTAAAATTACCTATTTAAATAGTTGTAAGATTTATAAAGTCCAGTCTAGTAGAAAATTAAAATCCAATATAATGGATTAACAGGTATTTAAGTTTAAGATAAGCTTGTATACTGAGAATTTTTTACAAAATACTCTGCGGCCAAATTCTATTTTAGGTTAAAAAAATACCCAAAATTTCTTTTGGGCATAGATGATAAAAGGGTAAATTAAGCTAATTCTCTTGATATGGCTTTTGCACACTGAATGGTGCTATCTACAATCGATGGAAGTAAGTCATCTGTAAATTTATAGACTGTACCTACAATTGAGATACCCCCTTTAAGATTATGATTTCCATCGAAAATTGGAGCTGAAATACTTCTAAATCCCATCTCTCCTTCCTCATTACCAATAGACCATCCTTGTAGTCTTATTTTGGCAAGCTCTTTTCTTAAAAGCTCAGGACTTCTAATAGAGTTGGGAGTGACTGGGGTGTAGTCAAGTTCTGGCAGTATTCGCTCACGAAAAGCCTCATCTTGGAAGGCTAAAAGCAATTTTCCTAAGCCTGCCTGAACCATAGACATTTCCATACCTTCAAGAGCCATGGCCTGAAAACTGGCGTTTTGGTTGGATCGTTTTAATAGATAATAGGCTTTATCTCCATATAAAGCACCGTATTGTACGTGGATACAATCGTAGATCCCTAAAAGATTTAAAATGTGCGGAAGAACAATATCTTTAAGGTCAAGCGCTACTGTGGCAGCTGTGCCAAGATAGATGGTTTTCATCCATAGCATCACCTTACCATCACTATCCTGACGCAAAAGACCTTGTTTTATAAGCTCATCTATGATGTTATAGCAGGAGCTACGAGGAATGCCTGATTTTTCTAATAGCTTGGCACGAGACATGGGACCTTGTCTGGCTAAAAGCTCAAGCAGGGTTACGGCACGAGTCAGGGCCGGAACTTTGGTCTTCTCTATATCCATAATTAATTCGACTTAAACTTCGTACTTTAAAACTAATGTGTTTATATGTTGTAACTAAATCAAACATATTGGATATTTTTATATTAGTGCATAAAACCATAAAAGTAAATTAAAAAATATCACAAGTTTTATAAATAAAAAGCTTGTTTATAAGCTTTTTTTTAAAGTTGATCTGTCTTATTTTTAATAAATAAAATAATGCGTTTAAAAATAAAAGAGTTAATTCTCATGCCCTTTAATTACTTATTAAAAAAAAGCAAGAGAGCTTTATTTAGCTTATGCCTAAGAGGAGGGCTTATTAGGTGCAAAGGGACTTTATTTAATAAATTTACGTCACAAACAGTGATTTTGAAGCTAAAGCCCTGTTTTTAAAGATGACAGCAGGGCTTTACTTATGATTTAAAGCAGGTTTTTATAAATTTTGGCAATTTCTGCGGGGGTTAATTGATCATTGCTGTTTGCAATTAACATGTGGCGTCTTGTTAAAACAAGATCGGTAAATTCCAGGACATTTTTCTCTGTCATTCCATAATCTTGCAGATGTTTATGCTCGATAATTCCATCGCAGAGAGCTGAGAGTTTTTGTAAAACCTCTTCTTTTTTGCAGTGTAAAGCTTTTGAGAGGATCTCAATTAAATCCTCAAGAGCTTTTGAGTGGCTTTTGTTAAGATAAGTCTCAATGATTTTAAAGAAAACAAGATATAAAGCTTCACCATACGGGATTTTCAGTCTTATATTAAGAGGATAGGCCAAAGCAGGAACTGCCGCTCCACCTGAATTTCCAAGTACAATCCCCGCTATATTTCCTGCATTTTGTAAATTTTCATATTCCTCTTCAAGTGAGCCTATACCATTTGTACTTATGTGCTTCCAGATACGGATTGTTGTATTGATTGATTTTTCTGCCAGAGCTCGTGTATGTGCCGTGGCAAGGGGAGAGGCGAATCCTTCGGTAGCA
>CALFLJ010000078.1 GCA_937880335.1 uncultured Succinatimonas sp.
GCTTTTAATTAATTTTGTTTTAAAGTTATGCCTAAAAGAATTAAAATTTATTTATAAATAAAAGGGAGGTCTTATGGCTTTAATTCGTGATTTTGAACTTACATCAGCCTTCAAACCATCAGGAGATCAGGTAAATGCAATAAGAGAGCTTACTGAGGGATTAAAAAAAGGCGATAAAGCCCAGACCCTTTTAGGCGTAACTGGCTCAGGTAAGACTTTTACCATGGCTAATGTTATAGCCAATTTAAACCGCCCAACTATGATTCTCTCTCACAACAAGACTCTAGCAGCTCAGCTATACGGTGAGATGAAGGAATTCTTTCCTAATAATGCAGTTGAATACTTTGTATCTTATTACGATTATTACCAGCCTGAGGCTTATGTTGCTGCTACTGATACCTTTATTGAGAAAGATGCTATGGTCAATGATCATATCGATCAGATGCGCCTTTCGGCTACTAAGGCTCTAATGGAGCGAAAGGATGTAATTGTTGTATGCACTGTATCTGCTATTTACGGTTTAGGAGAGCCTGAAACCTATTTAAAGATGATGCTTCATGTATCACGCGGCGAACAAATTTCAGTTACTGATATAACAAAGCGTTTATCAGAGCTTCAATATACTCGTAATGATTTAGGATTTGAAAGATCGACTTTTAGGGTAAGAGGCGATGTTGTTGATATATATCCATCTGAATCTGATGGCTATGCAGTACGTTTAGAGCTTTTTGATGATGAAATAGAAAATATTTCAACCTTTGATCCGCTAACAGGTGCGACCATACAGAGAATTCCACGCGTAACTATTTTCCCTAAAACCCATTACATTACACCTAAAGATATTCTGCAAAGGGCTGTAGAGCAGATTAAAGTTGAGCTTAAGGAAAGATGTGATTATTTTTTGGCAAATAATAAACTTTTAGAGGAGCAAAGAATTCGTGAGCGTACAGCCTATGATGTAGAGATGATAAATGAATTAGGCTACTGTTCAGGTATTGAAAATTATTCAAGATATCTAACCGGAAGAAAGCCAGGAGATCCTCCTCCGTGTTTATTTGATTATTTGCCAAAAGACGGTCTTTTAATAATAGATGAGTCTCATGTGACTGTTCCTCAGATAGGAGCTATGTATAGGGGAGATAGATCGCGTAAGGAAAACCTAGTTAATTTTGGTTTTCGCCTTCCATCTGCATTTGATAATCGACCATTACGTTTTGAGGAGTTTACAAAGCTTCAACCGCAAACAATTTATGTGTCAGCAACTCCTGCTGAATATGAGTTAAAGCAGTCGACTAAAATAGTAGAACAACTTATAAGACCTACGGGACTTTTAGATCCGATTATTGAAATTAGGCCTGTTCAATCTCAGGTGGATGATTTGATGGGAGAGATTAGAAAGGTAACAGCATTAAAGGAGCGTGTTTTAGTTACGACACTAACTAAAAAGATGGCAGAGGAACTTACATCATACCTTGATGAACATGGTATTAGGGTGCGTTATCTGCATTCGGATATTGACTCAGTTGAGCGTATGGAGATTATTCGTGATCTAAGATTAGGGGAATTTGATGTTCTAGTAGGTATTAACCTCCTAAGAGAGGGATTAGATATGCCTGAGGTTTCCTTAGTTGCAATATTAGACGCAGATAAGGAAGGTTTTTTACGTTCATCACGTTCTTTAATTCAGACAGTAGGGCGTGCTGCACGTAATGTGCATGGAAGAGCTATTTTCTATGCAGACAAGATTACTGATTCAATAAAATATACAGTAGAAGAAACACAAAGACGTCGTGAGGCTCAAGATAGCTACAATAAAGAACATGGTATTGTGCCAAAGCAGATTGAAAAGAAGATTGTAGACGTAATGGAGGGCGCAATTTCAGATAGTAACGCCTTTAAAGCACCTCAGGAGAAACTTAAACGTCCAATTTCAAGAAAAGAGTGGGAGAGAAGGCAAAAGGAACATCCTAAGAGTGCCCATGATATTTCAGAGATGATAGAAAAAATGCAAAAGGAAATGGTAAAACTTGCACGTGATCTTAAGTTTGAGGAAGCGGCAATTATGCGCGATGAAATTGCCGCCTTACAGCAGGAACTCTTAATGTTACCTGGAATAGAGGATGAACTTTAGCTATGTGATTTTTTATAGCTATTTAGGACGAGGTTGTAAATATAAGTTAAAACCTCGCTTAAATCATCCTCAGCTAAATCCTCATTTGGATCAACATCAGAAATAGCACTTAAGGTATGTAATCCATCTAAAAGATCTGGATCTTCTATCTTATGCAAGATCCCGTTTTGTCCATCAGCTGAAAGTCCTAGACTTAAACCATAAGCAAGATCAGATAAAACCTTTAGTCGCTCATTTTTTGAGACTTTGCTGTCTGGGAAGACTAAAAGAGTTTCTTGTGATGATTTATTCTTTAAATTACGCTGACAGTCCAAAGCTATATTTGTCAAGGCAGCAACAGTGTTTCCAGGTAGAGGTTCATTGTCGTTTAAAATCATTGAACACAAAGATAGAAAATCTCGTGCCCCAGGATCTACACCGCGGGCAACAAGGCCTAGAGTAAAGCCAAACCATTGATAAGGAGTATCACTAATGCTGGCGTCTTTTAAATCTTGTATTAATTTTGAATAAGAAAGAGACATAAAAATATTTCGCCCCAAAACTATATAAAAAGGTAAAAAGTATTAATAAATTTGCGAATGTTAAGATTTGACTTTAGATTAAAGCACAATTTTTGTTAAAATGCCGTATAATTGCAACGGTTTTTTTATTTGGGATTTTTATCTATGCATCCTATGCTCAATATCGCCGTGCGTGCGGCGCGCGCTGCCGGTAATCTGATTGCTCGTAACATCGGTCAACAGGGTCAGTTGTCGGTAGAAGAAAAAAATAAAGACGATCTGGTCACCAATATTGATAAAGAATGCGAACAGACCGTAGCTAGAATTCTTCTTTCTGCTTATAAAAATCATTGTGTTATAGGCGAGGAAGCTTCAGCTGAAGGTGGTAAAAAATACTACGGAAACCCAGACTCAGAGTATCAGTGGATAATTGATCCTATTGATGGTACTACTAACTTTGTTATGGGTATTCCTCACTCTGCAGTATCCATTGGCTTACGTCACAATGGCAAGGCTGAGTTAGGTGTAGTTTTTGATCCAATGTTAAATGAGATGTTCACAGCAGTTCGTGGTGAAGGTGCTTATTTAAATGATCGTCGTATCAGAGTTGGTACCAAGACTACTTTAGATGGTGCTATTATCGGTACTGCCTTCCCTACTCGCTATCGTGAGAGAATGATTCCTTACATCGAGCTCTTCACACGTTTAATCAACAACTGTGCAGATGTCCGTCGTATGGGAGCTGCCTCCTTAGACCTTTGCTATGTAGCCTGTGGTCGTTTTGATGGCTATTTAGAGCAGGGCTTAAAGCTTTGGGACTTCACTGCAGGAGAAGTTATTTTACGTGAGGCCGGTGGTCTTATCACTGACTTTATGGGTGAACCTTCATATGTTAAGACCGGTAATTTAGTTGCCGCTAACCCTAAAGTTTTACGCAATCTTTTAAAAATTTGCGATCCTCAGACTTTACCTGCCATCTTGCGTTAGATTTTAAAACTTAGGGGGAAATTCTCCCTAAGTTTTCCTTCAATTAAAGCTCTATTTTAAAGTTTACCTGAGCACTTTGCCCTTTGCTGTCACTTAAAGTTATTGTATAAAAACCAGGCTTTTGTGCTTTAAAGTATAAATTTTCCTGATATTCTCCATCCACAAAAAGTGATACCTCTCCTATCTCTCCATGATATTGGACATGGATAAGCCCGTTTTCATCAGGCATAATGATGGCATTTTCATATGGGTAATCAATGTGAAGCTTATCCTCGAAATTTAAGTTAATATCTTTTAATTCACGTAAAAATTTAGGAGGATTTAAGGATAAAGGTCCTGTTTTTTCAAGTTTTTCTTTATAAAGATTTTTATAAGGTAGTGCATGAAGGGTTTTAAATAAATAAGGTGCACAGGAAAGAAAACCATTTTTTTTCCCTTTAAGAGGTCTACCATCAGCCCTTCCAACCCATACTCCAACTGTATAAATTCCAAGTGAGCCTATAGCGTAGGCATCGCTATAGTGATAAGAGGTTCCTGTTTTATAACTTACCTTTGAAAAAGGCGCGAAATCCACTCTTTTGGTGTTTTTTAATATTTCACTTACAGCAAAGGCTGATTTTTTGTCAAAAATACGATAAGAGATTTGTTTTTCATCTTTTAGAAGACGAGGTTCGTGATACATACCTAAGGTTTCAAGGCTTGCATAGAGAGCAGTTAAATCAAATAGATTTATAGAAGCTCCACCTAAGGCAATAGAAATATTCTCAGAGGCTTGAGGTGGTAAAAACAATCTCTTTTTGCCCTTATTAAGTATTTTGTAAAGCTCTTTTGCACTTAATTTTTCTGTAATAGCTAAAACAGGGAGGTTTAAGGAGCGCGCTAGAGCTTCTTTAGCACTAACTTCTCCTAAATAAGTGCGAGAATAATTTTTAGGATCCCATACTCCATAGCGATGAGGATAATCATAAATAATGGTATTTGGATGTAGGAGTTTGTTTTCAAATGCCTTTGCATATATAAAAGGCTTTAAAGTAGAACCAGGTGAACGTTTTTTATGTGGCAGATCCATAAGCGAGCTTTTGGTATTAGCCGACCCTATATATCCTACAACCTCATGTTTTAAATTATCTATGACAATAAGACTTAAGCTTTCTCCCATATCACTATTTTCTAAATATTCCTGCGTTATTGTTTTTAGGTAGGACATAATTTTAGGATCTAGTGTGGTGTGATATTCAAAGCGTAATGGATCTTGAAAGTGATTCTTTAAGCAAAGAGCATCCTGATTTATTTTAAATAGTTCACCATGTATATCTTCTTTTTCTAAAAGATCTTTTAGTGGTTGGGAAATTACGCCATTCTTTTTTGCCAAACGTAAAACATCATTGCGATAGTAAATGGCAGCTTGCCTATTTTTATCAGGACGGATAAGTTCAGGAGCGCGAGGTATAGCTACAAGTAAAGCTGCCTCTGTTGCGCTCAGATGATTTGGAAGGTGTCCAAAATAACTTAAGGAAGCGGCTTTTACTCCTTCAAGATTTCCTCCTAATGGGACAGTGCTTAGGTAAATATTTAAAACCTCATCATGACCATATTTTAAAATTAGACCTATAGCACCTAGAGCCTGTTTTAGTTTATATAAAAAAGAGCGAGGTTTTCTATCTAAATTTCGCACAGTCTGCATTGCAATGGTAGAGGCTCCGGATACTATTTTGCCTTGTGTTAAATTTGAGATAGTAGCTCTTGCAACAGAGATAGGATCAACACCTAAATGATAGTAAAATCTTTTATCTTCACTTGAAAGTAAGAGCTTAATATAAAGGGGGGCAACCTCATCTACTGTGGTTTTCAATCTAAGATAACCATCCTTCGTAAGGTCGTAAGCTATAAGGTTTCCCTCTGTGTCGTATAGAGCTTTAGAGCGTTCTGTATAGGCTTTAAGATCTGGAATTTGTAAAAAGCAGATGGCTATAAAAATAGCCATCAAGGAAAAAAAACACAGAATTAAATAAATAAATTTACGCATTTAAAAACCAAATTATGGTTTTAAGACTGATCTAAAAACTAGGGTTATTTACATCTGTTGATCGTACTTTTGGAATTACACACTGTCCTTGAGATGTAACCATAGCCTTACGAGCTATTCTATAATTACTATAATCCTCACCTCTGTCAATGTTTATCCGTTTTTCATATTTATTTGTATATCCAAGATCTACATATGAGTTGAGCTTACCTAGGAGGTAAGTTGTAGATTTATCATAAGGGGATAAAACTTCTAAATATCTTAAGAAAGTTAAGTCTTTTTCCTCTTGTAAAATATTTATTGCATATGGGTATTTACTCTCGTATTCATCAATTACATAGATAACCTCACCAAGTTTTTGACAAGGATTTTGTATTAGTTTGCCTTTTAAATCTTTAAACAGACGTTTATCATCAAAAGAGCTTGCAAGAGGTAATTTTTTCTCATAATTTGCAGCTAAAACACTTAACTTTGTTAAATAAGCTAAGGTTTTATCATTTATGTTTCCATTTAAGCCTGATGATTTTAATAAAGATAGGAGATCATCTGAGGTAAAGCCTAGCTCTAAGGCTTTAATATAGAGGGCAAGTCTGTCATAGAGAAATGCTTTTGAAATATTCTGCATATATTCATATGCGGAACGATTTTTACTATCTTTATTTAAAAGAGCTTCTTGCTTTTTATACATTTCAATTTTCTGCAAACCTATATCATAAGCCTTAGAAGCTAGATTTGTATCTTCATATATGCTGAATATTTGCATGAAATTTAAAGCCATAGGCAAGGATAGATTATCTGATAGAGCTTCAAATAAATAGCGGGCTTGAGCTAAGACATTTTCACCATTAAAAGCTCTTACCATCAAAGCCCAGGGACCGTCATCACTACTGCTATAGTTTGACATATCATAGAGTTTGCGATTTAAGGCTTTTAAAAGCTCTAAATTCATATCATAGCCTTTACTATAGGCCTGAAATATCAGTTCGATGGCTTTTTTCTCAAGTTCATAATCGCCAAAGTTATTTACTATATAGCCATATTTTGAAAATTTAGAAGTAATTGTCTTAAGGCACAGATCAATCTTGTCCTCAAGGTTGAAGTCTAAGTCCAAAAGGTTTAAATCCTTGAGATTAAACAGAACAGACAGTATTTCGCAAGCGTCTTTAAGATTATTTATTTCTCTTTGTTTTAAGTAGTCAAATAGATTTTTATCGACTATATAAGGTAATTTATATAAATCTTGAAGCTTAGAAAAATCAATCTTATAGGTTAAAAGGTTATCACTTATAACGCTAATTTCATTTTGTTCATCAAAGTTAAAACTTGATGTTTTAACTTTTAAGTTAACCTGACCTAGACCTAAATTTGAGGCAAGAAGAGGAATATGAATGCTCTTGATTTCACCTTGAGATAGACTGTAGTTTTCATCAAGATTTTTACAATCTATTTCATTTTGGCATTGCAAATTAAGATTTATATTTTCTTTTTTATCTTCAAGATAACTTATGTCAACTGTAGAGCTTAGCTTTTCATTTTTGTATAAGAATTTAGGAATATTATTGTTTACAACAACACTATCGTGGATTTTTATATCATAGCTTTGAGAGCCAACCTTATTTTCATCAAAGGCTACTATCATAAGTTTTGCACTGCCATTGCGTCGTGGCAGGGTAAAAGTCAAATTAGCTTTACCATCTATGACTTTTGTTTGTCCCTGGTAAAGCTTGATTAAATTTTTATCATCTTTAAAGTAGGAGCCATTTTCAAATACTAATGATTTATTAGAAGCTAAAGCCTCATCCTCTCCATAGCCCTGATTAGTTGAGCTAAATCTCATGAGATATCCGTAGAGATCGTGAATCTTTAGATTGTAAAAAGGTTTTTTAGTTAAATAGGCAAAAGGATCCGGGGCTTTAAAGTTAGTCAAATTCAAAATGCCATCATCAACTAATGCTGCAGTGTAGTAAGTATTTTCAGATGCTCCGTAAAACTCAAGAGGAATACTTATTCTCTCAAGAGGTTTATAGCTATCTTTTATGTGAGCTTTTATATTAAGTTTATGTTGATTTAAATCAACTTTAATATAGGAAAGACCTATTTGTCTTAAAGTTTTATTTTGTCCATTGTCTTGAGCATAAATGCAAACATTTACATGCTGTCCTTTAAGAAAGTCCTTGTCAATTTTAACCTCTAATTTATTAACTCCTTTTTTTACATTAAAAGAAGTTATTTTTTTTACCTCATTAGAACCTATGACAAGATTAGCCATCCCATCTTGATTGCTATGAAAACTTAAAATTGCTGTATCACCTAGCTTATAAATATCCTTATCTAAAACAAGATCAAATCGCTCAGGATTATTGGCCATATCCATAGTAATATAACCCTTGTCAAATCGATATTCTGTGTAGGAATTTTTAGCTTTTAAGACTATTTCATATCTGCCATTTTCAAGATTAAGCTTAAGATTTGAAACCTTAAGATCTTCTTTTTGTAAATCAATCTCTCCTTTATATAAAGGAACTTTATATTCGACATTTGTAAATCTAAAATGACCGTTATCAAGTGCGTATTGATAGGAGGTATTTATTTTATAAAGCTCGTATGAGACTTTATCTTTTATAAAATTGCCATTTGGATCTCTTTTGGTAATACTAAAGCTATCATCTGACAAACGTTTAATAGCAACTAAAGGAGAATCTGATAATACTTTTGCTTTGTAAACATCAGATGCGCCCATACCTTGCTTATCATAAAGATTAAAGTTTGCACTTATAGAGCGAGCATAATTTTTTTCATTTAGGTTAATATCAAAAATATAGCTGTTTTGCTTTTCTGAAAATTGTCCCTGAAGATACTCACTTTCCTGTTTATTGACAGTTTTAGTATTTGGTCCTGCATAAAGTTTTAAATCATCTGAGAATGGGTAGTTGTCAGGGGTTATAGTTAAAAAAGCCTGACTGTTACCATCTTTTAGTAAAGCTCCATAATTATAGCGACCTTCAATTGCTAGTTTGTTTTCGCCACTTTTTAGTACTTTCTTATTACTTAAGACATTTAAGATAAGATTTTGCGGAGCAAAATTTTCAACTTTTATATCGCGATGTAAAATTTCATTTTTCCCATCAGCACTTAAACTTAGGGTATAAATTCCGTCATCTATTACCTTTGGAATATCAATTGAGAGCTCAAAAGCTCCTTTTGATTTGGATTTTATGCTTTTGTTGAATATGTTCTGACCATAAGGGCTTTTAAGCTTTATGTGTAGGATTTTTAAATCCTTGGCATTTAGATTTTTATCCCTTACAAGTACATTTAAATTAATGTTTTCACCTTTTTTTACCAAATCTCTATCAAGATATGCAAATACAGTGTCGTTATCTAAGTCATACGGAGATATATCCTGCTCAAAGTAAAGAGGAGATGATCTTAGATCTATAACCTGTATATCATTACCTTTTTTGGTAATTACACTAAGAGGGGCTAAAGCACCTTGACCTTTTAAAAGTTTTTTGTCAAATCTTATAAAACCATTTTTATCAGTTTTTCCCTGCCCTAAAACTGTGTTGTTAAATGCTATAAGTGAAACCTCAGCATTTTCTAATGTCACAGCCTTTGAAAAGTTCCTAACTTGAACTAAAAGTCCGTCTGAGCCTTGATAGGTTGTAGTTGCAAGATCGGTAATTACAAGTGGTTTTGCAAGATAAACATCATTATATGCAAGATCATTTGTATCAGCATCCTCTTTTGTGACGAGTAAAATATAAAGACCTGAAAGTTTATTATTGCTAAGCTTATCTAAATCTAATTTGGTAAAGACTTTCTCATTTTGTTTATTTTCTAAATTAAGCTTTATTTCACCTTCTAAATAAGTACTCTCCTGTATGGTTCTAAACAAACTATCATCTATCTCTAAATTATCATGAGATATAATTCTATAAAGCTCATTATCTTTTATATCTTTTTCTGAGAGTCTAAAGAGTTTGACTGAAAGTTTATCTAAATTTACCGTTTCAAGATTTAACTTAGGTGCATTTTGTGTAGTTAAAAGTATGCCATGAGGAAGATTTACCGCAGATTGAGCATTTTGTGTTGTGTATGTAAAGGAAAGATCCTTATCTAAAGGAGTAAAGCTATCTCCTTTAAAGCCTTTTTTTATTTCAATTTCGTATTTGGTGTTAGGTTTTAGATTGTAAAAGCAAATTTCATTGCCGATAATTTTAAAGTTAAAGTCTTGTTCTTTGCCATCTACGCTTAATTTTAAAAATTCCTTTAGATCCTTATCTAAAAGATTTTCAAAAGATGAGTTTGTAATAAGTGAGATAGAAGGAGTAAGTGATGTTGCCTGCTGAATTTTTTTTACTTTTAAAGTTTCAGACAAGGCTTGATGTGACAGAAGAATATAACTTAATGATATAGCTAAAAAAGAGATGGTTAGTTTTTTCATATCACACCTTTAAAATTATTTAGTTAAAATAAGATAAATTTAGTATAGGTCTTAAAAGTAAAACCACAAGTTACATTTATGATTTAAAAGAAATTTTTAATTTTTTTTTAGGTTGAAAAAGTCTTGTGGTTTTTATATATTTTTAAGATTTTGTTTTAAATAGAGGTTTCTATGACAGGTAAAAAACAGGCTCCTGGATTGACTCGAATCTATAGAGCTTTTTTTTATAGTATGAAAGGTTTTAAAGCAGGTTGGATAAATGAGGCTGCAGTTCGTCAGGAAATAGTCTTAGCTTTTATCTTAACCATTGTAAGTTTCTTTATAGCATCAAACTTAGCCGAACTTTTAATCTTGATTATTCTTCCTTTTTTAACCGTAGCCTTTGAGCTTGCAAATTCAGCAATTGAGGCCTGTATTGATAGAATTGGACCTGAAAGACATGAATTGTCGGGACGAGCAAAAGATCTTGGATCTGCCTGCGTTTTTGTGCTCTTAGTTCTGACGTCTCTTACATACGTTATCATAGGATTAAAGAAATTAGGGATTATTTATTTTTAATGCCTCAATTAGAAAATTTTTATAAAAGTCCTGAATACTATATGAGCCTGGCTTTATCACAAGCTAATATAGCCTTGAGTTTAGGCGAGATCCCTGTAGGCTGTGTCATTGTTGATAAAGCCGGTAGAATTGTAGGTCAGGGCTGTAATATGACTATTATAAATTCTGATCCTACAGCCCATGCTGAAATTATGGCCTTGCGCAATGCAGGGGTAAGACTTAAAAACTACCGCTTGGTTGACCTTGACATGTATGTGACATTAGAACCGTGTTGCATGTGTTCTGGAGCTATAATTCATGCGCGTTTAAAGCATGTTTATTTTGGAGCAACTGATCCTAAAACTGGTGCCTGTGGAAGTATGTTTAATGTTTTAAATGACTTAAGACATAATCATCATCCTAATATTACAGGTGGTATTCTAAAGGATGAATGCTCAGAAATATTAAAATCATTTTTTAAGATGCGTCGTAAAATGAAAAAGGAAGGGCGCGATTGGCTAAAAGAGCGGGGAAAAACCAGGGATTGGCTAAATAAGCAGTAAATTTAATTTATTTATTTTTAAATTTACATGTTTTACATAATTTTGCATTCTTTATCCGTTAACAAAGATTTATAATAAGTAGGTCAAATAACTTGAGGAACGCCCGCGGAAAACCTCAACTGTGGCTGATTTTAGCGTTTAATTAAAATTTTAAGCTGCAGATTATAAATTAAGATTTTAATAGGAGCGCTTCGTGAAAACCCGCAATGGCATACGTGCTGAAATTAATTCTTTATATCGCAGTAAAATCGTATCGTGGCTGACTGATGAAATAAATGGCAATAAAGCTGAAAATCTTCCTGTTATAATTGGTTTATCAGCTCCAGTAAGCGACGATGACGTTCTTAAAAATAAGGAACAGTTTCTAGATTTCTGTGCTCAGTGGCATCAGAAGTTACCAGGCGGTAAGGTAAATTTTTTAGAGAAAACCTATGCCCAAATTGGTACTGTCGAGGTTCCAATCCAACTAGTTTTTGAAAAAGTTTCAGATGTCGCATCCTGGGCGGGACATTTAGTTGAATATTATTCAGCGGTAAGTCGCCTTGAGGTTATAAAGCGAGAAATACCAGATCTTATAGATGCAGCTTTAGATTGTATTGGTTTTATTACCTCCTTTGAAGATAACGATTTCTATCGCTTTGTTGATGTAAGCAAGTGGTTATGTAAACATCGCAACAGCGGATATATGATAAGACAGATCCCAGTACGTGGAGCTGATGCAGCTTGGTTTGAAAGCCATCGTTCCATGCTATTGCGTTTTTTGCGCGACTATCTTGATCTTGATCCTATGCGTCGCGATCTTCGTCAGTTAGGTTTAGTGCCTCCAAAGCCTTTAGTTCAGGTTTTCCTTTTAGATCATACTCTTCGTAATAAAGTGGGAGGTATGAGATATTTTGGAGCAACTATTGATGATCTTCAGAATCTCGATATTAAGCCTAATAAGGTTTTCTTTTTTGAAGATCAGGCAACAGCTATGACAATTCCAGATCTACAAGGCGCTGTTGTAATCGTAGCACCTAGCAATTACTTAGGCGATCTTTGTCGTATAGAATGGATTTCATTGTCTCGTTGCGCATTTTTAGGTGGTATAGAGTTGCGCTCCTTTGCCATGCTCAATAATATTCGTGTTTATTTACCGAATACTGAAAGCTTGTTGATGGATGCTGAGACCTTTATTGAAAATCGTGACTTATGGACTTTTGATGATGTTAATGCATCAGACTTAGTTCCACCTCAGGCAGTAACAGCGGAGGAGGCTAATCTTTATAACCTTCTAGCTTGCGGAGTATTTGGCTCTAGAGCCCGTTTAAGACAGGATCGTATGCCATTGAAGCTTATTTATAAGGCCATGGGTATAGTCGATAGTTTAGATGAGGAGCTCTCATCTAAAGATAACGCAGTCGTTTTAAAACCTGTCTTTAAGATTGCGCCAGATCCTTTAAATTCTCCTTTAAATGAAGAAAATAATGATGAGGCAAAGGATGAGGATGGTGCAAAATTAGATATCGATCCTAAAGAGCCAGCTTAAACTATAAAAGCATTTCTTTTTTATTAAAATTTAGGCATACAAAACCTCGTATTTTAGTGCGAGGTTTTTTGTTGTTATCTCAGCATGAGCTCTCTTTAGGGGGTAAGTCCAGAAGATGCCCGCTAACGGGAAACACTTATAAGATAGCAAATACAACTGCTCATACATTAAAAGCAGGTGTTTTTGAGATCACTCTTGTAAAACTTAGGTACAAAAGGGCTTTATACACAAAAATCAATACAAATGAGTTTGTTTTGGGCGTGATGACGCTAATTGTCAGGTTTTACTTAATAAGTATAATGTTCAGAATTTTGAAAAATATGACTCTGTCATTTTGGCCTATTAAATCTGGTGGGGAAAGGGCTCTTGGCTTTTGTACGGGTTTTTAAGGAGTAATGATTTTAATGGTATAAAAGATAATTACCCAGTTTCAACCTCTTATGTATCACCATTTTCAGATAGTGAAAATGATCTTAGAAAATTAGCAAAAGATGTAAGGTGGCATAAAGGAAAAGGATTTAAAAAAATGTAGTCTTAATGATGAAAAAACAAGCTGCATATACATAAAAAGTATTG
>CALFLJ010000079.1 GCA_937880335.1 uncultured Succinatimonas sp.
GTGAATTTTGTTATATTCTTTCCAGGGATTCCACGGATTTGGCGAAGAACCTAAATTTCAATAAATTTAGTTCTTTATACATAAATTTACAAAAAAATAATACTTGTAAAAATAAATCTTTAGCGTTCTAATAAGCCATAAAGTTAAGATCATTTAAATTTAGGAAATACCATGCAAATAAAGTCACCCAAAAGAGTTTTAAATTTAGATAAACCCTCAATCATGGGTATTTTAAATGTTACACCTGATTCATTTTCAGACGGTGGTAAATGGAATTCTCTAAAAAATGCCTTAGATCATGCCAAGGCAATGGAGGAGGAAGGCGCACTTATTATCGATATTGGTGGCGAGTCAACAAGACCTGGAGCTAAAACTGTAAGTGTTAATGAGGAATTAGACCGCGTCATACCGGTAGTTGAAAACTTACGTAAACAAACTGACCTTATGATCTCAATTGATACCTCACAGGTTGAGGTTATAAAAGAGGCTGTTAAAGCAGGAGCTGACATCTGGAATGATATTAGAGCTTTAACAAATGAAAACGCGATTGAAACAGCTGCATCTTTAAATATACCTGTCATCCTAATGCATATGCAGGGCAATCCTGCTACTATGCAGGATCATCCTCATTATGAAGATCCGCTAAAAGAGGTAATAGCTTTTTTAAATTCTCGTATTGATGCCTGCCTAAAGGGTGGAATTAAAAAAGAGAATATTATTCTAGATCCTGGTTTTGGCTTTGGTAAAACAGTCAAGGACAATTACATTCTCTTAGATAACTTAGATAAAATTGTTGCACTGGGCTATCCGGTACTGTCTGCCTTATCAAGAAAATCAATGATAGGAGCTGCATGTACAATTGAGGATCCTAAAAAGCGTGTTACAGGCTCTGTTGCAGGCGCCCTAATTAGTGTTTTAAAAGGCGCTCAAATGCTAAGAGTCCATGATGTCAAAGAGACAGTTGAGGCGCTTAACGTTTATAAGGCTATGATTGAAAGCCGTCTTTAAAGTTTAAGATATTCATTCTGCCAAAGGCTCAAGCGGAGCTCTGAAAGTTAAGGTTCTAGGTGAGGGCATGGAGTCAAATTTTATAATGTACTCACTCTTTGAGGCTTTTATCTCAATTACCTCACCTGGACCGAATACTTTATGAAAGACCTTATCTTTTACCTTAAACTCTGCTTTAAGATCATTATCTGAATTAAAACTTTCATTAGATAACTTAAGCTTAAGACCAATCTCTAAAATCTCCCCTTCATCAAGATCGTCTACAAAACGAGAGGGCTCCTGAACTCTTCCTTGCTTTGTACCTCCACTTATGGATGATAAAAAAAGCTGTCTACAGGCACGAGTTATAGCTACATAAAATAAACGTCGCTCCTCCTCGAGATCAGAAAAACTTACAGCCTTAGTTGATGGGAAGGTATTTTCATTTAATCCTGCGACAAATACGTAATCAAACTCCAGACCTTTAGCGTTGTGTATAGTCATTAAAACTACTTTATCCTGGGGCAATCCTTCATCCTGAGAGGTAAATAAGACTAGGTGACTTAAAAAATCAGCAATATTGCAACTTTCACCTAAATGCTCCTGATATTCATAGGCTAGCTGACGCAATTGAGCTATGCTCTCAAGTCTCTCCTTCTCGCCTTGTCGTTTTAGAGTTTCCTCGTATAAAAAATCATTTAAGATAAGCTCTATGGCATAAACAGGACTTAGATTCTGCTTTAATCTTACAGAAAGATTTTCTACGGTTTTTACAAAATCCAAGATTCGTGTTCTTTTTGTATAAAATGGATTATCAAGAGATCTCTCTAAAGTTGTAAACAGAGATTCCCCTAAATCTTGAGCATCAGCCTCAAGTCTTTTAAGTCTTGTTTTACCAAAGCCTCTTTGAGGAACATTGATAACACGACGCATTGCTATATCATCATGAGGATTTAAACAAAGTCTTAAAAATGAAAGTACATCTAAAATTTCACGACGTTCAAAAAAGTTATAATCTCCTATAACCTTATAGGGAATCTCATAACGTACTAAGGCATTCTCAATTTTAGAACTTACGTGGCGTGCTCTGTATAAAATAGCAATAGATCTATTAGGATAAATCCTTTTGATCTCTTTTACCTGTCTGGCTATAAAATCAGCTTCCTCATCCTCATTTATACAGCCTGCGAGTATAGGTTTAAAACTTTGTGGAACTTCTTTTACTATTTCAAATTTAGGTTCATTTATAGCATCAACTGTAGTATGCCCATCCATAGCCAAAAGCATTTTTGAAACATTAAATTCTTGATTTTTTAGGTTTATTCCCACAGTTTTTGACATATCGTCAAGCTTTATATCCGATCTTTTTGCTTTAAGATGAACTCGTCCTGTATCAGGGTTTTTAGATATAACTGTGTAGGCACAGTCCAATATACTCTCCTGCGAGCGATAGTTATCTGTAAAGGCAAATTCTTTTGTGTCATTGTGCAATTTACTAAATTCAGTAAAAAACTTAACACAAGCTCCCCTGAAGGTATAAATGGTCTGATCAGGATCCCCTACTATAAAAAGGTTTTTGTATTGATTGGTTAAAATCTCAACTAATTCATACTGCAATCTATCAATATCCTGAAACTCGTCAATCTGCATATAGGCAATACGCTTTTGCCAAAGACATCTAATTTCCTCATGATCATTTAAGATTGTTAAGGTAAAGGCTATAAGATCGTCAAAATCCATAACCGCTGTTACTCTTTCATGATAAAGGTAAAGATAAAACATCGCCATCTTTGAGGATATTCCGTCCTGAGAGGCTAATTTTAATAAATGATTGGAATCCTCATTGAGCATATCTTTAACATAAGATATATCCTTGCACTTAAGGGAATCGATAAACTCCCAGCCATCCTGCAAGGAAAACTCCCTTCCATTTATACCTAAGGTCTCATAAATTGGTTTTAAGACCTCTTTTACCTCAGGAACACTTAAAATTGCAAAATTTAAGGGATAACCTAGAACATCCGCCTCTTGTCTTAGAAAATCAGCGCAAAAGCCATGAAAAGTACAAACCCACGGAGATGCGATATTACCGCAGAGCTTTTTTATCCGCTCCTTCATCTCATTGGCGGCTTTGTTAGTAAAGGTAATACATAAAACTGAGGATGGAGACAGTCCTAACATTTCAACTAAATAAGCATATCGCGAGGTTAGGGTTTTGGTCTTACCAGTACCAGCTCCTGCTAAAACCCTTATATAACCTTCAGTACATTCAACAGCCTGACGCTGTAAAGTATTAAGACTATCAAGATATGAGACTTTAAATGATGACATTTAGGACCTCTTAAAAACATTAGTTTTTAGTATAGACTAAATGTCATTAACTCAAAATAAGGTAGGATTTTTTATTTAAAATAAGGCGGAAATAGTTTGTGCCCATTTAACTTGTAGCACCTAAAAATACTCCGCCTTACTTTAATTTAATGAATAAGAATCTCTTTTACAGGTTTTACTTTCTTTTTAAGATTTACTGTAAGTTCACCGTCATTAAAGCTTGCCTCTATATTATCAATATCAATATTGTCAAATCTAAAAGCTCGCTTGTAATCTCCTTCCAATCTCTCTTGTAAAAGATACTTATGGTTTAAATCATCCATGACTTTATGATGAGATGCCTTTATATATAACACACCATCAATATAGTCTATTTTAAGATCTTCCTTTTTAGCTCCAGGCAAATCTGCTACAAGAGTGTAACTGTCCTCATTTTCACTTATGTCGCATTTAAAGCCATTTACATTATTTGCAAGCCCTAAGCTATTTAACGGTCTATTTAGAAGATCAAATACCGATATTACATTATTTTTAAAATCATTATTTTGCATTTTACTCTCCTAAGGGGGATTCTTTTTTTAGCTGTATTTAATTTTTAGTTAACGCTTATGCACCTTTCATTAGCCTTTTGCTTTTTACCTATGCTTATATCAAGCTCACCCTTTACAAAGGCTGCATTTATATTTTCTGCATCTGCATCCTCAAAGCTAAAAGATCTCTCATAAGTGCCCTCAGTACGCTCGTTGACCAAAAAGCCCTTTGCATCTTTCTCCTCTTTATGAGCATGATGACTTGCCTTAATTGTCAAGACCCCGTCACTAAAGGAAACTTTGATATCCTCTTTACGTACACCAGGTAAATCAGCCTTTAGCTGGTATCTATCTCCCTTGTCGATAATATCTACTGCAAAATTATCGCCTGCTTTTGTATTTTCAAAAGAGTCAAAAAATGAAAGCGGTGTTGAGAAGAAATCAAACAAGGTTGGAACCTGACCTCTTACCAAAGAGTTTTGCTTTTGTCCTTTTTCCTGCATTACTTTTTCAAACTTATTCATAATAAAACCTCTTTTAACTTAAAAGTCTTTAAAAGGCTTTTTCTTAATCATTTTCTTTACACAATATAAAATGGGGACAACCTTCAAGATTTAAAGAAAAATGAGTTTTCTTATCAATAAGTTAACTCATACTTTAAATCCAAAAAATCATCCCCATGTATAAAGAGAAATTTAGGTTTAAATAAAGTCTACAGTCATTTATTTCCTAAACTAAAAATCTCAAGTTTGACTTTTAGTTTTTCTTATAGTGCTTAAAATCAAACTTAGGCTTTATGTCAGGATGTGCTTTAAGATAAGCCTTATTTAGCTCATCATTAGGATCCTCAGGATCTCCTCTGTCTAAAGAACAAACTCCATCTTTATTTATACGAGCAAAGAAAGCGTAATCATGAGATGCGGTAGAAGGAAAATCGTAATTGCAGGATCTGCGAATTGAATTTACTCCATAGTATTTAGCAATAATTAAATTTGCAAAATACTGCTTTTGAGCTCTTAGATCACCTACAAATACATATTTTGAGGTCATAACCCTAAAGGGCTTTACCACTAAATTATCTATGCCCTTATCTTTTTGCTCCAGAATTTCATTTACTCTTTTTTGGGCATCCTCATTTAATAAAGTATAGGCATAGATGGTATTACCCATGGTAGGTACAAAATAAGCTATTGCTAAAACTAAAGAGATAACTTTAAGTTTATGCGGAATAATATTTTCTTTTTCTTTATAGAAAATATTTGCAAGACTTAATATAGATGCAATGGTAAAAATTGTAAAAGGTGTTGCTGCACGGGCTGGAAAATTAGGTGAAAAAATCATGATAAAGATCGAGCTTAGAGCAATGCCAAATAACCATAAGGCCCCATAAAAATCATAAGCATATTTTTTGTGATAGGACTTTCTTAAAATCTTAAATAAGAGAAAACACAAAACTAGTAAAAGAGGCAAATGCTCAAGCAAGGTTGTATTGAAAATAGATATAGCCTTAGGTAGATGCCCCCAGAAGTCAAAACCGTTATCTTCCATAAACTCAAGGCGAGCCTCATTGCCAGGGGATAGAGCCAAAAGCAAAAAGCCTATGCCTAAACCTATACCACCACTTACATGCCAGAGCAATAAACGCTTGGTCTTCAAAAGCCATAAACCTAAAAGACCTGTCATAAAACAGATAGCAAAACCAGTATTTTCATTACACCAGCCTGCTGCAATACCAAAGAAAAACATACCTACGGCAAAGAGAATTGAACCTTCGTATTTTTTTTCCTGTATAGACAATCTAAAAGGCAA